>CABZXV010000006.1 GCA_902529785.1 uncultured Pelagibacteraceae bacterium
ATAAGAGGAAATTAAAAATTTACGATTTACGAAATTTGTATTCACCTTCAAAAATGAAGAACAAAAATATTGAGTATTATAGCATAGGCAGGTAACTATTTAATTTCAAAAATAGCGTCAACTTCAACTGCTACCCCCAAAGGTAGACTGTTTGTGCTTACAGCCGCACGTGTATGAGTTCCAATTTCACCAAAAATATTCTTAATTAAATCTGAAGCACCATTAATCACTTTTGGCTGTTCTATAAACTCATCTGTAGAATTAACAAATCCAGTTAATTTTATGCAAGATTTAATTTTAGATAAATCATCTTCACATGCTTTTTTTGCTTGTGAAATTATACTTAACGCACACCTTTCTGCAGCTTTATATGCTTGATCCGTATTAAGGTCTTTTCCAACTTTTCCTTTAATCAAATTACCATCTACATCAATCGATATTTGACCTGATATATAAAGTAAATTACCAGATATTTTAGTTGCAACATACGATCCAACAGGGTCAGTTGCTTTAGGTAAAGAGAAACCTAATTCCTTTAATTTTTCATCAATATTCATTATTTACCTTTTTTTTTCTTTTTATTCTTATCGTACTCTTTTCTTTTCTCAATTAAAATAAGTGCCTCTTCCATTGTTAATTCAATAGGATCTTTCTCTTCAGGAATCGTGGCATTTAATGATTTATATTTGATATATGGCCCATATTGACCTTTCATTATCCTTACTGGTTTTTTATCCTCAGGATGTTCTCCAAGGTCTTTAATTAATGAAGATGAAATTCTCCCTGGCTTTGCCTCAGCGATTAAGGTTATAGCTCTGTTTAATCCAATACTGAAGATTTCTTCAACGTTATCTAAACGAGCAGACTTATTTTCACATTTCAAATATGGTCCAAATCTTCCAATATTAACAGTTATATCTTTATCATTTTCAGGATTTTTACCTAATGTTAATGGTAATGAGCACAAATATTTTGCTCTTTCTAAATCTATGCTTTTAATATCAATCCCTTTTGGTATTGAAACATTTTTCATTTTATTTTCCTCTTTATTCAATTTTCTTTTTTTCTTTTTGGTTTCCTCTTCTTCTATTTCTTTTTCGTACTGCAAATAAGGGCCAAATCTTCCATTTTTTAAATATATATCTTTACCAAGATCATTTTGACCAATTAGTTTTGGCTCTGCTAATGTTAATTGTTGTGCAGCCTTAGATTTTGATAGAGGTCTGGTAAATTTACAATCTGGATAATTTGAACATCCAATAAAAGCACCACCTCTGAAACTATTTTTTAAGCTTAATTGACCACTTTCACAAAGTTTACATTTTCTATCAATCTTTCCCTCTTTATCTACTTCAAAAATTAAGGATCCAAGACTTTCATTAAGCATATCTAAAACTTCTCTTGTTCTTTTCTCTTTAACATCAGTTACGTTTAAATTAAAATCCTTCCAAAATTCTTCCAAAACCTTAATCCAATTTTCTTTACCTGAGGTTATATCATCTAACTGATCTTCTAATTTTGCAGTAAAATCATAATCAACATATTTTGAAAATAATTTTTCTAAAAATGCAGATAGTAATTTTCCTCTATCTGTTGGAAAAAACCTTTTATTTTCCAAATCAGCATATCCTCTATTTGAAATAACTGAAATGATACTCGCATACGTTGATGGTCTGCCAATTCCTAATTCTTCGAGTTTTTTGACAAGACTAGCTTCAGAATATCTTGGGGGAGGTTGAGTGAAGTGTTGCTCATCAGTAAAATCTTTATAAGATATTTCTCCTTTACTTACCTCTGGTAAAATATTTTCCTCATCTTCTTTATTTTCATCCAATCTTGAAACTTTTAAAAAACCATCAAATTTTAAAGTTGAGCCACTAGCTTTAAATATATTTTTCTCATCATCAGATAAGATAGTAATAGTTTTTCTATCAAATTTTGCAGACTCCATTTGTGAAGATAGGGATCTTGACCAAATTAAATTATATAATTTATATTGATCAGTGCTTAAATATTTTTTCATATCATCAGGAACTCTACTTATCTCTGTTGGCCTAATTGCTTCATGGGCTTCTTGAGCATTTTTGGCTTTTTTTCCTGAATAACTTAATGGTGAAGGTGGTAAATAATCATTGCCATAAGTTTGAGTAATGAAATTTCTAAATGAGTTAACCGCATCCTTTGAAATATTTGTGCCATCCGTTCTCATATAGGTAATTAAACCAACTGTTTCTCCATCAATATCTATACCTTGATATAATCTTTGTGCAATTTGCATTGTTCTTGATGCTCCAAATCCTAATTTACTTGAGGATGCCTGTTGCAAAGTAGAAGTAGTAAATGGACCAGATGGATTTCGAGTATACGTTTTGGAAGCAATATCTGAAATTTTATACTTTTTGTTCTCTATTAATTTTATTCCTGCATTAATTTCTTCTTTATTTTTAAATGAGAATTTTTCAATTTTATTTCCATCGAGTTGATTTAAACTTGTCTTTAATATTAAATTATCTTTTGTTAAAAAATTTACATTAAGCGTCCAGAACTCTTTAGGTTGAAATACCTCTATTTCATGCTCTCTCTCAGTAAGCAATCTAAGTGCTACTGACTGAACTCTTCCTGCAGATTTGGATCCAGGCAGCTTCGTCCATAAAATGGGTGATATATTAAAACCTACTAGATAATCCAAAGCACGTCTTGCCATGTATGCATCAACTAGCTCATTTTCTATATTTCTAGGATTATCTATACCATTTGTAACTGCTTTTTTTGTGATTTCGTTGAAAACTACTCTTTCAACTTTTTTGTCTTTCAGAAGTTTTTTTTCATCTAAAAATTCTTTTACATGCCACGCTATTGCTTCACCCTCACGATCAGGATCTGTAGCAAGTATAATTTTGTCTGAATTCTTGGCTGTATCAGTTATTTCTTTTAAATATTTTTTAGAAAAACTGTCTACTTCCCAAATCATCTTAAAGGAATTTTCTGGATCAACCGAACCATTCTTTGATGGCAAATCTCTGATGTGACCATAGCTAGCTAAAACTGTGTAATCTGCACCAAGATATTTATTTATAGTTTTAGCTTTTGCAGGACTTTCAACAATTACAAGATTCATTATTGTTGAAACTACTTATAACTACTTAACTGTCAAATTAATAAATTTTACTCTTTGTTTCTTCTTTGTTTATTAATCTTTTTATATTTTCTCTATGTGTATAAAAAATTAATACAAACATGATGGTAAAAAAAATAAAATTACCATTACCTAAAATTAATATGTAAATTGGTATTGAGATTGATGCAATTAAGGAAGATAGGGAAGAATATTTAGATATAATAAAGGTTAAAACCCAAATAATACCAAATATTAATGCATAATAAATATTTATTGAAATTAGTATTCCCACAAATGTTGCAACACCTTTGCCTCCATTAAATTTTAACCAAACTGGAAATAAATGACCTAAAAAAGCACAAAGTGCTGAAATAAAAATTAAATCAGGATAATAAAGCTTTACATAAATAACAGGTATAACAGCTTTTAAAATATCTAGTATTAGGGTTAAATATCCTAATCTTTTATTTCCTGTTCTTAAAACATTTGTTGCTCCTATATTTCCAGACCCCACATCTCTTATATCTTTTTTAAGAAATATTTTTGTAAATATGTATCCAAAAGGAATTGAACCAAATAAATAAGATATTAAAGCTGTAATTATATAATCCATTATTCAGCTTTAAATAATTCTTCTCCATTAACAAAAGTATTCATTACTTTACCTTGCAATTTTTTATCTTCTATTGGAGTATTTTTTGATTTTGATATTAATTTTTCTTTTCTCACTACCCATGGTTTGTTTATGTCTACAATACAAAAGTCAGCATCATTACCTATTGATAAATTACCTTTGTTAATTTTAAGTATTTTTGCAGGACTAGATGTTAAAGCCTTTATAATAGTTTCTAAATTTACTGATCCATTGTGATATAACTCTAAACTTAAAGGTAATAAAGTTTCGATACCTGATGCACCAGCTTCTGCTTGTGCAAAAGTTAATCTTTTATTTTCCTCGTCTTCAGGTTTATGATCTGATACTATTACATCAATCGTTTCATCAACCAACCCCTGAACTAGTGCATTTCTATCATCTTCGGTTCTTAAAGGTGGAGACAACTTTAAAAATGTTTTGAAATCACCAATATCATTTTCGTTTAAAGATAAATTATTAATTGAAACACCGCAGCTGAAATTAACTTTTTTCTTTCTCTCTCTAATTATTTCAACTGAACTCGTTGATGAAATTTGTGATATATGGTATCTGCAATTGTTATACTCTAATAAAGTTAAATCTCTTTCTAAGATTAACAATTCTGCACTTACAGGAATTCCCTGCAAACCAAGTTTTGTAGCAATTATGCCATCATTAATCATTCCATCTTTTGATAACTCTGCATCTTCTGCATGTTGTATAATTAAAGAATTTAAATCTGAGGCTGAATTCATAATTCTATTCATTATTCTTGGGTTTTGAATAGTTTTAATTCCATCTGTAAATCCAATAATCCCTTTTCCTTGCAATAACCCAAATTCAGTCATGTTCTCTCCCTCTGTATTTACAGTTAATGCAGCAGTTGGAAAAATATTTATTTTAGATTTATCTCTTCCTCTTCTTCTAAGAAAATCAACAATCGAAACATTATCAATAACTGGATTTGTGTTAGGCATTGTTACAACAGATGTCACTCCACCTGATAAAGCAGCTTCGCTCAATGTTCTAAAATTTTCTTTATATTCGAAACCAGGCTCTCCAACAAATACACGCATATCTACCAAACCAGGGAATATATGCTTACCTTTTAAATCGATTACTTTTTCTCGAGATGGAATATTATTAGTATTTACTTTTTTACCAACACCTTCAATTTTTCCATTTTCGTCAATTATTAATCCACCTGTCTCATTTAATGAATTATACGGATCAATTATATTTGCATTTATAAAGTATTTTTTTTTCATTTATTCACAAAATATCTTTAAGCAAGCCATTCTTACTGCTACTCCTAATTCAACTTGTTCTTTAATTACACTTTTATTAATATCGTCTGCTAAGTTTGTATCAATTTCAATTCCTCTATTCATTGGACCTGGGTGCATTATAAGCGCATCATCTTTAGCAAATTTTATTTTGTCTGGTGTTAAACCGTAATATTCATAGTATTCTCTGTTAGAAGATAGGAAAGAACTTGTCATTCTCTCATTCTGAAGTCTTAACATCATCACTATGTCACAGTCTTTAACCCCTTTTTTCATATCTGAATAAATATTGACACCAAATCTTTCTATTTCATTTGGCATAAGATTAGTTGGAGCTACTATATTTACTTCAGCACCTAACATGTTTAGTAAATAAATATTTGATCTTGCTACTCTTGAATGAAGAATATCTCCACATATAGCTATTTTAAGACCTTCTATTTTTTTTCTTCTATTTATTATAGTTAACGCATCTAGTAGAGCTTGAGTAGGGTGTTCTCTTCGTCCATCTCCTGCATTTAGAACTGCACAATTAACTTTTTGAGATAACAAATTACAAGCACCAGAATCTTGATGCCTTATAACGATGATATCTGGATGCATTGCATTTAATGTCATTGCTGTATCTATGAGAGTTTCACCTTTTTTTATAGCAGAGTTTGTAATATTCATTGACATTACATCTGCACCTAATCTTTTTCCTGCTAATTCAAAAGAACTTTGAGTCCTGGTCGAAGGTTCAAAAAATAAATTTATTTGCGTTTTACCTTTTAAAATATCAAGCTTTTTGTTTTTGCTTTTGTTTAACTCAATGAATTTTGAGGCTTCATTCAAAATTATGTTTACATCATTGACTGATAAGTCTTGAATACCTAACAAATGTTTTTGAGAAATTTTAATAGCTTTTTTAGATTTAATTGCCATTAAAATTAACTCTATAACTATATAGAGTTAACTATGCAAGCATTAATTCTGTAAATAATCTAGGGCTCCTTGTAAAATAAATGCTGCAGCAAATTTATCTATCTCTTTCTCTCTTTTGCTAACGTTTATGTCTAATTCACTGGACAAATTAAAAGCTCCAACTGTAGATAATCTTTCATCCCATAGACAAACAGGAATGTTAATTTTATCTGCAAGATTGATTGCTATGTCTTTAGCTGATTGTGATGATTTTCCATATGAACCATCCATATTTATTGGATTCCCAACTATTATGCCTTTGACATCGTTCTCCTTGATTATACTCTTAATATCTTCGATTAATTTAGAAGACTTTATTTTTTCTAAAGTTTTATAAGGTGTAGCAATTTTTTGATTGCCATCGCTTATTGCAATTCCAATCCTTTTTGAACCCAAATCTATACCTATAATTCTTGATCCATCTGATACTTTTGATTTGAATTCATTAATTGTGATCATATTGTATATTTTTAACTTAAGTGGTAGTTTGCGACAATATTTTTTACCATATGACTATAGATCTTAAAACTGTAAAACACATATCAAAATTAGCTAGAATCTCACTAGATGAGAAAAAAGCAGAAAAACTAGCAACTGATATGAATTCAATATTTGAATTTATTGAAAAATTAAATGAATTAAATACAGATAATGTTGAACCATTAACTTCTATAGCTGAAACAACGTTAAGATTTAGAGATGATAAAATAACTAGTGAAAATATAAGAGAAAAAATATTAAAAAATTCACCAGAAAAAAATGATGATTTTTTTGTTGTACCGAAAGTTGTTGAGTAATGTCTGAAATTACATCTTTAACACTTTATGAATTAATTAAAAATATTAAAGAGAAAAAAATATCTTCAAATGAAGCTGCAAAATCTTTTATTGATAGAGCTGAAAAGTCAAAAAAAATAAATGTATATGTAACTGAAAATTTTGAAAATTGTCTTAAACTTTCAAAAGAGTTTGATGATAAACCAAATTTTGATTTAAAACTTCCAGGCATTCCAATTGCTGTAAAAGATCTCTTTTGCACAAATGAAGTAAGAACAACAGCTGGAAGCAATATCTTAAATAATTTTGTACCAACCTATGAATCGACTGTAACACAAAATATATGGAACGAAGGAGGCATATTGCTTGGCAAACTTAATTGTGATGAATTTGCAATGGGATCATCTAATGAAACAAGTTTTTTTGGCAATGTTCAAAACCCAATCGCAGAAGATTTAGTTCCTGGTGGATCATCTGGTGGTTCTTCAGCGGCTTTAGCAGCTAATTTAACACCTGTAACAATAGGCACTGACACTGGTGGATCTATTAGGCAACCCGCCTCCTTTACTGGTACAGTAGGACTAAAACCTACTTATGGCAGCTGTTCAAGATATGGAATTGTTGCTTTTGCATCATCTCTAGATCAAGCAGGTCCAATGAGCAAAGATGTCAAAGATAGCTCCATTCTTTTAGAGGTGATCTCATCATTTGATAAAAAAGATTCAACCTCAATTGATTTTAAAAGAAATAATTATTCATCAGAGCTAACTAGAAATATTAAAGGTTTAAAAATCGGTATTCCAAAAGAATATAGAGTTGATGGGATGCCAGAAGAAATTGAGAAACTTTGGAAAAAAGGTATTGAGTATGCAAAAGATTGTGGAGCAGAAATAATTGACATTTCATTACCTCATACTAGCTATGCTTTACCAACTTATTATATTGTAGCGCCAGCTGAAGCATCATCTAATTTAGCAAGATATGATGGTGTTAAATATGGTCTAAGATCTTCCGGGAAAAATTTAATTGATATGTATGAAAAAACTAGATCAGAGGGATTTGGTGAAGAAGTAAAGAGAAGGGTAATGATTGGCACCTATGTTTTATCTTCTGGATATTATGATGCTTACTATCTTAAAGCTCAAAAAGTTAGACAATTAATTAAACAAGATTTTGACCAAGCTTATAATAAAGTAGATGCTATTTTGACACCTTCAACACCTAGTTCTGCATTTAAAATAGGAGAAAAATCTAATGATCCAGTTTCAATGTATTTAAATGATATATTTACTGTTCCAGTAAACCTTGCAGGTTTACCTGGGATTTCAATACCTGCAGGCGTAGATAAAAATAATTATCCATTGGGTTTACAAATAATAGGTAAACCGTTTGATGAACAAACAGTTTTAAATATTGCTTATTCAATGGAGGAAAAAATCAATTATAAAAATAATATAACTGATTGGTGGATGAAATAATGTCTAAAAATAATTCGGAATATTTAATTGAAAGAAATGATAATGTTTATGAAGTTGTTATAGGACTTGAAGTTCATGCTCAAGTAACATCAAATTCAAAACTTTTTTCATCTTCTTCTACAAAATTTGGAGCTGAACCTAATACTCAAGTAAGCTTAGTTGATGCAGCTTTCCCAGGCATGCTTCCAGTAATTAATGAATTTTGTGTTAAACAAGCTATAAAAACTGGTATTGGTTTAAAAGCTAAGATCAATAATAAGTCTGTTTTTGATAGAAAGAATTATTTTTATGCAGATTTACCTCAGGGTTATCAAATTTCACAATATAAATACCCAATCGTGGGTGAGGGTAATGTTATTTTGGATATGCCTGAAGGTCAAAAACAAGTTGGAATTGAAAGATTACATTTAGAGCAGGATGCAGGTAAAAGTATTCATGATATTGATCCTAGTAATACGCTAGTTGATCTTAATAGATCAGGTGTAGCTTTAATGGAGATTGTTAGTAAGCCTGATCTAAGATCACCAGATGAAGTGAATGCCTATATAAAAAAACTTAGATCTATTATGAGATATTTAGGAACTTGCGATGGGAACATGCAAGAGGGATCATTAAGAGCTGATGTTAATGTGTCTGTAAGAATAAAAGGCTCAACAGATTTAGGAACAAGATGTGAAATAAAAAATGTTAATTCTATCAAATTCATGCAAATGGCAATTATTTATGAGGCAAATAGACAAGTCGATTTAATAGAAGAAGGTCAAGAAATAGATCAAGAAACAAGACTTTTTGATACAAAAAAAAATGAAACAAGATCAATGAGGTCGAAAGAAGATGCTCATGATTATAGATACTTTCCAGATCCAGATTTACTTCCATTAGAAGTTACGGATGAATTTATTGATAAACTAAAATCTGAAATCCCTGAATTACCAGATGATAAAAAGAAAAGATTTATTGATGAATTTAAAGTGTCACCTTATGATGCAACAATATTAGTCTCTGATATCGATACAGCTAAATATTTTGAAGAAGTTGTTGCCAAAATGGGTAAAAACCGTGACATGAAACTAGCCGTAAATTGGATTACAGGAGAATTATTTGCAGTTTTAAATGAAAAAAATATTGAAATTGCTCAAAGTCCAATAAGTGCAAAAAATTTGGCAAAATTGATTAATTTAATTAAAAATGGAACAATCTCAGGAAAAATTGCTAAGACAATATTTGAGTTAATGTTAGATGGTGACATAGACCCTCAAATAATTGTTGAGGAAAAAGGGTTGAAGCAAGAAAGTGATCCAAAAACATTAGAGGCATTAATTGATAAAATAATCAATGATAACAGAGAAAAAGCCATTGAGTATAAACAAGGAAAAGAAAAGCTATTTGGCTTCTTTGTTGGACAGGCAATGAAAGCTTCTGGTGGAAAAGCTAACCCTCAATTAATTAATGAAATATTAAAGAAGAAACTTTAATTTAACTAAACCTATAGTCATTATATAATTAAGATAGATGGGAAAGAATATTGAAATTTCTGAAAAAATCGAAAAATATATTAATAATTTTAGTTTTAAACTAAATTCAGTTCAAAAAGAAATCATAGATTATAATAATACCCTTGGAAATGAAAAGAGAATGCAAGTAGCAATATCTCAATGTCATTTTCTCCATTTAATAATAAAAATATCTAATATAAAAAATGTGCTTGAGATTGGAACTTTTACTGGTTTAAGTGCACTTTCTATTGCCCTTGCACTTCCTGATGATGGAAAACTTACAACGCTTGATAAAGACAAAGAGACAAACAAGATCGCAGTAAGTTTTTTTAAGAAAGCTAATCAAGATAAAAAAATTCAAACGATTGTAAAACCTGCACTAGATAGTTTAGATGAATTAAAAAAACAAAAATATGATATGGTTTTTATTGATGCTGATAAGCTTAATTATAAAGAATATTATGAAAGATCATTAAAAATAATAAAAAAAAGTGGTTTGATCATTATTGATAATGTTTTATGGCATGGTGAAGTTGCAGATGAAGATAATATGGATAAATTTACATTAAATATTAGAGAATTAAATGAGCATGTATCAACTGATGAAAGAGTAGAACAAATAATCATCCCATTAGGAGATGGAATGACTGTTTGTAGGGTTTTATAATGTTCAATATTTTTGGTTTTTATAAATTTAAAAAACTTAATAATCTTAAAAAATTGAAAAATAGATTAGAAAATAATCTTAAAGATTATGAAATTAGAGGAACAATAATAATTTCACCCGAAGGTGTTAATGGAACAATTTCAGATAAAAAAAATAACCTTTTAAAATTCAATAAACTTTTAAAAAAAATATTATCTATAAAAAAATTTAATTCAGAAAATAATTCTAATAGTAAATTTAATCCATTTCATAAACTTAAAATTAAAATCAAAAAAGAAGTTGTTCCAATGGGTTTTAAAGTTAGAAACTATAATTTTCCTAAGAACAACCTAAATCCAAGTGAATGGAATAAAATAATTAAAAAAAAGGATACAGTTTTGATAGATGCACGGAAATCTTTTGAGTATGATGTGGGTACTTTTAAAAAATCTTTAAATCCAAATATAGAAAACTTTCGTGAATTTCCTAAATATTTAAACCAATTTAAAAATAGCGAAAATATAGCAATGTTTTGTACAGGTGGTATCAGGTGCGAAAAAGCAAATATTTATTTGAAAAAAAAAGGATTTAAAAATGTATATGTTTTAAAAGGTGGAATTATTAACTATCTGAATAATATTAATAAAAAAAATAGTCAATGGAACGGCGAATGTTTTGTTTTTGATAATAGAGTTTCAATAAAACATGGCTTGAGGCAGGGCAGTTATTCAATTTGTAGTGGTTGCAGAAAACCTGTTTCAATCAAAGAAAAAAAATCTTCTAAATATTTAGAAGGCATTCATTGTCCAAAATGTCACGATTCTTTAACAGATGATCAAAAATCAAGATTTGCTATGAGGCAAAAACAGATATTACTTGCAAAAAAATTAGGTAAGAGACATATCTTCAAAAAAGAATATTAAAATAATAATTAATTTATATGGACTTGCTTAAAGAAAATATTCCTGTACTTGTAAGAAAACTTGCAATACCAGCAAGCGTCGGAACGCTCTTTCAAACTTTATATAATATTGTAGATACATTTTATTCTGGATTAATTTCACCAGAGGCTCTATCAGCTTTAAGTAAATCTTTTCCAATATACTTTATAATTGTTGCAACATCTATTGGTGTTACTGTAGGTGGAACTTCATTGATAGGAAATAGTATTGGAGAAAAAAATGAAAAAAATGCTTCGTATTATTTTACTCATATTATAATTTACGGTTTACTAATTTCAGTTTTTATCACATTTATAGGACTCTATTTTTCAGAAAAGGTATTTGATCTGATGGGATCAACTGAAGAAATTACAAATTTGGGTCTCCAATATACAAATATTATGTTTTATGGATCATTCCTATTTTTCCTTGTTGTTTCATTAAACTCACTTTTACATGCGGAAGGAGACACAAAAACATACAGAAATGTTTTAATCCTCAGTTTTCTCTTAAACATAATTTTAAATCCCATCTTAATATTTGGGTTTTTATTTATTCCTGCAATGGGAATGATGGGAATAGGTTTATCAACAATTATTGCACAATTAATAGCATTTCTTATTATTCTTTTTAAAGTTTTACAAAATCCACGTGTTAAAAAAATTACAATTGAATTTTTTAATGTAAAATTTATTTATTTAAAAAATATTTTCTTTCAATCAATGCCTATATCAATTGCAATATGTGGATATGCTGTAGCAGCTACATTTATTTTCACTTATGTTGGTCAGACAAGTGAGCTAGCAGTTGCTGGTTATGGTGCAGCTACGAGAATAGAGCAAGTTGTTTTACTGCCAATACTAGGAATAAATACTGCAATAATCTCAATTATAGCTCAAAACTTTGGTGCAAATAACTTTGATAGAGTTAAAGAGACTTACTTCGTTTCAATTAAATACGGGCTTATCTTGATGGTTTTTTCAGGGATATTAGTTTATTTAACAGCCGATATAGTTCCAAGGTTTTTTTCTAGCAACGAGGTGGTATTAGAATATGGAAGAAGGTATTTAAAAATTGCAGCTTTCATATTACCAGCTTACCCAATTTTCTTTTTATCTAATGGATTTTTTATGGGTTTGAAGAAGTCAAATTATGCAATGGTCAATAATATGATGAGAAATGTACTAGTGCCAATATGTGTTTTCTATTTAGCTAAATACTTATCAGCAGACTTTGATACTTTTTTTTGGCTATGGTTTATTTTCCAGTGGACTCTATCTATACTTTTATTTACGTATGTTAGCTATTATATAAAAAAAAAATTAGATAAATCTAGCACTGTCCTTAATCCACAACCATAAATCTTCTGAAAAAGATCTTCTTACAAAAAGATTAATTTCATTGATTTCTTTATGGTGAATAATTACATCTGTATGGTTTAGCAGAGTTTGAGTAACTGAGTTTTTAGTCTTTTTGAAACTGTTAAAATTAAATGGCGATCCAGAAGAAAGAAGGTCAAAAGTATTATTACCTTTAATATTAATACAAATCCATTGATTTGAGACATCAACGACTGAACCAAAATTAAGTTTTGAAATTTCATTAAAAAGGTTATTGAATAATTGTCTATCTTCTCCGTTAAAATATACTAACCATTCGTCTGGACTTAGCCACAGTGTATTGTATTGTTGATTTGATGAACTTGTATTCGGCTCAATAGGTAAAATTATTGATAAGATTTTTCCTATTTTGGTAAAAAATTCTTTCTTTTTTCCTCTTAAATTTATTTTTACAATTGGTTCAGATAATGAAATTTCGAGATCTTCAAATGAAGCTTTTTCAAATTTAGGATATTCTTGATTAAGCATTAATCCTCTTATTTTCTTTATCTAAAAAAACAGAGTCAGAAACTGTTACATTTATGTTTTTATTTTCCATTGGTACAATAAGTTTTTGTCCATTCATTTTTTTTCCACTTTTTACGACAGCAAGAGCAATTGATTTGTTTAAATTTGGGCTAAAGTAACTCGATGTTACATGACCAATCATTTCTATGGGTTTTTTGCTCATATCAGAAACAATCTGAGCTCCTTCTTCTAAAATTTCATTTGGATCATCTGTGAGTAATCCTACAAGTTGTTTTCTATCTTCTCTGATAGTATCACTTCTATAAAGTGATCTTTTACCAATAAAATCGTATTTTTTTTTGCTAACTATCCAATCCATTTGAAGGTCAATTGGTGTCATAGTTCCATCTGTATCTTGACCAACGATAATAAAACCTTTTTCAGCTCTTAATAAATGCATAGTTTCTGTCCCGTAAGGTGTAATCTTAAATTCTTTTCCTGCCTCAATGCATTTTTCCCATAACGATTTTCCATATTTTGACTCTATATTAATTTCATAGCTAAGCTCACCTGTAAAACTTATTCTCATTATTCTACAATCAATCTCATCAATTTTGCCATTTTGATAAGACATATGTGGAAAAGTATCATCACTAAAATCTTTATCTGGAAATATTTTTGTTAATATTTTTTTAGAGTTTGGACCGCATATACTTGCTGTCGAGTAGTGGTCGGTGACTGAGGTTAAGTAAACATCTAACTCAGGCCACTCTGTTTGTAAATAATCTTCAAGTTTTGAAAGAACATTTGCTGCTCCTCCAGTTGTTGTAGTCATTAAATAATGATTTTCACCTAATCTTGTCGTAACACCATCATCATAAACCATACCATCTTCATTTAACATTAATCCATATCTACATTTCCCAATTCCTAATTTTGACCATGCATTTGTGTATACTCTATTTAAAAATTCAGATGCATCAGTTCCTTGAATATCTATTTTCCCAAGTGTAGAAGCATCTAAAATTCCTGCACTATCTCTAGCTGCCTTACTTTCTCTTTGAACGGCATCATGAAGACCTTCGTCATTAATAGGGTAGTACCAAGGTCTTTTCCATTGTCCAACATTTTCGAATTTAGCATTATTTTGAATATGCCACTCATGAATTGATGTTTTTCTTATTGTATCAAAAAATTTACCTACACTTCTTCCCACTATTGATCCAAAAGTTAATGGAGTGAACGGTGGTCTAAATGTTGTTGTTCCTAATGTACCCATTTTAACTCCAGCTGTTTCTGCAATAATTCCCAAAGCATGCATGTTGGATAATTTGCCTTGATCAGTTGCCATACCAGTTGTTGTGTATCTTTTTACATGTTCAATAGATTTAAAACCTTCTCTAAGTGCAAGTTTTATATCTTTTGCAGTAGAGTCATTTTGAAAATCAATAAAAGATTTGCATTTACCTTCTGATATATAACTTGGTAGTAGCCATATATTTCTTTTATCTAATTCTTTTGAGTTAAAAACGGAAATGTTCTCAAAGTCACTTTCACTGACCTTCAAAAAATTCTTTACTTTATTATTTGTATTATTAATTATATCTTCAAGCTCAAAGTCACCATTACATGAACCAACATTAATATGATTTTGGTCTATTTCATTAGGTATAAAAGTTTTATCTAATTCTCTAAAATCTAACTTACCACCAGATTGTGTATGCATGTGAACCATTGGTGTCCAACCACCACTTATTGCTAAACAATCACAGTTAATTCTATTTTTATCTCCAACAACATTTGATCCATCTTCTGATAAATTCATTATCTCAACAGAATTTATTTTTCTATAACCAAAAGTGTTAACTATTGTTGAGTTCCAATAGATTTTAATTCCTAGTTTTTCAGCATTTTTAACAATTTTGGAATTGGATTTTTTTCTTATATCTATTATTTCGACAGATAATCCTTTTTCTTTAAACGAAACAGCAGTTTCGTAAGCGCTATCATTGTTAGTAAATATCACATTATTAAGTCCACAAGACACACCATAAAAGTCTAAATATTTTTTTACGGAGTTTGAAAGCATTATTCCTGGTCTATCATTATTATTAAATACAAGGGGTCTTTCTAAAGCGCCGGTTGCTACTATAACTTTATCAGCTCTAATTTTCCATAATCTCTGTCTGATGTCTCCATTTCTTTTATTCAATGGTAGGTGGTCTGAAATATTTTCTTTTGCTAACAGGTAATTATAACTATGATAAGCTGCCAAGCTTGTTCTAGTTTTGATTGTTAAATTATCTAATTTTTTAAGTTCTGCTATTTGTTCATTTATCCATTCACTTGAGAATTTATTATTAATCTTATAATTTTCATTCTTTTGAAATATTGTTGACCCACCAAGAATATTTTTGTCTTCAATTAATATTGTTTTTAAATTGTTTTTAGCAGCAATTTTTGAAGCAATAATTCCAGAAATACCACCACCTATAATTAATACATCACAATGAACATATTTATGGTTATACAATTCAGGATCGGGTTTTGTTGGTGATTTTCCAAGTCCCGCAGACATTCTTATCAGCGGTTCATAAATTCTTTTCCAGAAACTTTTAGGCCACATAAAAGTCTTATAATAAAAACCTGCTGGTATAAATGGAGATATAAAATTGTTAATTCCACCTATGTCAAATTTAACGCTGGGCCAACAATTTTGACTTGATGCTATTAAGCCCTCATATAGTTCAATCTCTGTTGCTCTAACATTAGGTTCTGTTAAATCTGCATCTTCATTTATTTGGCATATCGCATTAGGCTCTTCTGATCCACAAGACATTATTCCTCTTGGTCGGTGATATTTAAAGCTTCTACCAACTAAATGAACACCATTTGCAAGTAAGGCAGATGCTAAAGTATCACCTTCAAATCCGTAATAAGTTTTTCCATCGAAATTAAATGAGACACTTTTAGTTTGATCTACATGTTTTGTCTTATTAACTCTGAATTTTGTCATTTATTCTACCGGTGGTTTTTCTCCCATTTTATAAATTGCATGTATTTTGTCGTTTGATGTGTCTCTAACCATATTAAACCATTTTCTACATCCATGAGCATGGTTCCATCTTTCGAACTGAACTCCTTTAATATTCTTTCTCATAAATAGATATTCTGCCCATTGATCATCACTTAGTTCAGTTGGTTGCTTTGGTCTAACTATGTGAGCCTCACCTCCACATGAAAATTCACTTTGGTCTCTTTCACCACAATATGGACAATTTATTAAAAACATTAGTGTGCTACAGCGGCTGCACCATGTTCATCAACAAGATCTCCACTCACAAATCGATTAAGATTAAATGCAGCATTTAATTTATGCGGTTCATCATTAGCAATAGTGTGTGCAAATAAATCACCTGATCCAGGTGTTGCTTTAAAACCTCCAGTGCCCCAACCACAATTAAAATAGAGTCCTTTTATATTTGTTTTACTAATTATTGGACTTGCATCAGGACATATATCAACAATTCCACCCCATTGTCTCAACATTTTCATTCTGCTAAAAATAGGGTACAGCTCCAATATTGCTTTTAATGTTCCTTCTACAACATCATGGCTACCTCTTTGAGTATAAGAAACATAAGCGTCTGTACCAGCACCAATTACTAGTTCACCTTTGTCAGACTGACTAACATATGCATGTACAGCATTCGACATTACTACAGTATCAATTATTGGTTTGACTGGTTCTGAAACTAATGCTTGTAAAGGTTTGCTTTCCAGTGGTAACTTTAATCCTGCCATATTAGCAATTACACTTGAGTGTCCTGCTGCAACAACACCAATTTTTTTTGTTTTAATAAATCCTTTTGATGTTTCAACACCTTCAACTTGATCTCCATTTCTTTTTATACCTTTAACTTCACAATTTTGAATTATATCAACTCCCATTTCATCTGCTCCTCTTGCATAACCCCATGCTACAGCATCATGTCTAGCAGTTCCCGCTCTTCTTTGTAATGTTCCACCAAGAACAGGGTATCTTATATCTGGAGAAGTATTTATTATTGGACAAAATTCTTTTACTTGATCTGTATTTAACCACACTGCGTCAATACCATTAAGTCTGTTTGCGTGAGTTCTTCTTTTTAAATCTCTTACATCTTGAAGGTTATGGGCTAAATTCATAACTCCTCTTTGACTGAACATTATATTGTAATTTAATTCTTGAGTTAAATTTTCCCAAATTTTTAATGCATGGTCATATAATCCAGCACTTGCATCCCACAAATAATTTGATCTTATAATTGTAGTATTTCTTCCTGTATTTCCTCCACCAATCCAGCCCTTTTCTAACACAGCAATATTTCTCATGTTATGCTTTTTAGCTAGGTAGTAAGCTGTTGCTAAACCGTGGCCACCACCACCAATTATAATAGCTTCATATTCTCTTTTTGGCTCAGGATCTCCCCAAGCTTGCTTCCAATTTTCATGCTGCGAAAAAGCATTTTTAATTAGTGAGAATATCGAATATTTGTTTTTCATAATTGCCAGAAATTACTTGATTAATATTGAATATTCAATGATTTCAAGTTACACATCTACGTACGGAAGGATGGGTGAGCTGGTTGAAACCAGCGGTTTGCTAAACCGCCGTACGCTTGAAAAGGTGTACCGAGGGTTCGAATCCCTCTCCTTCCGCCATTAATATAATGGTTTATTTTTAAAAAAATCGCTTAAATAAATTGGTTTTTGGGACAATATGTACCTATAAACATTATAATTTTCTAAAACTCTTTGAACGTAATTTCTAGTTTCTTTAAATTTTATTAGCTCAACCCAATCTACATAATCTATTTGTTTTTTTTGGGGATCTTTGTTTAATTTCTTCCAGTACTTAACTCTTTTGGGTCCAGCATTATAAGCAGCTGTAGCAAAAGGGTAGGAGCCTTTGTAATTACTAATCAATCCAGCTATATAATAAGATCCTAAATTTATATTATATTCAGGGTCGGTTGTTAATTTTGATTTAGAGTAACCAAGTTTAGCTTGCTTTGAAACTGTTTTAGCAGTGTATGGCATAAGCTGCATTAATCCTTGAGCACCAACTCTGCTTCTAGCTGAAGTATCAAATTCACTTTCCTGTCTTATAATAGATAATATTAAAGCTGGATCAGGAATTTTCTTACCACCAACAAATTTTGGCACACTCATGATTGGGTAATTAAATTGGTTATGAAATCTTTTTTGATATGATGCTATTTTAGAAACTTGTATTGCAAAATCAAATCGTGAAATATCGGACGCCAGTTTCGCAGCCAAAACCTCGCTTCCCTTTTCTATATTATCATTAGCTAAATGTCTTAATATATGTTTGGTGTATTTATCTTTATTTAAATAGTCAAGTAGATCCACAATTGCCACAAGTTTTTTTAAATAAAACTCTTGTTCATATTTATCATCAACAAACATTAATTTATCTAGTTCAAATTTTTCTAGTGGTTTAACTTTCATATGTGAAAGTTGACCATAATAAGTTGTTAAAAATTTTGATCCTTCAAAATACCATTTATTAGAATTTTCATTATCACCAATTTTTTCATAAGTTCTTCCCAACCAGTAAGCACCTCTTGAAAGACTTATTGGGTAGCTAACACTGTAAAAAAAATTTTTAAAATGGTTTTCTGCCACGTTGGGTTTTTTTAAAAAACTTAATGCTATCCAACCACTCATCCATTCAGCTTCTGCATATTCAGGGCCCTCTGACATTGCATGTTTTGAAACTATTTTATAAGCAGTATTATATTTTTTTTTATACAATAAAGATCTTCCAATTATTGATCTTTCTTTCCACCATTTATCAGGTCTAACTAGATATTCTTTTGTATTTTGAATATCATTTAATATTTCTAATGAACTATCTACACGACCTTTTTTTCTTCTCCATTTTAATCTGTCATATCTTAGGCCAGGATCATTTTTTAATTTCTGTGGTACTTTTTTTATTGCCTCATCAACACCATAACCTCTGCTTATTAATATTTGTCTAGCTGTATAAAGTAACTGATAATCTTTTGGTAAATATCTAATAATTCTTTTAAGGTCCCAGTGTTTACCTTCCCATGCATAATAATCTGCTCGTTTAATATAATCTGATGTATCTAAAATATTTTTAAATTTCTTTCTAAAATATTTAAGACTATTTGTATTTAAGTCAGCATTTATAAAACCTTCTTTGATTAGTTTAATACCTTCTCCCGATCTACCAACCTTTATCAAACTTTCACCTAACATCATTTTTCCATATCCACTTAATGGTTCATTTTTTGTAAACCAATTAATTACTTCTGAAGGTGATTGATTTTGTAAATTGATCTTGTGTTCTGCAAGATATTTAATTCTATCAAATCTTGGATAATCTTTAACTCTTTCAATAAATCTCTTGTATTCAGAAAATGATGCTTTGTTTCCTGATGTTAACAAATGTCTCCATTCAATAAAATCATAAATTGATTGGGCTCTCGCCTTTTTTGCAACTATTTTAGCATCTTTCCAATTAGACTTTTCCATAAATCTAATTGCCTGTTTTGCATAATCAAAATCTCTCTCACTATAGTATTTTGTTTTTTTTGCAGTTTTTAATAACTGTTTTTTAACAACAAGCGGTTTTTTTGGAGGTAATAAAATTCCAAGCATTTTCTTTGGTAAGTCTTTATCATTTTTTAAGCTTTGTTTTTCAATAACAGTGCCTGGTTTAAGAGGAGGAATTATTATCTTGCTTTTAAAAGAAGGTTTTTTTTTTGGTATTATTAATTCATTTGAATATGATGATTGAAAAAAGCTCAAAAAAAATATAATTGTAAATAGGAATTTAGATTTTCTAAAAATCATTTATAACAACTTATGATATAAATATTTATGTTTAAAGGTTCAAATGTGGCTTTAGTAACACCTTTTAAAGACGATGGTCTTGATGAGGAAACTTATATCAAAATTATTAATTTTCATTTAGAAAATGGTACAAATGGACTTGTGCCAGCTGGCACAACAGGAGAATCACCAACTTTATCACATGGCGAGCATGAAAAAGTAATTGAGCTTTGTATAAAAGAAGCAAATGGAAAAATACCAGTTATAGCCGGTACAGGGTCGAACTCAACTGTTGAAGCAATTTCACTAACAAAGCATGCTGAAAAAGCTGGAGCCGATGGTGCATTGATAGTTACCCCATATTACAACAAACCTACTCAGGAGGGCTTATATGCTCACTATAAAGCCATTAATGACAGCTGTGGAATACCCATAATAATTTATAATATTCCTGGAAGATCAGTGATCGATATGTCAGTAGATACAATGGCAAGATTATTTGAGCTTAAGAACATTGTTGGGGTTAAAGATGCTACAGGAGATCTTAATAGAGTTGATGAGACTTTTAAAAAAATCGGAAATGAATTTATTCAATTAACTGGTGAGGACGGTCTCGCATTTCAATATAACAAAAGAGGTGGAGTAGGGTGCATTTCAGTTACTGCTAATATTGCCCCAAAGATGTGTTCTGATATGCAAAAATTTTCTAAATCTAGTAATAAAGATGAATTAAAAAAAGCAGAAGAAATCGATAAAAAACTTCAACCTGTTCACAAATCATTGTTTATTGAAAGCAACCCATCCCCAGTAAAATATGCAGCAAAACTTATTGGTCTCTGTGATGATAATGTTAGATTACCATTAGTAACAGTTTTAGATACAACTAAAAATGAAGTAAAAAAAGCTCTTTTATCAGCTGAATTAATTAATGAGTAACAAAACCAATACTGGTTTTAAAATTATAACAATTAACAGAAAAGCATCTTTTAATTTTTTTTTTAAGGAAGTATTTGAGGCAGGTATTGTATTAAAAGGATCTGAAATAAAGTCAGTACGGGCTGGAAAAATAAATATTGCAGACTCCTATGCTGTTGACAAAGGGGGAGAAATATTTCTTATAAATTCACATATACCTATCTATAAGCAGGCGAGTTATTCAAACCATAATCCTTACTCTGAAAGAAAGCTTTTACTTAATAAACGAGAAATAAATAAGATAATTGGTAGAATTCATGAAGATGGATTAACTATCGTTCCAACTAAAATGTATTTTAAAAAAGGTAAAGCTAAATTAGAAATAGCGGTTGCTAAAGGAAAAAAACAATTTGATAAAAGACTAACAAAAAAAACTAGAGATTGGAATCGTGAAAAAGCGAGATACATTAGAAAATCAAGTTAATACTGCTTATCTCGCCTTTGGTTCTAATTTAGGAGATAGAAAAAATAACCTAAACAAAGCTCTTCAATTGTTAAAGAAGGAAAATACCTTCATCAAAAAAAAATCAAAATTATATAGATCAAAATCATGGCCAAACAAAAAATTTCCAGAATTCATCAATTTTGTTGTATCTATTGAGACAAACCTTAGTTTAAAAAAATTATTCTCAAAAATCAAAAATATTGAAAGCCAAGTTGGAAGAATTAAATCAAAAAGAAATTTCCCAAGGATTTGCGATATTGATATAATTGATTTCAATGGTCGAACAATTCAAAAAAAAATTGGAAATAATAAAATTAATGTACCTCATGAAAGAATGCACAACAGAAATTTTGTCTTACTTCCTCTATTTGAAATAAATAAAGATTGGTTTCACCCCAAACTTCGTAAAAATATAGTATTTTTGTTGTCAAATTTATCCTCCGAAGAGTTATTGGGTATTAAAATTGTTCGATAAAATGATATAAATAATCATGCTAAAATCTGAAGAATTAATAAATAAAGTTAAAAATTATAATAAGTTTTTAAATCCTGAAACTTTATCCAAAGCTTACGATTTTGCTTTAAAAGCTCACGAAAAACAAAAAAGAGATGAAGGATCACCTTATATTATTCACCCAATTGCAGTTGCAAATATATTAACAGAGTTAAAGCTAGATAGTGCAACAATAGCTACAGGGTTGCTACATGATACAATAGAAGATACTTACGCAACCTACAATACTATAGAGACTGAATTTGGAAAAGAGGTCGCTGATTTGGTAGATGGAGTTACAAAAATATCTGCATTTGAAAATCAAGCAATTTCAAATTCTAAAGCAGAAAACTTTAGAAAGTTAATTTTAGCAACTTCAAAAGATATTAGAGTCTTGCTTGTTAAGCTGGCAGACAGACTACACAATATGCGAACAATTAAAGTAGTAGAAAGAGAAAAACAAATTAGAAAAGCAAAAGAAACAATGGAAATATATGCTCCTCTTGCTGATAGAATGGGAATGCACCGCATAAGAGATGAGCTAGAAGATCTATCATTTGAAGTTTTAAACGAGGAAGCTCGAAAATTAATTAAAGATAGATTGGATAAAATAAAAGAAAACAATCTTATAAATTTTAAAAATATTTCTGACCAATTTTTAGAAATATTAAATAGTAAAAATATTAATCCACAAATTGTTGGAAGGGAAAAAACACCTTTTTCAATATGGAGAAAAATTCAAAAGAAAAGAACCTCGCTAGAGCAAATAACTGATATAATTGGTTTCAGGATTATTTTAGAAAATATTGATGATTGTTACAAGGCATTAGGAGTTTTTCATAGTAAATGGAATTGTATTCCAGGAAAATTCAAAGATTATATCTCGTCTCCTAAAATAAATAAGTATCAATCGCTTCATACTGCAATTATTGGACCAAATAAAAGACCAATAGAAATACAATTAAGAACAAGGCAAATGCATGAATTTGCTGAAAGAGGTATTGCTTCACATTGGAAATATAAATCATCAGAAAAATTTAATTCTTTAACTTGGAAAGAATATGACTGGTTAGCAGACTTGGTAGAAATTATAGATAAAAATGAAAACCCAGATGACTCTTATGAATATACCAAACTTCAAATGTTTCAAGAAAATGCTTTTTGTTTTACACCAAAAGGTTCAATTATAAAGCTTCCAAAAAATGCTACACCTATAGACTTTGCTTATGCAGTTCATACGCAAATAGGAGATGCTGCAATAGGATGTGAAATAAATGGTAAAGACAGTGCATTACAATCTGTTTTGAGAAATGGTGATGTTGTGAAGATCATAACATCAAACAAAGCCTCCCCCTCATTACATTGGTTAACCAGCACAAAGACAGGTAAAGCAAGAGCAGCTATAAGACGTTATTGGCAATATCGTGAAAATAGTAAACCAATTAAAGAAAAAAAATATAATACCACTTTATGGATATCCTTACCTGATGAGCCAGGAAAAATGGGAGATGTAACCACAATGATTGGAGAAAACTTTGTAAATATTTCTAGCGTAGAAATGGTAGAAAAACTCAATGGTAAGATCAATTTTAAATTTAACTTAATTATTCATGATCTTAAAAACTTTACAAAACTGATAAGTGAACTAAAACAAAAAGAATATAAATTTAAAATTATTAGACATAAAAATAAAAAATATGCTTTCTTTAAAAAACTCTTTAGTAGTTTTAAGAAAAACTAATGCGTTATTAGATGGTCATTTTATATTGTCATCTGGATTGCATTCACCTTCATATGTGCAATGTGCAAAATTACTAAGTTTTCCAAATATATCTGAAGAATTTACGAATTCTTTAGCGAGTAAAATTAAAAAAAAATTTAAAAAGATTGATTTAATTTTATCACCAGCCATGGGTGGGATAGTAATCGGCTACGAGATCGGTAGAGTTTTAAAAAAAGAAACAATTTTTTGTGAACGTGTTAATGGAAATTTTAAATTAAGAAGAGGCTTCAATATAAAAAAAAAATCAAGAGTTTTAATTATTGAAGATGTTATAACCACAGGGAAATCAAGTTTAGAGTGCGCTAAATTAATAAAAAAATCTGGTGCAATTTTATTAGGATTTGCCTGTTTAATTGATAGATCCAATAAGCAAACTTTAAAAATAAAAAGAAAAAAAATCGTTTCTCAAGTGAAGCTAAGAATTCCAACTTTCAATGAAAAAAATGTTCCTTTAAGTTTAAAAAAAATACCAATAACAAAACCAGGAAGTCGATTTTTAAAATGAAAAAGAGACTTGGCGTAAATATAGATCATATTGCAACTTTAAGAAATGCTAGAGGAGAAAAACATCCAGACCCTTACGCTGTAGCTTTGAAAGTTCTAAAGGCTGGTGCAGACTCTATTACAGTTCATTTAAGAGAAGATAGAAGGCATATTAAAGATAAAGATTTAATAACGTTGTCATCCAATAAATCAATTCCTATTAACCTAGAAATTGCCTCTGATCCAAAAATGGTTAATATAGCATTAAAAAATAAACCTTCCTTTATTTGTCTTGTGCCAGAAAACAGAAATGAAATTACCACTGAAGGTGGATTAAATTTAAAAAAAAATAAAAATAAAATCAAAAAAATATTAGAGATTTTTAATAAAAATAAAATTAGAACTAGCTTATTTATAAATCCATCAATACAGGATATTAAATTATCAAAAATCTTAGGAAGCAAATGTATTGAAATACACACGGGTAAGATTTCTAATCAAATAAAAAAGAAAAAAAATTATTTTAAAGAGCTAAATAAAATCAAAAAATGTGCCTTTTATGCAAAAAACATAGGTTTAGAAGTTCACGCTGGTCATGGAATGGATTATAAAACAACAAAAATACTAAATAAGATTGAACAAATAGAGGAATTTAATATAGGGCATTTTATTATTGGAGAGTCTGTTTCTCATGGTATTTCAAAAGTAATTAAACAATTTATTAAATTATTAAGATAATGGATATTATAGGTAATGGTGTAGATATTATCAAAAATAGTAGAATTAATAATTCTATAAAAATCAAAGGTTTTTTAAATAGAATTTTTACAAATAAGGAAATTAAACAAGGAAAAAAATTAAAAAATAAAATCAATTTTTATGCAAAAAGATTTGCTGCGAAAGAAGCATTTGTTAAAGCAATAGGCACTGGCTTTAGATCTGACATAAATTTTAATGATATTGAAATAATTAATCACAAGAATGGAAAACCTTATATTTTGTTATCAAAAAAATTAAAATATTTTTTAAAAAAAAAATTTAAAATACAAAAATATAAAGTTCATTTATCACTTTCTGATGAAAAGGATTACTCAATCGCATTTGTAGTTATAGATAAAATAACATGAAAAAAATAATAATTGAAAATATTAAAACTATAATTTATGCACTTATAATTGCAATTTTAATTAGATCTATTTTACTACAACCCTTTTACATTCCATCATCATCGATGGAACCTAATTTATTAGTTGGTGACAGGCTTTTTGTAACAAAATATACATATGGTTATAGCAAGCATTCCTTTCCATTTAGCCCACCAATTTTTAAAAATCGTATTTTTGCCAAAGATCCTAAAAGAGGTGATGTAGCTGTATTTAAAACACCAGCAGATAACAGAACTGATTATATAAAGCGTATTATTGGTCTATCTGGTGATACAATTCAATTTATTAATGGAGACCTTTATCTTAATGGAAATAAAATTTTAAAGACTATTAAATCAAAAAACATCACTAATTATTGTGGTAAAAAAAAAATAAATGTTAATACATTTGAGGAAAAATTGCCAAATGGTAAAGTTTACTTAGCCTCTTATAGAACAGATATTACCTTTGCAAACTCTGATAAATACATTGTTCCAAAAGACCATTTATTTTTCTTGGGAGATAATAGAGATTGCTCAAAAGATAGTAGATTTTTATCTGAAGTCGGCTATGTGCATAAAAATAACCTTGTTGGTAAAGCTCAAATATTATTTTTTTCATCTGATCCATTTATTGGAAGTATTATAAAAATTTGGAAATGGAATGAGATACTAAGACTAAATAGATTTTTCAAAATAATTAATTAAATATGGATAAAATAAAAATTCTTCAAAGAAAAATTAAAATAGATTTTAAAAATGAAAAAATTCTTTTACAGGCCATTACTCATAAAAGCTTTGATCCAAATAACAACTATGAAAATCTTGAATTTTTAGGTGATAGAGTGCTTGGCCTTGTTGTTTCTAAAAAACTATTTGAGCTTTTTCCAAACGAAAAAGTAGGATCTTTAGATAAAAAATTAGCTTCCTTGGTAAATAAAAATAAATGCTTAGAAGTTGGTAACTTACTAAATCTTAAAGAGGTTGTTATCACAGGTAATTCTAAATCAAGTAAAAATATAGTAGAAAATAAAATTATTTCAGATTGTTGCGAGGCAATAATTGGGGCAATTTATCTAGACAGAGGATTTGAAGTTTCTAAAAATTTTATTCTAAAACACTGGAAAAATTTAATAAACAATGCTGAAATCACTTTTGTTGATGCTAAAACAAGACTTCAGGAATACTCTTTAAAAAATTTTAAAATATTGCCCATTTATAAACTAATCTCTAATACTGGTCCTAGACACAAACCTAAATTTAAAGTAGGTGTAAAACTTAAAAATAGCACATATATCTATGCAATAGGATCTTCAAAGAAAATTGCAGAGCAATCAGCAGCTTCCGAGCTTCTCAAAAAAATTAATCAATAATGGATTTGCAAGATAAAGCTTATTTGTTGTCTTTAAACAAATATAATGAAAATTCATCCATAGCTGAATTTTTCACAGAAAATAACGGAAAAGTAGTAGGGGTAATTTTTGGATCAACATCAAAAAAAATTAAAAGTTATTTATTAATAGGTAATAAGTTTCACATAAATTCAAAACTTAGAGAAAATGGTAGATTAGGTTATCTTAAGGTTGAAATAGATGAAATAAAAACACCACTCTATTTAGAAAATAAAAAAAAATTGTTTTGTATTATATATTGTATGAATTTAATTAAAATTCTTACAGTTGAAAATGAAAGTAATATGGAAATATACCTTCTTTTAGAAAAATTGTTTAAAATTATTGATCTTGATAATTGGTTGGTTGAATTTTTATATTTAGAGTTAAATATACTTAAATCTATTGGATATGATATTAATTTTAAAGATTATGTGGTTAATAAGAATATTAATGGTCAAACTAAATATGTTGTAGATTCAAGTCAAAAAATTATACCCAATTTTTTAATTGATAAAAAAATTACTCCTGAAAATACAAAAGATATTTACAGTGGCTATTCAATAGTTGGAGATTTTCTGGATAAAACGATTATTAAACCTAATAACAAAAGTTTTCCTTCTTCAAGGAATGATTTTATTAATTTGCTTAAATAGTTAAAGATCAATTTGGTCTGCAAAATAAGTTACAATGCTACTAGCTCCAGCTCTTTTAAAAGAAATAAGAGATTCTTTAATAGATGTTTTGTCTATTAATTTTTGATTAATTCCATTCATAATTAAACTATATTCACCAGAAACTTGATATGCGAGTACTGGTATTTTAAATTTATCTTTTACTTTTTTTATAACATCAAGATAAGGCATACCTGGCTTAACCATTATCATATCAGCACCTTCTTTTATATCTAAAGAAACTTCTCTTAACGATTCATCAGAATTCCTATAATCCATTTGGTATGTTTTTTTATCACCTTTTAATAATTTTTTTGATCCTACCGCATCTCTAAATGGCCCATAAAAACTAGATGAATATTTAACTGCATATGACAATATCTGGACATCATTAAAATTATTTTTATCTAAAGCAGATCTAATTTTTCCAATTCTACCATCCATCATATCTGATGGTGCAATTACATCACAACCCATTTTAGCTTGGAGAACAGCCTGTTTTGTTAGTATCTCAACGGTCTCATCATTTAATATTTTTTTATTTTTTAACAATCCATCATGACCATGAGATGTATAAGGATCTAATGCCACATCACACATAATCCCAATTTTGTTTTTAAATCTTTTTTTTATAAATTTAATTCCTCTACAAACCAGATTATTTTCATTAAGCGCTTCAGACCCATTTTGATCTTTATATTTTTGGTTTATATGTGGAAACAGCGCTATCATTGGAATTCCCTTTCTAACAGCTTTTCCAACTACAAAGTTTAATTTATCTATACTGTATCTAAACACATTGGGCATACTTTTGATTGATTCTTTTTTATTTTTACCTTCAATCAAAAAAATAGGTAAGATCAAATCACTATAATTGAGAGTATTTTCTTGAATCAATTTTCTAGACCAAGCATACTTTCTTGATCTCCTAAGCCTTAAATTTGGATATTTTCCTGTAATCATATGTATTTTATTATGCGACAAATGTATTATACAAATATATATATAAATGAGTAGAAAACAATCTTCATGACAATCAATAAAGAAAAAATTGTAAATCTTAAAATTAACAATGAGAGTGACAGGGTTTTAGATTTTAGTGATTTTCAAAAGCAAACGGTTAGTTTTGATATTGATAAACTTCAAGATGCTTATAATCAAATTGTTAAAATTAAAAAATTTGATGATGGTGGAGGTGTAACAAATTTTGGAGCAATATCTTTAACTCAAATTCCTGGTGATCCAGACTCCATTAAAGGAAGTAAAGCAAGAGGTGTTTATTGGACTAAACCTGATAAATCTGGAAAAGAAGTATCAAGAGATGTAAACATCGATGAGTCTAAATATTCTGAATTTATAAAAGACTACAATAATACATATTTTAAAGAGGTCTATGATGTTCTCTCATCAAAATACAAGCTAGGGAGAGTTAGAATACTTTTGAAAGAGCCTAGATCTACATTAAGTTGGCACAGAGATCCAGAACCAAGACTGCATATACCGATAATTACTAACCCTGGATGTTTGATGGTAATTGATAACGTGGCAATGCATATGCCTGCAGATGGCTCTGTATGGGTAACTAATAATACAAAATATCACAATGCATTTAATGGTGGAGAAGAAAATAGAATTCACTTAGTAGCTTGTGTTTTAGATTATAAATTTAATTAATTTGAAAAAAATCTTTATTGCATCAGATCACGCGGGATATAATCTAAAAGAGAGTATTAAAAAAAAATATTCCAAAATTTATAGAGTATTTGATTTAGGTCCTCAATCTACCAAATCAGTCAACTATCCAGATTATGCTCATAAATTATCAAAAAAAATAAATAGTAAAGAAAATATAGGAATTTTAGTGTGTGGATCAGGAATGGGAATGGCTATGTCAGCCAATAAGCACAAAAATATAAGAGCGGCATTATGTTATTCAGTAAAAAATGCTAAATTATCTAGATTGCATAATGATGCAAATGTTATTACATTAGGAGAAAGGTTAATTAGTAAAAATTTAGCCTTTAAATGTATAAATACATTCTTAAATACCAAGTTTGAGGGTGGTAGACACAAAAAAAGAGTTAAGAAAATATAAAATTATGTCAAGTGAAACAAAATATTTAAACAATGAATACAAGGACTTTTTTGAAAAAAGTTTATTAGATAGCGATCCAGAAATTTATAAAGCTATTAATGATGAATTAGTAAGACAACAAAATCATATTGAATTGATAGCATCTGAAAATATAGTCTCTCAAGCAGTCCTTGAGGCACAGGGATCAGTGCTTACAAATAAATATGCCGAAGGTTATCCTGGTAAACGATATTATAATGGTTGTGAACATGTTGATGTAGCTGAACAATTAGCAATCGATAGACTAAAAGAACTATTTAATTGTAAATTTGCAAATGCTCAACCTCATTCAGGGGCGCAGGCAAACGGTGCAGTATTTTTGGCCCTACTTAAACCTGGAGATACTTTCATGGGAATGAGCTTGAATTCGGGTGGTCACATTACACATGGTTTAAAAATATCGATGTCAGGAAAATGGTTTAATGCAATCGGATATGAGGTTGATAAAAACTCTGAACTTATTGATTATGACAATGTTGAAAAACTAGCACTTGAACACAAACCAAAACTCATAATAGCTGGTGGTAGTGCTTATTCAAGGGTAATTGATTTTAAAAGGTTTAGAGAAATAGCTGATAAAGTTGGAGCATACCTTATGGTTGATATGGCACATTTTTCCGGTCTAGTTGCAGGAAAAGGATATCCAAATCCATGTGACTATGCACATGTGGTTACATCAACAACTCACAAGGTGTTTAGAAGTGCTAGAGGTGGAATAATATTAACCAATCACGAAGATTTATCCAAAAAATTTAATACAGCTGTATTTCCAGGATATCAAGGTGGACCATTAATGCACATCATAGCTGCTAAAGCTGTTGGCTTTAAAGAAGCATTAAAACCAGAGTTTAAAGAATATATAAAAACTGTTCTTGCTAACGCAAAAATTTTGGCTGAGACCTTAAAAAGTAATGGCTTTAAAATTTACTCAGGAGGAACTGATACACACCTGATGTTAGTTGATTTAAGACCTTTTAATGTCAAGGGAAATGCTGCAGCTGAAAGTCTATCTAGAGCAAATATTACATGTAATAAAAATGGAATTCCTTTTGACAGTGAGAGCCCGATGGTTACATCTGGAATTAGACTTGGGTCTCAAGCCGCAACAACAAGAGGTTTTGGTTTAAAAGAATTCCAAATAGTAGGCGATCTAATAACAAAGACTATTAAAGGTTTGTCTGAAAACCCTGAGGATAACTCCAAAATAGAGGATGAAGTAAGAAAAGAAGTTGTTAGCCTATGCTCAAATTTTCCTATATATAAGCATTTAGGTTAATTTAATCTTATGATTTGTCCTATATGCAAAAAAGGTGACACTTCAGTCGTAGACTCAAGACCAACAGAAGATGGAACAACTATAAGAAGAAGAAGACTTTGTGTCTGTGGTGAGAGATTTACTACATTTGAAAGAGTTCAATTTAGAGAACTTGTTGTTGTAAAAAAAAGTGGAAGAAAATCACCTTTTGATAGAGAAAAATTATCAAAATCAATATATGTGGCTTTAAAGAAAAGACCTATAGATACTGAAACTACAGAAAAATTTATTTCAAAAATAAGTAGATCATTAGAAGAATTAGGACAAAGTGAAATTTTATCTAACACTATTGGAACACTGGTCATGGAGGGATTAAAAGAACTCGATCCAGTTGCTTATGTTCGTTTTGCTTCTGTATATAGAAACTTCAGAGAAGAAAAAGACTTTGTTCAATTTGTGGATAGAATAGATGTCTTTAAAAAAAGATAATTTTAATAACCTAGATAAAAAAATTATGAATTTTGCTATTAACATAGCAGAAAATAATAAATATTTGACAGGAACAAACCCATCAGTTGGATGCGTAATTGTAAAAAAAAATTCAATATCATCGTTTGCTACTACTAATCATGGCGGTAGACCGCATGCAGAAAATATAGCTTTAAGTAAAAATATTGATAATAGAGGTACAACATTGTACTCAACTCTAGAACCATGTTCTCATCATGGATTAACACCACCATGCACAAATACAATAATAAAAAATATGGTTAAGAAAGTTTATTATTCAGTAGAAGATAAAGATTTACGTACCTTTAATAAAACAAAAAGAATTTTAAAATCTAAAAATATAATTGTAAAATCAGGACTTCAAAAAAGAAATGTTTATAATCTATACAAAGAATATAATTTTATAAGATCTAATAATGCTCCTTATATAATAGGAAAAATTGCAAGTTCATCAAATTTATATATTTTAAGAAATAATTCACCAATAACTAATGAACATTCAAGAAGTGTTTCACATCTATTAAGATCCCAAAATCATGCAATATTAACTTCTTATAAAACAATAAACACAGACAACCCTAAACTAAATTGTAGATTAAATGGATTGGAGAAATTCTCCCCAGTAGTAGTCGTAGTGGATAAAAATTTAAAAATTAAAGTTAATTCTTTCGTTATTAAAAATTCAAAAAAAACTAAATTAATTATATTTCACTCTTCAACAAATATTTTAAAAATTAAATTATTAAGAAAACTTGGGGTAAAACTTATTTATCAAAAAAATGAAAATAACATGCATTTAAATCTTAAAAAAATTACTCAAAATCTTTACAGTTTGAATATACATAGGATTTTAGTAGAGTCGGGTAGGAGTCTAATGACAAGTTTTCTTAATGAAAAATTATTAAATGAATTTTACTTTTTTAAAAGCGACAAAATGATCTCAAATAAACATAAAATTAATATATCATCATTAGTTAAAAGGATTAAGAAAAATTATAAAAATAAGAAAAAAATAAATACATATTTAGGCAACGACACACTTACTCACTATTATTAAAATGTTTAATGGAATTATATTTAATAAAGGAAAGATATGCAGTATTAAAAAAAGAGCTAAAGGAATTAATATATTCATAAAATCTTCATTAAAAGTTTCTAATAAAAACTTGGGAATTTCAATTTCTTGTGATGGTGTTTGTCTTACTTTAATCTCTTATAAAAATAAGATTTTAGAGTTTTATCTATCGAATGAAACCTTAGCTAAATCTAAATTTAAAAATAATAAAGTTGGCGATGAAGTAAATTTAGAAAAACCATTAAAATTTGGTGATAATATTTCAGGTCATATCTGTCAGGGTCATATTGATACAGTATGCTCTGTTAAAAACATAAAAAAGGTAGATAAGTCAAATATTTTAGAGTTTAAAATAAGTAAATTATTTAAAAAACAATTAGTTGAAAAAGCATCCATACTCATAAATGGTGTTTCACTAACAATATCTAAAATAAAAGAAAATTCTTTTGAAATTTGGGTTATACCTCACACATTAAAATTAACAAATTTATTAAATTTAAAGAAAAATGATTTAGTAAATGTTGAAATAGATATTATGTCTAAATACATAAAAAAGTTCATAAATGAAAAAAAGTAATTTTAGTTCGATAGAAAGTATAATTAAGACAGTAAAAAAAAATCGAATGTACATTCTTGTTGATGACGAGAGTAAACATGAAGAAATGGAAAATGAAGGTGATTTGGTTATTTCCACATCCGCAGTAAATCCAAAACATATTAACTTTATGGCAAAACATGCTAGAGGTTTAATTTGTATTGCAATGGATAATTCGCAAGCAAAGAAAATTGGTTTAACGTTAGCTTCACCCATAAATCAATCTAGAAGCAAAACTGCATTTGCATTTTCAATTGAAGCAAAAAAAGGTGTTACTACCGGAATATCAGCTTATGATCGTGCTAGAACAATAAAAGCAGCTTCAAATAAAAATGCAAAAAAAAATGATATAGTCTCACCAGGCCATGTTTTTCCAGTTATAGCGAGAGATGGAGGTGTACTAGTTAGAGCTGGACATACAGAAGCCTCTGTAGATATATCAAAACTTGCAAAAAAAAATAATTCTGCAGTTATATGTGAAATTATGGCCGATGATGGTAAAATGGCTACAGGAAAAACCTTATTTAATTTTGCTAAAAAACATAAATTAAAAGTAGCAAAAATTGAAGATCTAATTGCATATAGATTAAAAAAAGAGAAGTTAATAAAATTAAAAAAAACTTCATCAATAATAGTACAAAAACAAAAATTTAAAATAAAAGTTTTTGAAAATATATTAGATGGTTCCGAAAATTTTGCTCTGATTAAAGGCACACTTAAAAAAGGAGTTGTTCCTAGACTGAGGGTTATATCATCTAATGTAGTACAAAATTATTTAATTAATCAAAAATTACCAAATTCATTCGATAAAACGATTAGTTATTTTAAAAAATATAACAATTGTGTTCTAGTTTTTATAAGAGACCCAAATTTAAAATCAGTTACACAAACTCTTAAACAGTACAAAAGTAAGACTTTTTATAAAAAAGGACAAGATAAATTGATTAGAAATTATGGTATCGGAGCTCAAATAATTAAATCACTAAATATTAAAAATATGATACTTGTTACTAGATCAAAAAAAAAGGTGATTGGTTTAGATGGCTATGGAATTAAGATAAAAAAACAGGAAATTATTAAGTGAAAAAAAAAATTTTAATTGTAGTTGCAAGTTATTATGAAAGTATTGCCAATTCATTGTTAAAGAGTGCAAAAAATAAAATAAAAAATAAATGCAATATTTTTGTGATAAGAGTACCAGGTGCATTTGAAATTCCAGTTACAATCTCTAGAAATCTAAAAAAATTTGATGGATTTATTGCCTTAGGGTGTGTGATCAAAGGACAAACACCACATTTCGATTTTATATCCGAATCTACGACAGATGCATTAATGACATTATCAATTACATCTAAGAAACCTGTCGGAAACGGAGTGATCACATGCTTAAATAAAAAACAAGCCATAGCACGTAGTAAGAAAGGCGCTGAGGCTGCAGAAGCTGTATTATCAGTACTTTTTCAATAAATTATGTCAGTTCAATTTTCTCCTCAAAGAAATCCTAGAGTAATAATTATACAAAAACTTTATGGAAAACTTTATAACAACGAAGAAAATATTACTTTCCCAAAACATAGATTTAAAAAGTTTATAAAAGACATTGTAAATGGAACTATAGAAAGAGAAGAATTAATAAATGCTGAAATTAGTAATCATTTAAATCAGGATCTGAAAATAAATAATATGGATAAAGTTTTTCAAATTATTATTAAAAGTGCAATTTTTGAATTTTTATATAAACCAAATACATCGATCAAAATTATTATAAATGAGTATTTGAAAGCATCGAACTTCTTTATTGATGAAGCACAAACGAAATATTTAAATGCATTGTTAGATAAAATTTCTAAAAAAATTAGATTAAACAATGAATGAATTTGCTCTTATTCAAAAATATTTTAAAAAATTAACCTATAATAATCCATCAGCATTAGATTTAAATGATGATGTTTTCTTTGATAAAAAAAAAAATGTTGTTATTTCATGCGATACATATGTTGAAGGTGTTCATTTTCTTAATTTTAGAAACCCTGATTTAGTAATTAAAAAAATTGTAAGATCATCTATATCAGATTTATATTGCAAAGGTGTAAAACCAGAATTTATTTTTATTGGTGCCAGTGGAAATAGTATATCTTTTTCAAAAAAAAATATGAAACTTGTTTATAAAGCTTTAAAACAAGAACAAAAAAAATATAAATTTAAATTGTCAGGTGGCGATACAACAAAATCAAATAAAACAGTATTCACAATTTCTACTTTGGGATATGCAAAAAAAATAGTCCAAAGAAATAAATGTAAAAATAACGATGATATTTATGTGACTGGAAACCTTGGTGATAGTTTTTTAGGATTATCTCTTTTGAGAAAAAAGTTATTATTAAGAAGTAATAATCAAAAAAAATATTTTATTAAAAAATATTATATGCCAAATTTACCTTCAAAAATTTTTCCAAAACTAATAAAATTTGCCAATTCATCAATTGATGTATCAGATGGATTATTTAGCGATTTAACTAAATTAATTAATACAAGTAATTTATACTTCAGATTAGATCTTAAAAAAATACCAATTTCATCAAAACTTAATAGTTATATTCTCAAAACAAATAAAAAAAAAATAAACTTTGTTTCTAAAGGAGATGATTATCAAATTTTATTTACTTCCTCAAAATCCAATAGGAAATATATTAAATCTTTCTTTAAACGAATGAATCAAAAAGTGACCTTAATAGGTAATTTAACGAATGAGATTAAAACTAATCAAATTATCTATGGCAAAAAGCTTTTAAAACATAGATATAATGAGGGATATTCTCATAAATTCTCATAAAGTTAAAGATTGCGTTTTATAGTATTTTTTGTATTACATTGACCCCATAAATATATTTAACAAAGGATCCAATGAACTCATCATCAGAAACAATACTTTTATACATTATAGCAGCTGGAATTATATCAATCATTTATGGTTTTTTTACAGGTCGAAATATTTTAAACTCAAGTTCTGGCAATGCTAAAATGATTGAAATAGCTTCTGCTATTCAAGAAGGTGCTCGTGCTTATTTAAACAGACAATATAAAACTATTGCAGTAGTTGGGGTTGTTGTTTTGATTATTATTTCTGTTGCATTTAGTCCATTAGTAGGTCTAGGTTATTTAATTGGAGCTGCATTATCGGGGATAGCAGGTTATGTCGGCATGCTTGTTTCGGTCCAAGCTAACGTAAGAACTGCTGAAGCTTCAAGAAAAAGTCTAGCAAACGGTTTATCAATTGCTTTTAAATCAGGAGCTGTAACAGGTATGTTAGTTGCTGGATTGGCCTTGTTGTCAATTGCAGTTTATTATTATTTTCTTGTAAAGATTGGTATAAATGAAAGAGAAATAGTTAATGCATTAGTTGCTCTAGGTTTTGGTGCTTCTTTAATCTCTATATTCGCAAGATTAGGTGGAGGAATATTTACAAAGGGCGCTGATGTTGGTGCTGACTTAGTTGGAAAAGTAGAAGCAGGTATCCCTGAAGATGATCCAAGAAATCCAGCCGTAATTGCTGATAATGTCGGTGACAATGTTGGAGATTGTGCTGGTATGGCGGCTGATTTATTTGAGACATATGCTGTAACAATTGTTGCTACAATGGTTCTTTCTTCAATATTTTTTATAGGCGATTTTAGCATGATGATTTATCCATTAGCTATTGGTGGTGCATGCATACTTACATCTATTTTAGGAACTTTTTTTGTAACACTCGGAAGCGATAAGAATATAATGAAGGCAATGTATAAAGGATTTGTGATAACTGCTATAAGCTCTCTAGTTATATTGTATCCTATTACTAAATATGTGATTGGTTTTACTACAGAATATATTGTAAATGAAAAAACATTTACTGGATTGAGCTTATATTTTTGTGGAATAATTGGTCTTATTATTACTGGATTAATTATATGGATTACTGAATACTATACAGGTACAGATTATAGACCTGTTAAAAGTGTTGCCCAATCCTCAACCACTGGTCATGGTACTAATGTTATCCAAGGTTTGGCCGTATCAATGGAAGCAACAGCAATACCAGCACTTATTATTGTTGGTGGTATACTATTAACTAACCATATAGCAGGATTATATGGTATTGCTATAGCCGTTACTACAATGTTGGCTCTTGCCGGTATGGTGGTAGCCTTAGATGCATATGGACCAGTAACTGATAATGCAGGTGGTATCGCAGAAATGTCTAATCTTCCAAAAAATGTAAGGAAAACGACTGACGCCTTAGACGCTGTAGGAAATACTACAAAAGCTGTAACTAAAGGGTATGCAATAGGATCTGCGGGTCTTGGAGCGTTAGTATTATTTGCTGCATATACAGAGGATATAAAGCATTTCTCTAAGGTTGCCGGTTCAAATTTAGAGGGAATAATTGTAACATTTGATTTATCAAATCCATTTGTTGTTGTTGGTCTATTAATAGGAGGAATGTTACCATATCTATTTGGATCTATGGGTATGCAGGCAGTCGGAAGGGCAGGCGGAGCTGTTGTAATAGAGGTTAGAAGACAATTTAAAAAAATACCTGGTATAATGAAGCGTAAAGCTAAACCAGACTATGGAAGACTTGTTGATCTTTTGACCAAAGCAGCTATCAAAGAGATGATAATACCATCCTTATTACCAGTTTTATCGCCAATAGTTTTGTATGTGATTATTTACTTTATAGGAGGTCAAGTTGCAGCTTTATCAGCTGTAGGCGCAATGCTGCTAGGTGTTATTATAACTGGTTTATTTGTTGCGGTATCAATGACAGCCGGAGGTGGAGCTTGGGATAATGCTAAGAAATATATTGAAGATGGTAAATTTGGAGGAAAAGGTTCTGAGGCCCATAAAGCTGCTGTTACCGGTGATACTGTTGGAGATCCGTATAAAGATACAGCGGGTCCTGCTGTAAATCCAATGATAAAAATTACAAATATAGTAGCTTTATTGCTTCTTGCAGTGATTGCTGGTTAAAAATTATTCTTTAAAACTTATATAATTTTTGTTCCATATATCCATCCATTCATCTGTTACAGAGGGGTGATCTCTAGAAATGTGATGTGATAGCGAATTTACAGGCGCTAGGCACATCTCTTTCTCAAAGACTGGATGTAACGGTTTTTCAAATGGATCATTAACTTGTTCACCCACCTGACGTATATTTTTTTTATACTTATTGAATAGATCTTTTGACATCATAAATGTTAGAAGCGTTTCATACACAATTCGCCATTTATAATTTTTACCTAAATACAGTGAAGTTTTATAACTCGAGTCGTAATAGAATGGATAATCACTTGGACACATGAAGACATCATGTTTTATCAATGTTGAAATTCTCGAATATGCAATCATCATCTCTTCGATACAATTTTCATTGAAAATATAATCATCTTCGATGAAAAAAATTAGATCATCTGAATTTTCTGCTTGATCACAACATTCTAGAAAAGATCCTCTATTTCCCTTAATCTTTGATGTAAAGAATTTTGTATCTATATTACTATCAATAAAAATTTGATTAATTTTATTATCAAAATTTTTGTCCGAAATATCTGATATAAAATAAATTGATATATCAACATTATTACTTTGAGAAAATTTTAAAATAGTATTTTTTAAACTTTTAAGTGATGTTAATATAAGATCTCTTTTTGTTATGTTTGGTACAATTCTTTTCCATCTATCAGAAGAATTCCACATCATATTATCTGGTGCATATCTGTAGAAAATGTCTAATTTTTTTATTTTTCTTTCAATATTCAAATATCCATTTGATAAAATTATTGATTTTTCGTTAAACTTAAATGAGTTTCGTCCTACATTTTTGTAGTTTGGATTAACAAGATTTAATGTTTCTCTATCTAATGCATAAACATCTAAAAGTTTTAATATGAATCTTTTAAAACTACTTATTTTTTTATATTTTCTAGGAAACATTAATATTTTATATAATTATTCATATTTAAACTATATATAAGATTACATGATATATTATGTATATCTAATAATATCTAAAAAGTTAAGAAAATATAGGTCTTATGTTGGATATACAAAGGATATTGATAAAAGATTATATCTTCATAATAATTCAAGAGGAGCTAAATTTACAAGAGGTAATACATGGCATCTCGTATATAAAAAAAAATATAATAATAAAAAAGAAGCTATGAAAGAAGAATACAAACTTAAAAAAAATTACCCATTAAGAAATAAATTGAAAAGTGAATTTATAGAAAAAAAATGAATATAGCGATTTTGCTACCATATAAAGAAAATTATAGCCCAAAATATGCTGGAGCTGTATCAATTCATGTATCTAATTTATTGAATTATTCCCAATATAGATCAAATATAAAAATATACGGAAATACAAAAAGTAATAAGTATTTAACTAAAAAATTTAAAAATATAAAAATTAAAGAAAGTGTATTTGCAAGCAGTAATAAACAATATGTTCAAAAGTTCATTACTTTAAATTCAAAACAAAGTCCTGATTTAATTGAAATTCATAATAGACCTTCATATATTGATTTAATAAAAACAAATATAAATTCCAAAATTATTTTATATTTCCATAATGATCCTCTAAACCTGCTAGGTTCAAAAAGTGTTAAAGAGAGATTAAAACTTCTAAATATTTGCGATTTTATTTTTTTTAACAGTAAATGGACAAAAGGTAGGTATTTTACTGAAATCGATGAAAATATATATAAGTCCAAATTTGATATCTGTTATCAATCAACAAAAAAAACAAAAATAGATTTTAAGAAAAAGAAGAATATAATTACATTTGTTGGAAAACTTAATACAGCAAAAGGATATGATCTTTTTGGTGAAGCAGTTATTAAAATTTTAAGGAAATATCCAAATTGGAAATCAATTGTTATAGGTGATGAACCAAGAGAAAAACATAATTTTTATCATAAAAATTTGACGATACACAATTTTAAAGAAAACAGTTTTGTTTTAGAAATATTAAAGAAAACTAGTATTTTTATTGCATGTCCCAGATGGGAAGAACCTTTTGGAAGGTCTAGTTTAGAGGCATCAAGCATGGGCTGCTCAGTCATTTTATCAAAAAGTGGCGGATTACTAGAAACAACTAAACATCCATTAGTAATTAACAAGCTTAGTGCAAACTCTCTCTTTAAGACTATTGAGAATATTATATTAAATAAGTCACATAGAGAAAAATTACAGAAACTTAATTATAAGAATTTTTATTTAACTCATGAATTTGTTTCAAAAATAATAGATAAGGTAAGACGCAATTTGACCTTAAAAACCAAAATAAATAAATTCAATATTACTAAAAATAGTAAATTAAAAATCATTCATATTACAAATTTTAATTATAGGTTCTTTGGAAGACTTCAATACAATACTGGAGTAAGAATAAATAATGGATTAATTAAACAAGGTCACAATGTTTTAAGTTTATCGGATAGAGATTTAATAAGTTACACAAAAACTTTAACAGATCCATCTGGAGAAACATACCTTAATAAACTTATAAAGAATACAATTGATAATTTTAGACCTGACATGTTAGTTCTTGGCCATGCAGATAAAGTGGACAACAATACTCTTTCTGATGCAAAAAACAAATATCCATTTATGAAAATTAGTCAATGGTTTCTTGATCCTTTATCCAAAAAAGGTCCTGATTATGAAAAAAATAGATTAAGGGTCACTGAAAAATCAAAAATTTGTGATGCAAGTTTTATTACAACAAGTCCTGATGCACTCGATTTTAAATTGAAAAATTCTTTTTTTATTCCAAACCCTTGTGATCTGTCTTTAGATAATTTGAAAAATTACAATCGCGATAAAATATTTGATATTTTTTTCGCAATAAGTCATGGAGTACATAGAGGATTGTTAAGACCTGGCAAAACTGATGAGAGAGAAATATTTATTTCTAAACTTAAGAAATTGTGTGACGATGTTAGCTTTGATACTTATGGGATGTTTGGAAAACAACCAATATGGGGTAACGAATTTATTAAAAAGTTATCAAACGCTCGAATGGCTTTAAATCTTAGTAGAGGTAAACCAATTAAATATTACAGCAGTGACAGAATAGCTCAATTAATGGGTAATGGTTTACTAACTTTTATTCATGAAGATACCAAATATAATGATTTTTTTAAAAATGATGAAATGATATTTTATAAAAATATATCTGACCTTTCAGAAAAAATTAAAAAATACTCTAAAGATAAAAAGGAATGTTCTAAAATCGCTAAAAACGGTTATCGTAAATATCATAAATACTTTAATTCTGAAATTGTAGTTGACTTTATTATTTCAAAAACATTTGGTTTAAATAGTAAAAAAAAATATCTTTGGTCAAATGAATAATGTACTCAATTATAATTCCAACTTTTAATAATTTAGAATATTTAAAAATATGTCTTAATAGTATTCAAAACAATTCTACTTATGATCATGAAGTTATAATTCATATTAATGAGGGGATAGATGGAACATTTGATTATGTGAAAAAAAATAAATATAAATATACATACAGCAAAATCAACATGGGTGTATGTGTTGCTTTTAATGAGGCAGTTAAATTATCGAAAAATAAATATATAGTTCTTGCACATGATGACATGTATTTTTGTCCTAACTGGGATACCACGTTCTCACTTGAGCTTTCTAAAATGCCACAAGACTCAGATTTTTTTCTTTCTGGCACAATGATACAACCTTTTAAATCTTATCTTTATTTAGATTGTGGTAAAAGCTATTTAGATTTTGATGAAAAAAAATTATTAAAAGAATTTGATAAACTACCTTTTTACGATTTTCAAGGATCACATTGGCAACCTTCTTTAATACCTCGTGCAACTTGGGATAAGGTAAATGGGTTTAGTGAAGAGTTTAGTCCTGGTCTTGGATCCGATCCAGATTTTAATATGAAATTGTGGAATATTGGAGTCCGTATTTTTAAGGGCTTGGGTAAATGTCGTGTTTATCATTTTTCCTCTGTTTCTTTACGTAAAAAAGCTTGGAACGATGGATCAAAAATATTTTTAAAAAAATGGGGTATATCTATTAAATTCTTCAAAAAGCATTATTTAAAAACAAATACTAAATATAGTGGAGAGTTAAAAAAACCAATTAAGAGTTTTGAGTACTTTAAAGATTTATTTGTTTGTAAATTAAAATTAATTTATTTATTGGTTTTTAATTAAATATTTATTTTATATAATGCATTATTTTTGAAAATATTTGCCTCTTTAATATATCTTCTTACCATTTGTGTTGTTTTGTGTCCTGTCATAGCCATTATGCTTCTCTCATCAGCACCTGAATCAGCAGCTACTGTTGCAAAACCCGATCTTAAACTATGACCTGCAAAATTTTTGTTTTCGATACCTGCTAACTTTAAATACTCTTTCATTAATAAAACTACAGTTTGATCAGTCAATCTTTTATCTGTTAATGATAAACCTTTAGAAAATCTTCTAAAAATAGGTCCAGACTTAATTTTTGAAATTTCTAACCATTTTTTTAGATTTATAACAGGACAGTAAATTTCATTATCAAAGTAGGGTAGTCCTTTAATCATTCCTTCACCGAATTGATCTGTTTTTGATCTTTTTATAGTGATTTTTAGACCCTCAGTAACAAATTCTAAATCCTCATGATCAATTGAAATAAGTTCTGTTCTTCTAAAACCACCTCCAAAGCCAATTAAGATTAATGATTTATCTCTAAGTTTTTTTATTTCTTCAGTTTTTTGTTCATTTATTACATTAATAATTAATTTTAAATGATTGATTAATATAGGTTTTTTACCTTTCTGAATGCTTCCTTTAACCCTTCTTATTCCCATTAAATTTTCAACTATGATTGGATGTTTAGTGTCTAGATAATGGCCTTTCAGCTTATGAACCATACTTATTGAAACCAATCTTCGTCTTAAAGTGCTTATTTTTGAGTTTTTAGAGAGATGGGTAAGGTACAAGGATACTATTTTCGGCTCTGTTGGTAATGAATTTAATCCATGTTTTGCACAAAAAGCTACAAAGTCTTTGAAGTCGGACTTATAAGCTCTTAGAGTATTATTTGCTTTAGAGTTTTTTAGGTTATTTAAAGTTGCCTCATGAAGCAATTTTAAGTCTGTTGTCAGTTCATTCATACATTTACTATTGATAACAATTAATTATCAATAGTAATAATATAACTCATTTTACATGTCAAGCATTTAATATAAAAGATTCTCAATGCCTAAATATGTAATTATTGGTCTTATTGTTGTAATTGGAACGTTCCTAATTATGAATTACTGGCCAAAACTAACAGAACAAATAAAAAATCGAATTTTAATGGTTATTTTTGGCATATTTTTCATAAGCATATTTGTTCTATTATTTCTATTAATGTTTTGAGGTAAATTGATCGATATTTTAAGCATTCTTGTAGCTGGTATATTTTCTTGTATAATTTTGGATATTCTAGGTTATTTACTTAAATTATTAGGTATTCCTGAGCCCTCCTGGGGAATTGTTGGTAGATGGACCTACTATATGCTTAAAAATGGAACATTTTACAATCCAAATGTAGTCCAAATGCCAAATATTAAATATGAGATCTTTTTGGGTTGGATTTTTCACTACTACGTATCAATTTGTTGGGCTTTAATTTATTATTTTTTCTTTATACAAATAGGCTTTAAAATGAGCTATTTTTCAGGCTTTATTTTTGGAGCTCTTACAACTTTAGCGCCATTATTAATATTTCTGCCTTTTACTGGTCAAGGCATATTAGCAATGAATACGGATATACCTTTTAAAACCTCTTTTATGTTCTTGATACGTCACTCAATTTATGGAATTGCTATGTATGAGGGGTTTAGATGGTTTAATTAAAGCTTTAGATTAAGTTATCCCCACTATTCTGCCCTGTTAAAAACCCGCAAAATTCAACAATAAAGTGATACATACAACCTACTCTATCTGATAATGTTTAAAATGAATTAAGAGGCAACTCTTAACTGACCATCTGGGGAAAAACCGAGAGGTTCAAGCCCAGAGGGCAGAAAGCTCTACAGAGTAGCGCTAAAATAGTAGAGTGGAAGGCATGGCGGTAGCGCATAAAACGACGTGCCAAAAACTACTGTTCTTTGTGCCTGAAAAGGTACAAGGAAACAGGGTTTTTTCTTGTTATGATCCTTAAAGGCACTAAATTTCAATTAAAAGTCTGGAAATATCTTAAAAAAATACCAAAAGGTCAGATACGGACTTATTCTGATGTAGCAAAGGCTATAAATAAACCAAAATCAGTGAGAGCTGTGGCAAATGCAATAGGAAAGAACCCATATGCCCCAAAAATACCTTGTCATAGAGTAATCAGGTCGGATGGTTCTTTGGGCGGCTATTCAGGCAAAGGTGGGATAAATACTAAGAGAAAATTACTCAAATCAGAGGGTATTTTGCTCTAGAAATGTTAAAAATCAAAGGTTTTTGCTTATAATTCAATATTTAGTTATATTTTTTTAATATCACCTATAAGTTGCACCGTAAAACAGAAAATGTTTAAAATAGAGGGTATTTTGGGCTTTTAAATGCTATATTCTATTTTTGCAGAGCTAATTAAAATTACTCATTATTCTATCAAAAATTCTGATTTTAATATTTAAAATAATCGCAACGAAATATCTTTGAATATTATAAGTTAGTAAAACTAACATATTTACTTACTTTTTTAGCATCTGAATTATTAAATTTAAGCTATCATAATTATAGCTAATAAATAAGATAAATTCATTACCCCATTTGCTAAATTCTCAAAGAAATTTATTGTTTTATGAATTAAATATTAGATAATAATGATTACTAGCAATATTATAAAAATTAAATTTATATATTTAATATATTTTACATAATAAAAAAAACAATGATAACAGTATTTTATACAAAATAATTAAAGTATTAGTTTATATTATAGGTATATATTACTTACCTATATATACTTTAGATAAATAATATTCTCTCCTAGATATATATAAACCGCAAAGAACAATTATAAAAAGGCCCAAATAAGTCAAATTATCTGGCAATTCATTAAATATATAATAACTAAGCAAAATATTAGTAATTATTTCAGTATATCCAAGAGGAGCAAGTTTGGAGGCATCTGCAAATTTCAATGATAGAATTATAAAAAGATGTGCAATTGCGGCTATAAAGCCAATTAAAGCCATCATAATCCACTGACTATTAGATGGTTGTATCCAGACACCTGGCATAAAGAAAGTCATTACTATAGTCCCTACCGTTCCAGCAAATAACAAAGTCAAAAGAGAGTTGTCAGATGAGCTTAATTTTCGAGTTATAATTAAATAAAACCCATAGCAAATACCATTACCTAAAGCAGCTAAAGTAGCTAAATTAATCTCTATAAACCCTGGCCTGATTACAATTAAGGTGCCTATAAAACCCATTGATACAGCAGTCCATCTTCTTAAACCCACCTTTTCATTTAGAAAAAAAGGTGACATTGCTGTTACACATATAGGAGCAACAAATGCTAGTGTAAGTGCTTTTGGTAATGAAATTTCAGAAATTGCATAAAAGAATAAATAAGTGGAAAAGACAAAAATCAACCCTCTTATCAATTGGAGTAAAGGTTTTTTACTCCAAACTAAAGATTTTCTATCAAAAATAAGCATTATAAAAATAGCAAAAACAACAGTAAAAAAATATCTAGCCCAAGTAATTTGTAAAACGTCCATAGAGGAGCTTAAATATTTAGCAAAAGCATCCATAAAAGGAACAATCATCCAAGCGGATGCATTGAGTATTACAGCCTTCATAAAAGAAGCATAGCTCTTAATTAAAGTATTTTAAAGCAAAGAATACAGTTATTGGGACTGTTATTAAAGACATCAAAGTTGAAACAACAATTGTACTAGAAATATTATCTACAATTTCTTTTGGAGAATACATAGAAGCAACTAAATAACAAAGAATGGCACTAGGCATCGATGATTGTATTAATAAAACACCTGCTGCAAAACCAGATAAATTAAAAAAAGATATTAGAGCAAAGCCGATTAAAGGACCTATAATAACTCTTCCAGTAGATGTAATTAAAGCGTCCTTAAATGAAAACACTTTCATTTGCGTTAGAGAAACACCTAAAGACATCAAAATCATTACAATCATTCCATAAGCTAAAAGCATAACAGTGTTCAAAACAAATATTGGTAAAGGTATTTCGTAATATAGAAATAGGATTGTTGCAATTATTGCATAAAATGATGGGCTTTTAACTATTACATTTAGATCAAATTCTCTTTTAGCCAGAAAAATATTCAGAGTGAAATGCAGTAAAACAACTAATGATGATATAGCTGCGGCTATTCCCATACCAAGTTTTCCATATGCAAACAAACAAATTGGGATACCCATATTACCAGTATTAGGCAGAAAGAATGTTGGTAATTCTCTGAGATAATCTTTTTTCATTAATAATAGGAAAATTAATCCGACGATCAAAAAAGATGTTAAAAGAATAATAGCGTATAAAAAATACTCAGAGAACATTGCAAAAGTTACACCACTAGCTGATATAGAAAATATTACTATAGATGGTGTCCCGAAATTAGCTGAGTAAGTCGTTATAAAAGATGTATCAAAGTTTGGATTTTTTTTACCAAGAAAGTAACCAATACCTACAATAAAAAAAACTGGAAATAGAACTTCAAAAAGTTTGATATAAAGTTCCATTAAAATAATCTTATTAATACTGGGTTTTTAATTATATTTCGATTTAATTTAAAAGATTTAATACATTTTTGAGAACTTAATTCATTTGCATCATGAGTAATAATTACAATTGATGCTGTTTTTTTTTTACTATTTGGTATCTGGATAATTCTTTGAATTGATATTTTATAGTTTGCAAAAATTTTTGTAATAGATGACAGAACTCCAGGTTTATCTTTAACTTCTAGTCTTACATACAGAGAATTGAATGAAATATCTTTATTAAAAATTTTTGGTTTTTGTCTTTTTGTTCTAGTAATTCCAAAAGGAAATTTTATATTTCCTCTTAAAATAGACAACAGGTCTGACATTATAGCAGATGATGTTGGTCCAGGCCCTGCCCCTTCGCCTTGTAAAACACTTTCTCCTATTGGTGACCCATTTAAAATTACAGCATTCATCACGCCACTTACATTGCCGATATAAGAGTCTTTATTAACCATGCAGGGATGAACTCTCTCAAAAATACTATTATTAATAATCTCTGTAATACCAAGCAATTTAATTCTAAAGTTTAACTGATTGGCTATTTCAATATCTTTAAATTCAATATTTTCGATACCTTCCATCAAACAGATTGATTTTGAAATTTTTTTATTAAATGCTAATGAAGAAAGTATTTTTATTTTTGCCAAAGCATCATATCCATTTAAATCTAATTTAGGATTTCCAGGTTCGGCATAACCGAGGTTCTGAGCTTTTTTTAAAACACTAACAAAACTATCTTTAGTTTTTTCCATCTCGGACAAAATATAATTACATGTGCCATTAAGAATTCCATATACTTTTGTTATTTTATTAGTTGCAAGACCTTCCTTTATAGTTCTAATTATTGGTATACCTCCAGCCACAGATGCTTCGAATTCTAAATTTACTTTATTTTTTTCAGCTAATTCACCAAGCTTATCTCCATGTTTAGATATGAGTGCTTTATTTGGTGTAATAACATGAATTTTATTTTTTAAAGCGTTTTCAATAACTTTCTTTGATATTCCATCTGATAAACCGATTGCTTCGATTATTACATGAAGATTTTTTATTTTTAAAATATCTAAAGGGTTTGAGTAAAATATTTTTTTGTTTATTTTAAATCTTCTTTTTTTGTTTTTATTTTTAGCTGAGATCCCAACAACTTTTATTTTCTTTCCAGTCTTAATTTCAATATCTTTTTTTTTAATATTTAACTCATTGTATACATATGATCCTATTTGACCAAGACCAATTACAGCAATATTTATATTTTTACTCATTTTCATTAATCTAATTTAGGAAAATCACTTAGTTCCCCATATTTAATTACATTACTTCTAAACTGATCAAAAGAAGTTTCATTTTCAAAATTTAGTTTTGTAATATCTGAATTTGTATTTTCTTCTT
>CABZXV010000007.1 GCA_902529785.1 uncultured Pelagibacteraceae bacterium
CTAAATTAGAATTGGTAGACTCTGATGATCCCCTAGATGCTGGTTTAGAAATGTTAGTAAGTCCTCCTGGTAAAAGACTTCAATCTATTACTCTACTTTCAGGTGGAGAACAGGCTTTGACTGCATTATCTTTAGTATTTGCAGTATTTTTAACTAATCCTTCACCAATCTGTGTATTAGATGAAGTTGATGCTCCACTTGATGATGCGAACGTTACTAGATTTTGCAATCTCCTAAACGAATTAACAAAAATTACTTCCACGAGATTCATAATTGTAACCCACCATGCATTAACCATGTCAAAAATGGATAGATTATATGGGGTTACAATGCCAGAGAAAGGGATAAGTCAACTAGTTGCTGTTGACCTTCAAAAAGCTGAGAGCATGGTAGCTTAGGCTAATGGTAGAGGAAGATTTCAAAACTCGCCTTAAAAGTGCAAAAAATAGAGCAAAGTCTAAATATTTGGAAAATAAAGAGCCTAAGACGTCAGGAATGGGCCACGCTTTTAAGATGAGTACAGAATTAGTTGCTGCGGTAGCTGTTGGGACAATTATTGGGTTTATTTTAGACAATTGGTTTGGTACTAAGCCCTGGTTAATTTTAATATTTTTTTTTGTAGGAGTAATTGCAGGCATAATGAATGTAATTAAATCAGCAAAAAAAATGCAGAATAAGTAGAAGTAAGAGAATATAATGGCATCAAATCCAATGTACCAATTCAATGTTTATAGGATTGGACCAGAAATAAAATTAGGCTCTGTTGATATTTCTTTCACCAATGCAAGTTTATTTATGGTCATAAGCTCATTGGCTATTTTGATAATTTTTAATTTAGGTGCTAAGAAAAAAACTTTAATACCTGACAAATTACAACTATTGTCAGAACTCAGTTATACCTTTGTGGCCAAAATGATTAATGATACAGCTGGATCAAAAGCAAAACCATATTTTTCTTTTATTTTCTCACTATTTATGTTTGTTCTATTTTGTAACATGTTCGGAATGATTCCTTACGCGTTTACGGTCACAAGTCATATTATAGTTACATTTGTGCTAGCGGCTTTTATCTTTATTGGAGTTACAATTATTGGTTTTATGAAACATGGATTAGGATATTTAAAATTATTTGTACCTAGTGGAGTTCCAATAGTTTTGCTTCCATTAATAGTTATTATTGAGATTATCTCATATTTAAGTAGGCCGATTAGTTTATCAGTAAGACTATTTGCAAATATGATGGCAGGTCATACAATGATGAAAGTGTTTGGCGGTTTTGTTATTAGCTTAGGAATTGTTGGTGGGTGGCTTCCACTAAGTTTTTCGGTTGCACTTACAGGTTTGGAGATATTAGTTGCTTTTCTTCAAGCATATGTATTTGCAATTTTAACATGCATTTATTTGAATGATGCATTAAATTTACACCATTAATAAAAAAAGGAGGAAGAATGGAATTAGAAGCAGCAAAAATGATAGGAGCAGGTTTAGCAGCTATTGCATTAGCAGGTGCAGGAGTTGGTATTGGAATTATCTTTGGTAATTACTTATCTGGTGCTATGAGAAATCCATCTGCAGCTCAAAAACAATTCCCTAATTTATTATTAGGATTTGCTTTAGCTGAAGCTACAGGATTATTTGGACTAGTAGTTGCGTTGATTATTTTATTTGCATTTTAGTTAATGTTAAAAAAAATAATTATTTTAGTATTCATCACATGCTTTGCATGTTTTAATATAGTATTTGCTGCTGAAAGTGGTGGTATGCCTCAACTCAATCCAGAGTTTTGGATATCTCAAATATTCTGGCTTATCATCACATTTGGAATACTTTTTATTGTTCTAACCAAAGTTATATTGCCGAAAATAAGTGACAACCTGGAAACTAGAAAGTCCCAAATATTAGAAAATATTGAAACAGCGGATGAACAAAAAAAAGAAAGTCAGAAAAAAATTGATGAATATGAAAAAATTATTTTAGATAGTAAAATTAAAGCGAAAAACTACTTTAACGAAGCTAGAGAAAAAATATTAGAGGATATTAATAAAAAAAGAAATGCATTAGAAAAAGATCTTGATGAAGAAATTAGTTCAGTAGAAAACGAGTTGTCTGAATTTAGAAATAAATCAGGTGAAAAAATAAACAAAATAGCAGCCGAAACATCAGCAGAATTAATAAAAGAGCTGATAGGTGAAGAAGTAAATAGTAGCAGCATTGCTGCGATAGTAGATGAACAAGCAAAATTAAACAAAGAGAGAAAAGATGTCGTTTGATGCAACATTTTGGGTAGCAATTTCATTTTTTATATTTATTGGTGTGTTGGTATATTTTAAAATTCCTCAGAATATAAACAATCTTCTTACAAAGATGATAGGAGATATAAAAAAGGAAATTGATGAAAGTGAAAAGTTAAGAGTTGAGTCAAAGAAACTTTTAGATGCGGCTCAGGCTAAACTTAACTCTGTAGAGGGCGAAACCAAAAAAATACTCGATCAAGCCAAAACTGAGTCAGAACAGCTTGTTATTAGCATGAATGAAAAGTTTCATAAAAGTTCTGAAATAAAGAAAAATTTAACCCAAACTAAAATAAATCAGATGAAAGATTCAGCAATCAAAGAAATCAAAGATAGATCAATTAAAATTGCACTAGAGTCTGTGAAAAAGATTATGACTACAACAGTTGATAGGTCCAAATTAGATAATCTTTTTGAAAAAAATCTTGAAGAAGCAAAGTCTGAATTAAAAAAAATTAATTCATAACTTAATTACGTTACATTTACTCAAAATAATATAAAATCTGTATTATGAATTCGATAGTAATTGGATCAGGATTTGGAGGTATGGCCGCAGCATTGAGATTAAAGGCTAAAAGTCATAATGTAACTCTGATTGAAAAACATAAAGATTTAGGTGGAAGAGCAAGAGTTTTTAGAAAAAATGGATTTACATTTGATGGTGGTCCAACTGTTATAACAGCACCTTATTTGATTGATGAATTATTCCAGCTTTTTAATAAAAACTCAAAAGATTATTTAGAAATTAGATCTCTCAAAACTTGGTATCAATTTGTTTTTGAGGATGGTTTCAAATTCAACTACTCAGGTAATGAACAAGAGATGATTGATCAAATAAAAAAGATCAATGAAAAGGACGCCGAGGGTTATAAAAACTTAGTAAATTTTACAAAAAAAATTTTCGATAAAGGATTTACTGAATTATCAGATGTACCATTTGATAAACCCTCATTTATGTTAAAGCAAATACCCTCTTTGTTCAATCTAAAGAGTTATAAATCTGTTTATGGTTTAGTTTCATCTTACATAGAAAATGAAAAATTAAGAAGATTACTTAGTATGCATCCACTATTGGTAGGTGGTAATCCTTTTACAACAACATCAATATATGGATTAATTTTATATTTAGAAAAAAAATGGGGGATTCATTATTCAATGGGGGGTACTGGTCAAATAATAAATGGTATGGAAAAACTAATGAATGAAGAACATATAAAAGTATTAAAAGGATGCGAAGTAAATAAAATCTTATCAAATAAAAATAAAATAACTGGCGTTGAACTAAGCAACGGAGACAAAATAGAGGCAGATAATGTCATTTGCAACGCTGATCCACCTGCAGTTTACTCAAAATTAGCAAACAGAAATATTAGTAATTCTATTTTTAATTGGAAAATGAAAAGAATGGAATACTCAATGGGTTTGTTTGTGTATTACTTTGGAACTAAAAAAGTTTACGACGATGTTGAACATCATACAATCAAATTCGGTGATAAGTACAAGGAACACTTGGATGACATTTTTAATAATAAAAAATTAAATGACGATATTAGTTACTATTTACATAGACCAACAGCTACTGACAAATCTATGGCGCCTGACAATCATGATTGTTTTTATGTGTTGGTGCCAGTTCCTAATAACCAATCTGGTATAGATTGGTCTATTGAGGGAGATAAAATAAAAAAATTAGTTATTAAAAAAATGGAAGAAAGTTTACTGCCCAATCTAAGAGAAAATATTGTTGAGGATTTTTATTTAACTCCAGATTATTTTGAGAAAGAGTTGAATACAAAATATGGCTCAGGTTTTTCTATTCAACCAAAATTTACCCAATCAGCTTATTTTAGATTTCATAATAAATCAGAGATTTTTGATGGTTTGTATTTCGTTGGAGCAGGTACCCATCCTGGAGCAGGTGTACCAGGAGTATTATCTTCAGCAAAAGTCTTAGACAAAATTTTGTAATGGAGAAAAAGAGTTTTCTATCAATTTACGCAAAATCATTTAACTGGGCTGGTTTTTTTCTTCCAAAGAAAACTTATTTGAAATGTTCTAATTTATACGATTTTTGTAGAACTTTAGACAATATAGCAGACGATGAAGGTACAATTGATGTTAAATTAAGAAGATTTTTAAACTTCAAAAATAATTTTATTAATAAAGAATTTCAGAATCCAATAATAAAAAATATGTGGGTATTAATGGATGAATATAATATTTCAACCAAAATTGTAGAAGACTTATTCGATGGTCTAGAGTCTGATATTCAAAATGAAATAAGATTAAATTCAAAAAAGGAATTATTAATTTATTCATATAGAGTAGCAGGAACTGTAGGATTAATGATGGCAAAAATTTTAAATGTCACTAGTTCTAATTCTCTTAAATCAGCTTTAGATTTGGGAATAGCTATGCAACTAACAAATATTTCTAGAGATGTGATAGAGGATTCTAAAAATAAAAGGTTTTATATAAAACATAATTTTGAAACCATAAAAGAAACATTGGCTACTGCAGATTTATTTTATGATAGTAGCTTTTCATCAATAAAAGATATTCCAGTAACTCTTAGATTTTCAATATTAGTTGCAAGAAGAGTTTATAGACAAATTGGAAGAAATATTATTAAAAAACAAACTATTCAGAATTATAATAAATCAGGTAAAATTTTTGTTACTAAAAGCGGTAAGATATTACAAACAATATTATCTATATTTGACCTAGTAAAACTATCATTGATTAAAAAACATAATCACCTTAGAGATAAAGAACACGAATTAATAAGTGAAGAGATAAATTTAAATGAAAGATTTTGATTTTGTCATTATTGGTGGAGGTTGTGCAGGATTATCTTTGGCATATGAATTAGAGATCAATAATAAGTTAAAAAATAAAACATTAGCTATTATTGAACCAAGAGATGAATATAAAAAAGATAAAACTTGGTCTTTTTGGAAGACATTCCCACATAATTTTGAAGATTGTGTAAAAAAAAATTGGAAATATTTTTCAATAAATGTGCCTAAAAAAACTAAACATCTAGAGTGCAATAATTATCCATATCAAAGTATTGATAGTGGGCTATTTTATGAGAAGATAAACAATAGATTAAAAGAGAATAAAAATATTTCATTTCACAAAAATGATCAAAATATAAATTTTGATAACTCTTTAGTATTTAATAGTGTTCCAATTTTAAATAATCGAAACAATGGTCTATGGCAGCATTTTTGTGGTGTAGAAATAGAAACTAAAAAGGAATTTTTCGATGAAGAAATGATGAATCTAATGGATTTCGATTGTGAACAGAGAGGTAGTGTTCATTTTTTTTATACACTTCCATATTCAAAAAGGACAGCATTGGTTGAAACAACTTGGTTATCAGAAATGAATGACGACTCCCAAAAAGATTATGATCAGCAAATTAAAGAATATATTGAGAATAATCTTAAAATAAAAGATTATAAGATTACATATAAAGAAGTGGGTGCAATACCTCTTTTTTATCCAACAATTGACCAATTAATAAATAAAATTAATATTGGCACAGCAGGTGGTATGACAAGATTAAGTACTGGTTATACTTTTCTAAATATTCAAGAACAAAGTAAATACATAAGAGAAAATATCGAAAACATTAGTAAATTGAAAACTTTTCAAATTAAAAAGAAATATCAATTTCTTGATAATGTTTTTTTAAAAGTTCTGAAAAATAATCCAAGCAAAATGCCAAATATTTTTTTTAGGATGTTTAATAATAAACCAAATACCGTTATAAAATTTTTGTCTAATAGAAGCAATTTTTTTGAAGATTTATCAATAGTATTAAAAATGCCTAAATGGATTTTTATAAAAGCACTTTTTTAAATTAAATGATCAAAATTAATTTTTACCACTCTTTAATTTTTTTTAATTTATCTATTTTTCTATCTGGGATAAAATACTTAAGAGAAGGTAGTTTCTTAATTATTTCATTATTTTTAATTCTAACAATTGGAATTTCTCATGGTTCTCTGGATAATATTAAAGGTAAAAAAATGATTAAATATTTTGGATATAAATCTATTAGTATTTTTTATTTGAGTTATTTACTTATTGGTGCAGTTACAATATTAATTTGGCTAATATTTCCAAAATCATTACTTTTATTATTTTTAATTATCGCTGCTTTTCATTTTGGTAAAGAGGATTCTGAATTTATTAATCAAAAGAAAAACTTTGAATTAATTTATTTTTTTAAAGGATCATTGATAATTACATCGCCACTATTTTTCCACAAAGAAGAGACAATTTTAATATTCGAGACATTAAATTTTAATATTTCAAATAATTTTATAATATCTAATGAGATATTATTCGTGCTTATACTTTTATCTTTGATCTCTGGGATTATTTTGGCATTAAATAAAAGTATTGAAGCAAAGTCATTATTATTAATGGATTACCTATCAATACTTATCCTAAATTATTTTCTTGCCCCAATAATTGCTTTTACGATTTACTTTTGCTTTTTACATTCTATTAGACACTCGATTTCTTTAATTAGAGAATTAAATAAAAATTTGAAAAAGGGTTTGCCGTTATTCATTAAAAAAGCCCTTCCACTAACAATTTTGACAATTTTTGGATATGTTGTTTCAATATTAATACTAAATAATTATAACGAATTTAACGAGACTATATATCGGGTTATTTTTATTGGATTGGCCTCTTTAACTTTTCCACATATATTGCTCGAATATTTAATTGAAAAAAATGAGCAATAAAAATATTAATTTAATTGGTTGGATTTTATTCATTATTTCTGCATTGGGTTTTGTCATATCAAGTGTAGGAAGTTTTTGGGCTATGTTTGGCAGTCTTTTTTTTCTAATTGCATGCATTGTTTTTTTAATTCCATTTTTTCGAAAGGATGAAAGTGAAAAATAATCATCTTAAAATACTTTTAGCAGCTCCAAGAGGTTTTTGTGCGGGAGTTGATAGGGCAATTGAGATTGTAAAGAAAAGTATAAAAAAATATGGTGCCCCTGTATATGTAAGACATGAAATAGTCCATAACAAACATGTAGTAGATGGCTTAAAAAAAATTGGTGCAGTATTTGTTGAAGAAATTGATGAAATAGAGGATAAAACAAGACCTGTTATCTTTTCAGCTCATGGTGTCCCAAAATCTGTTCCTCAAGAAGCTGAAAGTTTAAATATGATATTTGTTGATGCAACGTGCCCACTAGTATCTAAAGTTCATAGAGAAGCAGAAAATTTAAATAAAAAAGATGTTCAAGTTTTACTTATAGGTCATAAAAACCATCCTGAAGTAATTGGCACAATGGGTCAAGTAGCGAGTGGAAAGATTGATCTTATTGAAACTATAGATGATGCAAAAAATTATCAAAGAGGTAAAAACGATAAACTTGCTTATATTACACAAACAACATTGTCGGTTGATGATACTAAAGATATTATAAACGTTTTAAAAGAACGCTTTCCTGATATTTACGAGCCTAAAAAAGATGACATTTGTTATGCAACAACAAATAGGCAAGCAGCAGTGAAAAAGATAGCAAAAGAGTGTGATAATTTGTTTGTGATTGGTAGCAGGAATTCTTCTAACTCGGTTAGATTGGTGGAGGTAGCTAAAAATAATGGATGCAAAAATGCTGAATTAATTCATTCAGAAAGTACTTTTCCACTTGAAAAAATATCTAAATGCAAAACAATAGGTATTTCATCTGGTGCCTCAGCTCCTGAAGTATTAGTTAATGAATTCATAGAAAATATTAAAAAAAAATTTACTGTAGAGATAAAGGAAGTTGAAATAGTAAAAGAAGATGTAACATTTAAAATTCCAGGAAAATTAAATTAATGGCTGTATATACAAGGATAAATCAGAACGATTTAAGCTTGATCGAGAAAAACTTTAATGTTGGTAAAATTGCATCTTTTTCAGGCATAAAAAAAGGAATTGAAAATACTAATTACTTATTAAAAACAAATAAAAAAAAAATAATACTTACTATATTTGAAAAAAGAGTTCAAAAAAGAGATTTACCTTTTTTTATGAGCTTGATGTTTGGTTTATCTAAGAATAAAATTAAGTGTCCTGAGCCAATAAAAAATAAAAAAGGTAAATATTTATTCAGAATTAAAAATAAAACCGCATGTCTAGTAAGTTTTTTAGAGGGAAAAGACAAAAATCAACTTACAAATAAAGATTGTTTTCAAGTTGGGAAAAATGCAGCTCTGTTACATTTGGCTGCAAAAAAATTAAAGTTATATAGAAAAAATTCATTATCAATTAGTTCATGGGGACCTTTATTGAATAGAATAGATAAAAGAATTAATAAACTTTCAAGTAATTTAATAGATACTATGCGAACAGACTTGGTCGATATCAAGAAAAAATGGCCAAAAAGTATGCCCAATGGAATAATACACAGCGATCTGTTTATTGATAATATTTTTTTTTATAAAAAAAAATATTATGGGTTCATTGATTTTTATTTTTCTGCAAATGATTTTTTAGCTTATGAATTAGCCACATGTGTGAATGCATTATGTTTTAAAAAAAGAAATAAAATTTTTATTTTAGACAAAAGTAAATCTTCTCAATTGTTAAAAGGTTACCAATCTGTCCGAAAATTGAATTACAAAGAAAAGAGCAATTTCAATACTTTATGCAGAGGTTCGGCTTTGAGATATTTACTTACAAGATCATATGACTATTTAAATACTCCAAAAAAAGCATTAATTAAAATTAAAGACCCAAAAGAATATTTACATAAATTAAATTTTCACAGAAAATTAAATTCATTTAAGGATTACATCTAATGATAAAAATCTATACTGATGGATCGTGTTTGGGTAATCCAGGAAATGGTGGGTGGGCTGCTATTATTATAGACGATAAAAAAAAAATTCAGATAAAGGGTAGCAGAAAAGATACCACAAATAACCAAATGGAACTACTTGCTCCAATAAAAGCTCTTAAAAAAATTCCTAAAGGAAGCAATGTTCAGATTTTCACAGACTCTAAATATGTGAAATCAGGAATAACTGAATGGATACATAATTGGAAAAAAAATGGGTGGAAAACTGCAAACAAACAACCGGTTAAAAATAAAGAGCTATGGATTGATTTGGATGAGCTTTCTAAGAATTTTCAAATTGAGTGGACTTGGGTTAAAGGGCACTCAATAGATCAGTTAAATAATGAGGTAGATGCTATGGCAAGAGATATAGCAAATACTTAATTATTTTAAATACTCATTTCTATTTAGTTAACATTCATGTCGTCAAATAAGTCTTCAGGAAAAGATATCTCTACAACTTTCCACTTTGTTCCTATGCGCCTAAAATGGACTGGATATGTTTCTCCCTCATTCTCTAAATTTACATGAAAAGAATTTAAACTATCAAATTTCATAATTGAAATACTCCCAATTAATGTTTGAAAATTTGGCTCAGGTATTTCAGATTTTTGCTCAGATTTCTCAATTAATAAACTAAGTCCATCAGCATTAATATATGTATCTATTGCATAATCAACAAATTTACTTGCTAAACCTGTAACTAATATACTCAATTGACCCAACTCATCAGACTGGCTTTCATTAGACATTTTTTCAAGAAGATTTGCATTTAAAAAATCTTTAAAATTATTCTTTACCTCGTCCCATTCAATATATTTTTTACTTAATTGTTTATTATTATAATAAACAGATTTGTGTACTTGGTGAAATGAATACATAGCACTGAAAATATAAATGATAATAATTAGTACTGGCAACAATGCTATAGAAATTTTTTTCATAACATTCAAATACTAATTAAATAATACTTAAAATTCCCTCTGCTGAAGATATTCCACAATTTTTAGTTTCTTCTTCCTCTTGAATATTTTGCACCTTAAGATTTTCTATAACCATTGCATAACGGCTTGATCTCATGCCCATACCTTTTGAGTTTCTATCAACTTCAGCGCCTATTAGCTTAGTAAATGACAAATAAGGATCAGCTAACATAGTTATATTTTCTCCTATATTATTCGCCTCACCCCAAGCATTCATTACATAAGGGTCATTAACAGCTAAGCAAAATATTTTATCAATACCTTTATCTAAGATTTGTGGAGCATTTTTAACATAACCTGGTAAATGAAATTTAGAGCATGTAGCTGTAAATGCACCAGGTAAACCAAATAATACTATTTTTTTTGATCCTAATACCTCAGATATATTTTGCTCCTTGGGCTCACCATCAACTAAATGGAAGATTTTTATATCTGGTATTTGATCATTAACTTTTAGCTTCATAATTTACTTTTAACGAAATTTTTTACTGCCTCTGTATCATTTTTTAGTAATTGAAAATTTTCCTCTTTACTATGAACATATTGTAGCTCTTTAGGTAGTTCTTCACGTTTATTTATAGCCTTATCTGTAGCAGCTGGAAATTTACATGGATGTGCAGTAGATAAAACTACACAATCATTAAAATTTAGCTTATTTGCAGCTCCTACTCCAACTGCAGTATGAGGATCTAATATGACACTACTTTTGTCAAAATGTTGTTTTATAATTTCTAAAGTTTCATTTTCATCACAACTTTCTGAAATAAAATCTTTTTGGATAATGTCTAAGTTTGATTTTTCTATTTTATATTCATTATTCTTAACTTTTTTCATTATATCTGATGTAATGCCAGAATTAGAATTATTTACATAATAAATTAATCTTTCAAAATTACTTGCTAATTGAATATCCATACTTGGGGAAAGTGTTTCTTTAACTTTTTTTGAAATATAATCACCTTTAGAAATTGCTCGATGCAAAATATCATTCTCATTAGTTGCAACAATAAGTTTATCTATGGGTAATCCCATTTGTTTTGCAAGATAACCTGCAAAAACATCTCCAAAGTTTCCTGTTGGTACTGAAAAAGAAATTGGTTTGTCACTATCAAGTTTAAAATAAGTATAAAAATAATAAACAGCTTGAGCTATAATTCTTGCCCAATTAATAGAATTAACCCCTGACATATTTATTGATTTAGAAAAATCTAAATCTGAAAACATTTGTTTAACAATATTTTGACAGTCATCAAAATTTCCATCAATTGCGATATTGAAAACATTTTCGTCCTCAACTGTTGTCATTAACTTTCTTTGAACTGGTGATATTCTATTATTAGGATGTAATACGAAAATATTTAAATTTGATTTACCTCTAATTGCATCAATAGCAGCTGCCCCTGTATCCCCAGAGGTAGCAACAACAATATTAATTTTTTTATCATTTTTAGTTAAGTAATATTCATACAAATTACCAATAAATTGCATAGCAACATCTTTAAAAGCTAGTGTTGGTCCATGAAAAAGTTCTAACAATTTTAGATCACCAAGATTTAAGATTTTAACAACCTCTTTTTCTCTAAAAGTTGAATAAGATTTTTTAATTAATTCTGAAAGATCATTCTTAGATATAAAATTGGATGAAAATAAATTTATTACCTCAATAGATAAATCATTATAATTTAGATTTTTAAGCTTTGATAATTCATCTAAACTGAATTTTTTTAAAGATTTAGGCACATAAAGTCCTCCATCATCGGCAAGGCCTTTGATGAAAACCTCTTCAAAACTATATTCCTTAGAATTATCTCTTGTGCTTACGTATTTCATGAATTTTTTTTACCATTTTCCTATAAAATAAATAGGATTATTTATTTTATGATCTGGTCTACCAAAAATAAGACAAAAAGCAAAAATAGGTAAAAAATAGAGTAAGAAAATACCTTTTTAGCCTTCTTTATTTCAAATTTGTTTTTTTTGAATTTAAGAAGATCGTAACAAACATAGTTGTAATAAAATGTCAGTAGTAGAGATACGATTAAAAATGTTTCACCTACAAACCCAATATAATAAGGCAAAATTACTATTGGTAACATTATTAATGAGTAAACAAATATATTCTTCTTTGTCTCCTCAATTCCATTAGTAATCGGCAACATCGGGATTTTAGCTTTTTGATAGTCGTCTGCTTTATAAAGGCTAAGAGCCCAAAAATGAGATGGGGTCCAAAAAAATATTATTAAGAAAAATGTTATTGGTTCAAATGTTAGCGAGTTAGTAGCTATTGTCCAACCAATAACTGGGGGCAACGCTCCAGATGCTCCTCCAATAACAATATTTTGTGGTGTTTTTCTTTTTAACCAAATTGTATAAACGAATACGTAAAATGCTATTGTTATAGATAATAGTATAGCTGATGTTAAATTTGAAAAATAATAAAGGCCGACTACAGAAATAACTGATAGCAATGAACCAAATATAAGAGCATGCTCCCTGTTTACTTTTCCAGTAGGAATTGGTCTAAGACACGTTCTTGTCATTAATTTATCAAGATCAGCCTCATACCACATATTTAGAGCACCCGCAGCACCTGCGCCTATTGTGACAAAAAAAATTGCAATTATTGAATTTAGAAATGAAACTGAAACAGGAGCTGTTAACAACCCAACTGCACAAGTAAAAATAACCAAAGACATTACTCTTGGCTTCATCAATAATAAAAGATATTTAAAATAAGATAAAAAACTTATTGAAACTGATTTTTTTTTAATTGTATTTGTGGTCACTACTACTCAACATTCAGTGAAACAAATATTACAAGTAATATAACACCCGCTATTAAGATATGATTTCCAAGATCAAATATTCCTACTTTGCTATTTTTCTTATCAATTAGTCTTCTACGTAAAGGAATTTGATCATAAGGATTTATTGAGACTTTATCTCCCTGTTCTTTCTGATTTTCTAATTTAACTGAATAGCCAAACCAAACAATATAAATAAAGAAAACAAATAAAATTAAGAAGAAAGCTAAATATCCATATGCGTCCATTTTAAGCTCCACCTCCAACGACAAAATAAAATAATCTTGAAAATAATGTATACTGAAATTCAGCTGCCATTAAAAATATGAAGCAAGCTATGGCGGTCATTGGCCATAAAAGAACATTTACCAATGCATATCTTTCCCAAAACAGGTGCATGAAAAATGCCATTATCAGTCCGGCTTTTAGGAACATGAAAAATAATATTAATGACCATCTTAACATTCCTTGGAATTGATACCAGTCGACCATGTAAGAAAAAAAACTGAGTACGAATAACAAAGTCCAAATCCAAAGATAAATTCCAATTTTATGTGTGGAAGCTTCCTCTTTTTTGTCTGTTTTTTCAATATTGTTTGTTTTTTCCATAATTTATTTTACCACAAGTAAAAGAATGCAAAAATAAAAACCCATACAAGATCTACAAAGTGCCAATAAAGACCTAAAATCTCAATTTCTACATAATCGCCCTTTAATTTTGTGAACCATCCTTTTTTGCCTTTTTCATAGTGGCCAGCAAACACTTTATAAGTATATATAAATAAAAAGATTACTCCGATAGATACGTGGAATCCATGAAAACCAGTTATCATAAAGAAAAATGATCCAAATTGAGCAGCTCCAAATGGATTTTCCCAAGGTCTCACACCTTCATGAATTAATTTTGACCACTCATAAGCCTGCATTCCAACAAAAGTTAAACCGCCGAGCGCAGTCGCCAATAATAGCCATCCACACATTTTTCTGTTTTTTTCGTATCCATATTTAACAGCGATAGCCATTGTTCCACTGCTGGTGATCAAGACAAAGGTCATAAGAGCAATCAGTAATAGCGGAACAGGTACACCAAATGCCTCTAGCGCAAATACTTCACTAGGATTTGGCCACTCTACAGGAGTTGAACCTCTTCCTTTCATGTATGAAATTAAAAAACAACTAAAAACAAATGTATCACTTAACAGAAAGATCCACATCATGGCTTTACCCCAATGTACACCTTTGAACATTGTTTGGTCTGACGCTGTGTCAGACGCCATTCCCTTAAACCCTGGTTTAAGTTCGAAGCCGTCTATTTTTGGTTCAGACATTTATTTCTCTTATGTTTTTTCTACTTCTGTATGTATTACTTCACTCGGAGCAGTAGTTTGTGGAATATAATCTTCCTTAGCTCCAGGAACACTAAAGTCGTATGGCCATCTATGCACAACCGGAAGTCTGTCACCGAAATTACCATGTTCTGGTGGAACAGTAGAAGTGTACCATTCTAGTGAATTAGCTTTCCAAGGATTTTGCTCAGCCTTTTTACCTGTTTTTAATGTTTTAATTATATTGAAGATTAAAATAAATTGTGCAGCGCCAACTATGAATGCTGCAATACTAATAAATTCATTCATTCCTACTGCTGATGTCATATATGGACTATCATACATTTCAAAATATCTTCTTGGAACTCCAATAAATCCTAAATAGTGCATTGGGAAGTAAATGGAGTAAGCACCTAAGAATGTAATCCAGAAATGCCATTTTCCAAGACCTTCGTCTAACATTTTTCCAGCAACTAATGGGAACCAGTGATAAACTGCACCCATAATTACCATTAACGGTGCAATACCCATTACCATGTGGAAGTGCGCTATCACGAAATAAGTATCTGATAATGGAACATCAACTGATACGTTTCCTAAAAAAATTCCAGTAATTCCACCATTAACAAAAGTTACTATAAAACCTAAACACCACAACATAACTACGTTTATTCTTATATTTCCTCTCCATAGAGTTAGTATCCAGTTATAAACCTTCATGGCTGTTGGAACCGCAATAATTAATGTAGTTGTTGCAAAGAAGAAACCAAACCAAGGATTCATTCCGCTTACATACATATGGTGTGCCCAAACAAAGAAACTTAATGCTCCAATTCCAACAATTGCCCACACCATCATTCTATATCCAAAAATATTTTTTCTAGCATGAACAGAAATTAAATCTGAAACTATTCCAAAAGCAGGAAGCGCAACAATATAAACCTCAGGGTGTCCAAAGAACCAAAACAAGTGTTGGAAAAGAATTGGGCTTCCACCACCATATTCTAGAACTTCACCAGCCTTTAATATTGTCGGCATGAAGAAACTAGTTTGTAAAACCTTATCTAAAGTCATCATTATAGCACTTACCAATAATGCTGGAAATGCTAACATTGCAAGCACCGTAGCTGTAAATATACCCCAGACCGTAAGAGGCATTCTCATTAATGTCATCCCTCTAGTTCTAGCTTGAAGAATTGTAATCATGTAATTTAATCCACCCATTGTAAATCCAATTACGAAAAGAGATAAAGAAATAAGCATTAATAAAATTCCCATACCTGCTCCAGGAGTACCCTCTAAAATTGTTTGGGGAGGATATAAAGTCCATCCAGCTCCTGTTGGGCCACCTGGCACAAAGAAACTTGCCATCAAAACTGCAACGGCAACAAAGAACATCCAAAAACTTAACATGTTCACATATGGAAAAACCATATCTCTTGCTCCAACCATTAATGGTATTAAATAGTTACCAAAGCCTCCAAGGAATAATGCGGTTAAAAAATAAACTACCATTATCATTCCATGCATGGTTACGAATTGATAATAATGTTCTGCAGTCATGAAACCAGCTAACTCAGGAAAACCTAGCTGAAGTCTCATTAACCAAGATAAAATTAATCCTACAACTCCAGTAAATACTGCTGTTAAAAAATATTGTACACCGATTACTTTTGCATCTTGGCAAAATACCCATTTCTCAATGAAACTATGAGGATGATATAATTCTTGTTCACCAACTTCTGAAGGTCTTACATAATCTATGTCAGGATTCACTGAACCTGTTGAACCATCCATTACCTCTGATGATTGTGCTTGATAAGATTTATTATTATCGTATTCGTCTGACATATTTTTTATCCTTTATATATATATTTTTTTTAATTATTAAATTGTTATTTTTTAGCTAATTTGTTCCCATCTACGTTTAATTTTTCATATCTAGCAGATAATTGTTCGAAAGTTTCTTGTTCTGCTAACCAAGCTTCGTAATCAGCTTTATCTTGAACTTCAACACCACCTCTCATAGCATAATGTCCAACTCCACAATACTCTGCACATAAAACTTCATATTCTCCAACTTTGTTAGGTTCAAACCAATAAAAAGTTACTGTTCCAGGCACAGCATCCATTTTTGCTCTGAACTGAGGTACATACCAGTTATGAAGTACATCTACAGATCTTAGTAAAATTTTGACAGGTCTATTATTTTCTAAATTTATTACATCACTTTCGACCATTATATCATCTTTACCAAATGGATCGTCTGGATTGATACCAAACGGATTATTGTCTGCAATATTCCTGACTTGAGTTGTCCCTAATTTTCCATCTTTGCCTGGTAACCTGTATTGCCATCCCCACTGCCATGCCATTACATCAACTTCGATTGCATTTTTTGGAACATTCACATATTGATTCCAAATTATAAGTCCAGGCGCTAACAGAGCAGCAACTCCTAATGTCGTTGCCCAAGTTAAAATTTTTTCTAATTTTTTGTCTTCAGGTTTATATTCTGCTCTTCTACCCTCTTTGTGTTGATATCTAAAAACGCAATATATCATGAATAGACAAACAGCTACAAAAACTCCTCCACCTACCCAGAAGGTAAGTGTAATTGTATCATCCATACCTTTCCAGTTTGATGCTATGTCCGTCCAATACCAAGGTGTAAAGATATGAAATAGTATCGATCCGATGATGACTAGTAAAAATATAATTCCTGCATGCATAGTGCCTGTATAGAATAATAATTTTATAAATACCTATGACAAAATGTCATAAAACATATTAATTATACTAATATAATCAATATATTTATGTTTGGTAAATTAGGTATTTTAATAACGATACTTGCCCTAGTTTTAGCTTTCTATTTTGTAATTTCTTTAGGAGCTGGAAGATTTTCAAAAGGAGAGGCTAAACCTGAAACAAAGAAGTATCTTCGATCAGTGAACATTTTGTTAATAATTATCGCAGTGTTTGGATCTGTGTTAGTTTTATTTCTTTAGAACAAATTTAAGCAATTAAAGATTTACAAAATTCAATCACAGTATCATTATAAGCAAACATTATTGTAAAAAATACTAACCAAACAATAAATAAAAATAACCAGTATAACGAAAGTGCGTTAATACTTTTTTCTTCTTTTTTGTATTCGCTCTCCTGTGATTTAAAAATTCTTGAACTTACCTTGCCCCAGAAAAAAAGTCCTCCAAGTAAATGAATACCATGAAGTGCAGTGAAGAAATAGTAAGATGAGAAATAAGTATTTGTTGAAACAAAATTTCCAGTTTGCATTAATTGATACCAAAGAGCTAACTGAAGAAATAAAAATATATAACTTAGTCCACCAACGTAAATTAAATTCTTTTTTATTGAACTTGTAATTCCATTCTTTAAATCTTTACTTATCTTGTTAAAAAATATTGTTACTAAAATTAATACTAATGTATTTATCCAAAGCAAATTTGTTTTAAGAATAAAAGTCGTATCCTGTTCAGGTGGAAGTGAATAAAGATAACCAGTGAAAATTAGACTAAATAATGTTGTACTTACTCCAAATATAATTATTACCGCAGACATTTGATTTGATATTTCAAATGTTTTGCCCGAGTGACCACTGTCTATTACTGCTTGATTTTGTTCCCAAGGTTTCTCAGTTAATGCGCCAAATAATTTCTTTAACAAAGACATATTATTTATATAGTCCGAATATACAATTTTACAATAATGAAATTAAAAACCTCCATTGCGGTATTAACAGGATGCTTAACTATATTCTTATTTTTAATGCTTCCTGTCTTTTTATCAATGAAAGAGCAAAAAGATCAATCAGTCGCAGCATTCAAAGGATCAGATTTTGAGCTTAAAGATATGAACAATAATATAATAACTCAAGAGTCCTTTAACGGACCTTTGACTGCAATTTTTTTTGGTTTTACAAATTGTCCTGACATATGTCCAATGACACTAAACAAAATGGATATAGTTATGAATAGAATTAAGAAAAATAAAAAAAAAGATATAAAAGTATTTTTTATTAGTGTTGATCCTAAAAGAGATACTCCTGATGTAGTAAAAGAATATCTCAGCAATTTTGATAATAAATTTGTCGGAATTACTGGAGATCCAGGAGAAATTTTTTTACTTTCACAATCTTGGGGAATAATTAGCCAAAAAATATTTTTTGAAAATGGTGATTATAATATTGATCATAGTTCACCTGTAATACTTTTGAAAAATGGAAAATATATTGCCAAGATTTCTCACAGAGACGACATTAAAAAATCTATCAAGTTGGTTAATAAGTATTTATAAATTTAAGATATAATTAAGAATTGATATTGAAGATATAACTGCTGTCTCTGACCTCAATATATTGTCATTGATCTTAATTGATTTTACATATTTAAAATTTAAAATAGCTTCTCTTTCCTTCTCAGAAAAATCCCCTTCGGGTCCAATTATAATACACAAAGGTTTTTTGCTTTTTTTATCTACTTCGATTTTTTTGTTGTTAGAATTAAGATCAGTAAAAATTAGATCCATTGTGCTTTGATTTTTCTCTAAAAAAGTTTTCAAATTTTGAGTTTTTTCTAAATACGGAGGGTTCAATCTATTTGACTGTTCTGTTGCCTCTATTATTATTTTTCCCAATCTTTCAGAATTAATTTTTCTAACAATTGTCCTATCAAAAATTATAGGGAAAAATTTTGTAACTCCTAATTCTGTAGCCTTCTGAATCATAAAATTTGAATAATTTGATTTAATAGGTGAAAATGCTAACCAAATATCCATAGGATTTTCTTTCTTTCTTAACTGTTCCTTAATGCTAAATTCTACCTTTCCATCATAAATGTTGTCTATTTTGGCTAACCATTCACCAGTTTTATTAAATAAAGAAAAATTTTCTCCAATTTTCACTCGCATGACTTTCGTCAAATAATGTGATTGTGGTTTAGCAAGTGAAGAACTTAAATTAAGAGATAAACTTTCAGAGAAAAATATTCTAATATTACTCATATCAAGAAAGTAATTTATGAAAAATATTAAAGCAATAATTTTCGATGCATATGGAACTCTATTTGACGTAAATTCTGCAGCTGAAAAGTGTAAAGATCAAATTGGTACTAAATGGGAAAATTTCTCAAATTATTGGAGGACTACTCAGTTAGAATATACTTGGCTTAGGAGTTTAATGACCAGGCATAAAGATTTTTGGAAAGTAACAGAAGATAGCCTAGATAAATCAATGAGAGTTTTCAATATTAATCCAGATATGAAATCTGAATTATTGGATCTTTACAAAATTTTATCTCCATACCCAGAAGTAAAAGAAACCCTCAAGTTATTGAGAGAAAAAAATTATAAACTTTCAATACTTTCAAACGGCACCCCTGCTCTTCTTGATGAATTAGTGAATAGAAATAATATCAATGATATTTTTGATGATATTTTTTCTGTAGAGGAAGTAAGTATTTTTAAACCAAATTCAAAAGTTTACGATATGCCAATTAAAAAATATAATATTAAAAAGAAGGAAGTTGCTTTTTTAAGCGCAAATACTTGGGACGTGTCTGGAGGTGGAAATTATGGTTTTAACGCAATTTGGGTCAACAGAAACAATGCCATTTTTGATAATTTGGATTACACACCAGAAAATGAAATAAATAATCTTAAACAGTTGCTTGATATTGTTTAGGCAAGATACTACTTTATAGATATGACAAATATCCTCGACCTTATCGCAAGAATTTTAATCTCAACATTATTCCTTCTCAATGGTTTTTTTAAAATTGATAATTATGATGGAACTATTGAATGGATGGAGAGTTATGGAGTACCTGGAATTTTAATTATACCAGCAATAATACTTGAGATAGTTGGACCAATTTTAATTATACTAGGATATAAAGCAAAGATATCAGCTGGTTTATTAAGTTTATTTTGTATTGCAACAGCAGTAATATTTCACAATGATTTTTCTGACCAAATCCAACTTGGATCATTTTTGAAAAATATAGCTTTAGCAGGTGGGTTTCTATTTATTTTCATTAATGGAACTAAAAATTTAAGCATAGATAAAAAATTCTAAACATAAAATGTCAAATATTGAAGTTAAACAAATTATTGAACCTATGCCAGCATCTGACGGCGCAGGAGTTAAATTAAAAAGAAGCATTGGTGTAGAACCCAATTACTTTGATCCGTTTTTAATGTTGGATGAATTCGGATCAGAAAATAGTGAAGATTATATAGCAGGTTTTCCACCTCATCCTCATCGAGGTATTGAAACAGTGACTTATATGTTAGCTGGAGATTTTGAGCACAAAGACAGTACAGGAGGTGAAGGTAGAATGACTGCAGGAGATGTTCAGTGGATGAAAACAGGAAGTGGAATAATTCACTCTGAAATGCCTACAATGAAAGAAGGTAAGTTACATGGGTTTCAATTATGGATAAACATGCCAGCAAAACTAAAAATGAGCAAGCCTAGCTACATCTACATTGATGCTGATCAGATGCAAACTCACCTAGATGAAGAAAAAATAGTCAAAGTCATAGCTGGTAAATTTAGAAAAGCTGAAGGACCTATAAAAAAACATAATGTTGAACCTATTTATTTTGATATTGAATTAAATAAAGATAAAGAGTTTAATTTTGATTTACCATCCACCCACAATTCATTTATTTATTTAATTCAAGGAGAAATAAAAATTGGGGAACAACAACACCAGAAAATTGAAAATTCAAAACTAATTCTTTTAGAGAAGGGTGAGAAACTTAAGGTTTATGGATCAACTAATGCTAAGTTCCTTCTGATTGCTGGAAAACCAATAGGTGAACAAATTGCAAGAGGTGGCCCTTTTGTCATGAATACTAAACAAGAAATCTTGCAAGCAGTCGAGGATTATCATAAAGGTACATTTGTAAAATAAAAAATTACTTTTGTAAAAATGAAATCAATTAAAGTAACAAATACAGGTGGTCCTGAAGTTCTTAAGCTAGAGGACATTACTTTAGATAAACCAGGTGTTGATGAGGTTCAGATAGAACACGTGTCTATTGGATTGAATTATATAGATACTTATCATAGATCGGGTTTATACCCTCTTCAACTACCAACAGGAATTGGATTGGAAGCAGCAGGTGTAATTAAAGAAATTGGTTCAAATGTTTCTAATTTTTCAGTTGGAGATAAAGTTGCATATGCTGCAGCTCCATTAGGTTCATATTCAACTCACAGAAATTACCCATCAAAAAATATTGTAAAAGTTCCTGATAATATAGATTTAGAAATTATATCTAGTGCTATGACAAAAGGTATGACAACTTTCTATTTATTGCACAAAACATATGTCCCACAAAAGGGAGAAACAGTTTTATTTCACGCAGCAGCTGGAGGTGTTGGACAATTCTTTTGTCAGTGGGCGAAAAGTTTAGGGCTAAACGTTATTGGAACAGTTGGAAGTGAAGAAAAAATAGAGATAGCAAAAAAGTATGGATGTGATGAAGTAATTAACTATTCAAAGGAAGATTTTGCAAAAAAAGTTATGGAACTTACAGATGGCAAAGGTGTTTCTGTTGTTTATGATGGTGTAGGTAAATCAACTTATGATAAATCAATTGACTGTTTAAAACTAAGAGGGACTATGGTTTCTTTTGGTAATGCATCAGGAGCACTTGATCCTATAATTGTTTCAAAATCTCTCCAACCAAAAGGTATATATTTTGTAAGGCCAGCAATGAATCAATATTTTACAAATAGCGATGAAATACATGAGGCAGCCAGTATGTTATTTAAACAAATTTCATCAGGAAATGTAAAAATAGAAATTTATAAAAAATATAAATTAGAAGATGCTGTACAAGCTCACAAGGACTTAGAGGGAAGAAAGATCACTGGACCAGCAGTAATTATTCCTTAAACTGGACATCCATATCTGACAGATGAAGTTTTAAAGCTTTACCTGAAATTTGTATTTCTCTTATAAAAAAAATAATTGAAATCATCATAGATAAACAGCATGACCCAAAAATTACCCTTGCAATAATCAAACTGTCTAAATAAAGAGCAAACACCGTAAGCATATTAAATAGAAAACCAAATGCCGCTGACATAATGGCAAATTTTAGTACTCCTATTCTGCTATTCAAGTTTATAAGTTGATCTTTCCACTCTGGTGGGGTGTGTTTTTCAAAAACGTATTCATCATGAATTTTTCTGATAAGTCCACTAAGGGTATGAAACCTATTGCTGTAAACGCTCATTATAAGAGGTATTGCTGGAAACATCAATGCAGTTACTGTGTAATCTATATTCATTCGAATCAATTTGATTATGAAACTCTGCTTTGCTATTTACAAGTAAATTATTATGCAAAACATTAAATTGTTCGTTGAGCTTACAAGATTTAACAGACCAATAGGTTACATGCTTTTATTTTGGCCTTGCTTGTGGGGTCTCACTATTGCTTATGATTTCAATTCTGACTTGGAAATATTTTATTTTTATTCTTTTCTATTTTTAATGGGTTCAATACTAATGAGGTCTGCTGGATGCATTGTAAATGACATAGTAGACAGAAATTTTGACAAAAAAGTTGAACGCACTAAAAATAGACCTATAGCATCTGGAAAAGTTTCAGTTAGACTTGGAATTATATATTCAATAGTTTTATGTGGATTAGCATTTTTAGTTTTAATCAATTTTAATATATTTACAATATCGATGGCAATATTATCAATGCCACTTGCATTTACTTATCCTTTGATGAAAAGATTTACTTACTGGCCTCAATTATTTTTAGGTATTACTTTTAATTATGGTCTTGTTCTTGCTTGGATATCAATAAATAATAGTATCTCTATAGTCCCGGTTATATTTTATATTGGGGCCATATTTTGGACACTCGGTTACGACACAATTTATGGATATCAAGATATAAAAGATGATGAGATTATAGGAGTAAAATCTACCTCAATAAAATTTAAAAATAACCCTAAAATATTTATTTCTCTATGCTACTTATTATTTTTGATATCTTTAATAACTATAGGTGTTTTGATGAATTTTAAAATTATATATTTCTTTACTTTAATAATTATTTTTTTTCATCTTATAATTTACCAAATTAAAAATCTAAATGTTGAAAGTCCAAATGAATGTTTGCAAAAATTTAAAAGTAATAATTATTTTGGATTAATTGTGTTTATAAATATTTTAATAGGGAAAATAATTTAAATGACAAATATTCAAATATTAAGAAGATTGTATCAGGAATACACCAAAGAGCATTTAAGTAAAATATTGTTAGCAGTTTTTTTTTCAATTTTAGTTGCAGCAAGTACATCAGCAACAGCCTGGTTATTGGATCCGGCTATTGACAAAATTTTTTTAAACAAAGACCAAAGTTTATTGTTATTGATACCTTTTTTTATTATTTTGGCATTTGCAACAAAGGGTATATCACTTTATATGGCAAAAGTTTTGATGATAAATGTTGCAGAAGAAGTTAAAAAAAAAATTCAAATAAATATGTTATCATCTTTTATTAAAGCAGATACTGAATATATAGAAAACAAGCATACAGGAAGGTATATTTCCAATTTAAATTTTGATGTTAACCAAATTACTAACATGCTTAGTAATTCTTTTTTAAATTTCTTTAAGGATGGTTTAACTTTAATTGGTCTTCTTGGTGTTATGTTTTTTCAAAATTGGAGACTTTCTTTAATAGCAATAATAATGATACCTTTTGCATCAATTACTGCTAAAAAATTAGGAAAAAGAATGGGCAAAGTTGTAACGGAGGCTCAAGAAAAATCAGGAGATTTAAATAAATATTTAGTTGATATATTCAAAAACCATAAAATAATTAAAATATTTCAAAGAGAAAAATTTGAGGAAGAGAGATCAGAAAAATTTGTCGATGATCTTAAGAATAAATCAATAAAAATTGCAACAGTATTCATTAGAGCAACACCAATAATGGAGGTCTTAACAGGAATTATGATTGCTATCTTGATATTTTATTCTGGTAAATTAATAATGAATGATCAATTAAGTTTAAACAATTTTTTTTCATTTTTAGCAGCTATGATGTTGGCGTATCAACCGGTAAAATCACTTGCCACAATTAATGTAGGAGTTGGACAAGGTTTATCTGCTGGTAAAAGAATACTTCCAATAATCGATATAAAAAATAAGGTTGAAAATAATAAAGATAAATCAAAAATAAACTTAGTGAATGGAGATATTATATTTAAGAATATAAATTTTAATTATTTATCAAATATTGAGAATAAAGTTTTAAATAATATAAATATTAAAATAAATGGTCGTAAAATGACCGCTTTAGTTGGTCAAAGTGGTTCGGGTAAATCATCTTTGCTTAGTTTAATACCTAGAATTTATGATCCAAAATCAGGGATTTTAGAAATTGATGGACAGAATATTAAAGATGTAAATTTGTTTTCTTTGAGAAAGGAAATATCAATAGTAGATCAAAATGTGACTCTATTTGATGATACAATTTTCAACAATATAAAATACGCAAAACCTCATGCAAGTGACGATGAGATCTACAACGCCGCTGAAAATTCAATGTGTGTTGATTTTATTGAAAAGTTAGAAAATAAATATCAAACAATGATTGGAGAAAATGGAATAAGATTATCTGGGGGAGAAAAACAAAGACTTTCTATTGCTAGAGCTTTTTTGAAAGATAGTAAGATTATTCTTTTAGATGAAGCAACCTCGTCGCTAGACTCCGAAACAGAAGAAAAAATTCAGAAGGCTCTTGATAAATTAACAACTAATAAAACAACAGTGGTTATTGCACATAGACTTTCAACAATTCTAAATTCTGATAAAATTTATGTTATGGAAAAAGGAAATGTAATAGACTCTGGCAATCATGAAGAGCTTTTAAATAAATCAGAAACTTACAAAAATTTTTATAATAGGCAGATAAACAGAAGCTAATGTTTATTTTTTACAATATTTTTTTTTTAATAATATTAATAATTTCCCCAATAATAATAATTGTTAGAATCTTTTTAGGAAAAGAGGATAGAACAAGGTTTAAAGAGAAATTCTGTTTTTTTTCAAAGAGAAATAAAATCAACGGAATAATTTGGATACATGGTGCGAGTGTTGGAGAAATATTTAGTATAATTCCTATTGTAAAGAAATTTGAGAAGGACAAAAAAATAAAAAAAATTTTAATTACATCTACAACAAAAAGTTCATCATATATTTTGTCTAAATATAAATTTAAAAAAACAGTACATCAATTTTATCCATTAGATTTAAATATCTTAACTAAAATATTTATTGACCATTGGAAACCCAAAATAGCAATATTCGTGGACTCAGAGATTTGGCCGAATATGTTCAACAACTTGCATAAGAAGAATATTCCAATAATTCTCATAAATGCAAGAATTACAAAAAAATCATTTAATAGATGGAGATTTTTTCCAAAATTTTCAAAAAAACTATTTGAAAAAATAACAATTGCATTACCTCAAAATATGGAAACCAAAAAGTATTTAAAATTGCTAGGAGTTAAAAATATTAAGACTGCAGGAAATCTTAAATTTTATGGGACTTCATTTTCTAACAATAACAATACAAAATTTAAAAAAAAATTTAATAAAAAAACTATTTTATGCGCCGCAAGTACTCACAAAAGTGAGGAATTATTTGTAGGAAAAGTCCATAAAGAATTAAAGCCAAATATTAAAAATTTGTTAACTGTAATTATCCCAAGACATATAAATAGGAGAAAAGAGATAGCTGACGGATTATTAAGTATTGGTTTAAACTCAGAATTACATACAGAATGTAAAAAATTAAGAAAAAATACTGAAGTTTATATAGTTGATACTTATGGAGAGGCATCTAAATTCTACTCTCTTTCAAGGTTAACTTTTGTTGGAGGTTCTTTGATTCCGCATGGCGGTCAAAATCCTCTAGAACCAGCAAGAGAAGGAAATTATATATTATTTGGGCCAAACACTGCTAATTTTAAAGAAGTATATCAAATGTTAGAAAAATTAAAAATTGCTTCTAAAATAAAATCGATAAGTAATATGAAAAATGTTTTTCTCAAGAAAATTAATTATTCGAGAAATAGTAGAGTTAGTAAAAAATTAAACTCTTTGGGTAATAAAATAATAAATAAAAATATGCTGGAGATTAAAAAATTAATCTAAATGAATATAAAAAAACCATTATTTTGGGATGATAAAAATATTATTTCATTATCTTTATATCCATTTTCATTAATTACACTGGGAATTAACTTTTTAAAAAACTTTTCAAATAACAAAAAAAATATAATTAAATCGATATGTGTAGGAAATATATATGTCGGCGGAACTGGAAAAACATCTCTAAGTATTGAAATAAATAATATATTAAGAAAAAGATTTAAAACTGTATTCATTAAAAAAAAATATATTGATCAACTTGATGAAAGAAATTTACTTAAAACTCATGGCAATTTAATAAGCCATAACAAAAGAATTATCAGTTTGATTAAAGCTAAAAATACAAATAGATACAACTTAGCAATTCTAGATGATGGATTGCAGGATAAATCTATTAAATATGATATATCTATTGCCTGCTTTAATACAAGCTATGGTATTGGAAATGGATATTTATTGCCAGCCGGTCCCTTAAGAGAAAATTTATCAAAGCTAACGAATTATAGTGCGATTTTTTTAAATGGTGAAAAAAAAAACAAAAAACTTTTCTTAACTTTAAAAAAATACAACAACAAGATTTTTTATTCAAATTATATACCTATTAATTTAAAAAAGTTTAATAGAAAGAAGAAATATTTATATTTTTGTGGTATAGGAAACCCAGAAGAATTTAAAAATACACTCAAAAAATACAAGTTTAATATTATAAAAAAATTTATATTTCCAGATCATCATTATTATAAAAATAAAGAAATTGATGAAATAAAAAAAATTGCGAAAGATAATAACTTAGAAATAATAACAACAGAAAAAGATTATAAAAGATTGAATTCGAGAAATAAAAAAAATATTAAATATTTAAAAATTAAATTGAAAATTCAAAATTTGAACAAATTTAAAAATTTTCTTAAAGAGAGGCTATGAGAAAAACAAAATATTTTTTTGAATACGTATTCATCAAATTATTTTTTACCATCTGCAAAATATTGGGATACAAATCTTCTTCTAATTTAGGATTTTATATAGGAAAAACTTTTGGAAATTTCTTTAGAAGCAAAGCATCTATTATTGAAAATATTAGAAAATCAAAAATTTTAATTAAAACAAGTGAAATTGAATTTGCCAAAAATGTCTTAGGAAATTATGGAAGAATTTTAGCAGAGTACCCATTTTTAGAAAATTTTAGAAATGATGATTTATCAAATTATATTCAAATTGATGGGATAAAAAACCTTGAACAGATTAAAAAAAAAAACAAACCAGTTGTTTTTATTTCAGGACATTTTAGTAACTTTGAACTTATGGCAATGCAAATAGAAAAATCAGGAGTTAATTTAGCTGCAATTTATAGACCTTTAAATAATTCTTTTTTGAATAAAGATATGGAAAATATTCGATTAAACTATATTTGCAGAAATCAAATTAAAAAAGGAAGATCAGGAACTAGAAAAATTTTAGAAAACTTAAAGAAGGGTTATTCAATTGCGTTAATGATCGATCAGAGAGTGACAGAGGGTATTAAGATAAATTTTTTTGGAGATTTAGCATCTACAACAACAATACCCGCACAAATTATAAAAAAATATAAATGTGATTTGGTTCCTATTTATATAGAGAGAAGTAGAAAATATCATTTCAAAATGTACGTTTCACAACCAATTGCTATAAGTTCAGAAAAATCTCAGGAGGAAATATCTGTACATTTGAATAAAATATTAGAAAAGATGATACTGAGAAATCCTGATCAATGGATTTGGACGCACAATAGATGGAGAAAATAGTTATAAATTAGCTATTTTTCTTTTTTAACAGCGGCTTCAACATAGGAGAAATAAGCTTCTTGTTCATCAACATTCCAGTAATTTAACTTTTCTAAAGGAATTTTGTTTCCTGAAACTGCACAAATTACATAATCACCATCTTCAATAATTTCAAAATTATTTGGTAGATATTTTAATTTTGCTAACTTGTTCATAATTTATAAGATATATATTTGAATATATGAAAATTGCAATTCTTGGAAATGGAGGAAGAGAGCATGCTATAGCGCATCAAATATCAAAGTCCGTAAAAGTAAGTAAATTATATTGCATACCAGGTAATGCTGGAACGATGACTATTGCTGAAAATATTTATTTAGATATTTTAAATTTTGAAAAACTATTAGATTTTGTAAAAAAGAAAAAAATAGACTTAGTTATTGTTGGCCCTGAAAAGCCTCTCGTTGAGGGTGTTGTAAATTTTCTTGAAGACAATGGAATAAAAGTATTTGGTCCAAGTAAAATCTCTTCTCAACTCGAGGGCTCTAAGATTTTTACAAAAAAAATATGTGAAAAGTATAATATACCTACTGCGAAATTTGGAATTTTTGACTCAAGTGAAAGTGCATACAAATATTTAGAAGATGCAAATAAACCAATTGTAGTTAAAGCTGATTGTCTAGCTGCAGGTAAAGGAGTTTATATATGCAGAGATACTGAGAGTGCAAAAAATGCAGTAAATGAAATATTTAATGGTAAATTTGGTATTGCTAATCAAGTCCTTATTGAAGAATTTTTAGAAGGAGAAGAAATGAGCTACTTCATATTATCAGATGGTAAAACATTTAAAAAATTCAATACCGCTCAAGACCACAAAAGAGTTGGGGAAGGAGATAAAGGTAAAAATACTGGAGGAATGGGTGCTTATTCACCTTCAGGCCTAATCAATGAAGACTTAGACTCAAAAATTATTAATAATATTGTTAAACCAACTTTTAAAGCAATTAAAGATATGGGGGAGACTTATAAAGGATTTTTGTATGTTGGCCTCATGATAAAAGATAATAAACCGTATCTAGTTGAATATAACGTAAGAATGGGAGACCCAGAATGTCAAACTATTTTACCATTATTGCATTCTGATTTTTTAGAATTAATCCTTTCTTGCTGTGAAGAAAAATTAGAAAATCAAATAATAGAGTGGAAAAATAAAAAAAGTATTTGCATTGTCTTATGTTCAAATGGATATCCAGAAAATTATAGAAAAAACATAGAAATTCCTAATTTAAATACGATAGCAAATGATGATAAATCTTTTATCTATCATGCTGGTACTAGTTTAGTAGGAAGAAAATTTTATGCTATTGGAGGAAGAGTACTTAATTTTGTAAGCATTTCTGAAAATCTTAAAAATTCAAGAGATAATGTGATTAACAAAATAGATAGTTTAAACTGGAAAAATGGTTTCTATAGAAAAGATATTGGTTACAAAATTATTGATAAATGAGAATTATTAAAGGTGAGTTCAAAGGAAAAAAATTATTAATACCATTAGATAAATCTACAAGACCACTGAAAGATATAGTAAGGGAGTCAATCTTTAATGTTTTAGATCACTCCTCAAAAGTATCTACAAGAATAAATAACTCAAAAGTTTTAGATTTATTTTCTGGTACTGGATCATTTGGAATTGAATGTTTATCAAGAGGGGCGACGAATGTAGTTTTTTTTGAAAATTATCTTAATTCATTAAAAATTTTAAAGCAAAATATCTTAAATTTAGAAATAGAAAAAAAATGTACAATATATGATCATAGTGCTTATGAGTTAAGGAGCTCAAATCTTAAAAATGAAATATTTGATATAATTTTTCTAGATCCTCCATTTAAAGACAAAAATATAGAAAATTTAATAGAGCAAATTGATAAATTAAATATTGTAGATACAAATACTTTATTAATTATTCATCGTAATAAAAAATCAAATGATAAAATTTCTGAATATCTAAATATTATTGAAGAAAAAAAATACGGATTATCAAAAATATTCTTTTGTAGATTAATTTAATTAAGTATTTTTGAAGTCTCAGTTTTGATTAACTCAACAGAAGGCTGATCGAAAGGATTTACATTCATTAGTCTTCCTAATAAGATTGTTTCTAAAACAAAAAAAGTAAATAATTCTCCAATTGTCTCTTCATTTCTTTTTAAAATTTCGAAACTCCTAAATGGTATACCCTTCCTTCTAAATACTAATTTAGTTGCATCTCTTTGTGCTTGAATTATTTGACTTAAATTTTTATTTTTTAAAATTGAAAAATGATCAAATAAGTTAGTATTGTTGAGCTTATTTGATTTTTCATTTTTAAACCCAAAAAATGTAAAAAAATTATTTCTAGGTCCATCTAAATAAAGCTGAAGTAAACTATGATTATCTTTTGGCATAGAAGACAGAATCGGAAAAAAACCTTGATTATTTTTACCCAGACTTTCTGCTGTTAATTGCTGATACCATTTAAAAAAATTTTCTGAACTTTCGTCATAATTAAGAATCACAGAATTTATATTCCCTTTTGTTGCATTCTGAAACATAAAACCTACATTATAAATCAATTCATTTAAGAAAGTTTTATTTTTTATCAAATAATTAAATCTTTTAAATTTTTTTTCATTTAATCCCAACAGCTGAGCAGGTATCATCCCTACTTCAGATAAAACAGAATATCTTCCGCCAATAAAATTTTTATGTTCTATAACCTCTATTTTTAATTTTTTAGCTAAAGACATTAAAAAATTTGATTTATTTTCTGTGATTATAAGGTTTTTATTTTTTTTTTGAGATTTTAATATTACATTAAAATTTGCAACTGTCTCAAGGGTATTTCCCGATTTCGAAACTATTAAATTAAGTGTATTATTTCGTGATTTAATATTTATTTGACTATTTAAATTATTATAAAATTTGATTTTTTTTTTTATTTTAAATTTTAGAAAATCATGAATGGCTTCGGTACCAAGAACTGAGCCGCCCATTCCAATTAAATTAATTTGTTGAAAATTCCTATATTTATTAAGTTTTTTTTTTTTAAAACTATATTTGTATTTTGTAGAGTATGAATTTAATAAAAGAGAACTCTCTTGTAATTCTTTTTTTAAGATTTTAAAAATTTTTTTTTTCGTTTTTACGTTCTTTTTATGTCTAAAATTTTGAAAAATAATGTTTTTTGAAAACATATATCTACTTGATTTTTTTTAAAATATATTCTTCCAGCGATGTGGGGGTTTTTGTGGACGATATATCTTTCTCAATTTGACTGCTCTTAAGTAAATCTTTTATGGATGATTGATCACTTCTTATATCACTCGTAGATTTTGCACTTGCCTCTCCTGGTTTTGGTAGTTTATCATAATCAGGAGGCATAGTTAGTGGATTTTTTTTATCAATTAAAAATTCATCACCTTGATCAGATCTTTTTTTACCTTGTAATGCCTCTCCAACACCGCATGAATAAAGAAAAAGTGAAATAAAGAAAAAAATTATTGATTTAAAAAATTTGTTCATTTTCTTTTATAACCTAATATTTCAGAAAATATAAGTAAACAAATTCCTACTGTTATAAAGATATCAGCAACATTAAAAACAAACCAATGATATCCATTATAATTTAAATCTATAAAATCTGGGACAGCTCTAAAATATATTCTGTCAAATAAATTACCTAGTGAGCCTCCTAGAATTACCAATAAAAAATAATACTTCATTCCTTTTTCTTTGAATAATAAATAAATTATAACAAAATTAATAAAAACAATTAAAGCTGTCACAATATTATAAAAATAATCTTGATCTGAAGATAACAAGCCAAATCCAATTCCTTTGTTCCAAACAAGATAAAAATTTAAGAATGTATTGATATAAATATCAACTTTACCATTTTGCTCTAGTATATTGAGAATAGAAATTTTAGATATTCTATCTAATAAAAAAATTAATAATAAAATTAAAGCGCTGAAAACTATTTTTTTTATATTTTCATTTTTCATTGAACAATTAAATGCCCATGTTTCTCACATATTTCCTTGCTAATTTTCCAACATACTGGACACTTAGTTCCTACAGCTTTTGAACTAGTAACTTCAATATCTTTTTCCAAATTATTGTCATTGGAGATTGAAGCTGAAGAAGTTATACATATTTCAGAGAAATCTTGGTTCTGAGCTATATTGAACATATCTTGATTTTTGATTTTAATTTCAATATTTGCCTCTAAACTCGAACCAATAATTTTTTCTGCTCTTTTACTCTCTATGCTAATATTTGCTTCATCTCTTATTAGTTTAATCTTTTCCCATTTATTATTTAATTCATCATTTTTCCATTGATTAGGAATTTTAACAAATTTTTGTAAATGAACACTTCCCTCTTTATCTTCTTTATAAATTAAATGATAAATTTCTTCAGTTGTGAATGACAATATTGGTGCAAACCATTTTAATAAACACTCTAAAATTACTTTTAGTATTAAAATACAATCTGATCTTTTTTTTGAGTTTTTAGGATCACAATAAAGAAGATCCTTTCTTATATCAAAATAAAAAGCTGACAATTCTACAGTACAGAAATTGAGTAATTCTTTATAGAGATTATGAAAATTATAGGACTTAAAATACTCATTAAAATTTTTATTAATCATATATAATCTATGAAGCATGTATTTTTCGAGTTCAGGCAAATCATTTAAGTCAATTTTTTCAAAATCTATTTTTGAGTAATCATCTTGCATATTTCCTAAAAGATATCTGAAAGTATTTCTAATTTTTCTGTAAGACTCAGAATGTTGGTCTAAAATTGAATAATCAATTCTTAAATCCTCAGCATAATTTGATGATGCAACCCAGATTCTAAGTATATCAGCACCATATTTTTTTAAAATATCTTCTGGGGCAATTACATTCCCTGTTGATTTAGACATTTTAAGCCCTTTGCCATCAACGACAAACCCATGTGATAGAATACTTTCAAAGGGTGCTCTACCTCTAGTTCCACATGACTCAAGTAAAGAAGAATGAAACCATCCTCTATGTTGGTCTGAGCCTTCTAAATACATTGATGCAGGCCATTTTAAGTCTTCTCTTTTTTCTAATACAAAAGAATGTGTTGAGCCACTATCAAACCACACTTCTACTATGTCTGATGATTTAGTAAAATCCTCTGCTTTATATTTATCTCCAAGAAGTCTTTGAAAATTTTCTTCAAACCAACAATCGGAACCCTCTTTTTCATAGATTTTTGCGATATTTTCAAAAACTTCATCATCTATCAAAATCTCTCCATTTTTTTTTGAAATAAATATTGGTAAAGGAACACCCCATACTCTCTGTCTAGATACACACCAATCTGGCCTAGTCTCAATCATTGATTTAATTCTTTCTTTACCTTTCGCGGGGTAAAAAGTTGTATCATCTATAGCTTTAAGAGCTTTATCTCTTAATTTGTGACTCTCCATTGAAATAAACCATTGAGGTGTTGCTCTGTGAACTAATGGAGCTTTAGATCTCCAAGAATGTGGATAGGAATGAGTAAGTTTTCCGTTGGATAATAGGGTTTTTGTTTCCTTAAGCTTCTCTATGACAATCGTATTAGCTTTAAAAATATGTGTTCCTTCAAATATTGGTATATGTTTAGTGTATCTTCCATCGTCATCAACTGTTTCAACTGCTTTAATCCCATTGTTTAAACACAAATTAAAATCATCAGGTCCATGACTAGGTGCGCAATGAACAATACCTGTTCCCTGTTCTGTTGTAACAAATCTTGCTTCAAGCATTGGAACATCATAATCATATCCAATTTTATGAAATGGATGACCACAAATAGTTCCTTCAAAATCTTTTCCTTTAAATTCAGAAAGTAAATTTATTTTTAAGTCTGTGTCTTTTGACACAGATTCTAAAAGCTCTTTAGCAATTACTATTTTTTCACTATGTAGTTTGTCATTATTGTTTATCTCGCATAAGACATAATCTAAACTTTGATTATATGCTAAAGCCTTATTTGCAGGTATAGTCCATGGTGTAGTAGTCCAAATGATAATATTTGATCCAATGATTTCTTTTATATTTGAACTTTTGACTATAAAAGCAGCATAAATTGTATCTGATACATGATCTTGATATTCAACTTCTGCATCTGCTAAAGCAGTTTTTTCGACTGTAGACCATAAAACAGGTTTATATCCTTTGAATAAACTTCCCTCTTTCAAAAATTTACCCAGCTCTCTTACAATTTGAGCCTCAGCATCAAAACTCATTGTTGAATAATAGTTTTCCCAATCTCCAATTACTCCAAGTCTTTTGAATTGATCTTTATGAATTTCGATCCATTTACTTGCAAAATCTCTGCATTCTTTTCTAAATTCTATAATAGGTACATCGTTTTTATTTTTTTTATTTTTTTTATATTGTTCCTCAATTTTCCACTCAATTGGTAAACCATGGCAATCCCATCCAGGAACATAGACAGAATCCTTACCATCCATTTGATGGAATTTAATTATTATATCTTTTAGAATTTTATTTAAAGCTGTACCCATATGAATATTTCCATTTGCATAAGGCGGGCCATCATGTAATACAAATTTTTCTTTTCCTTTACTTTGTGATCTCAGTTTCTTATATAAATTAATCTTCTCCCAAAATTTTAAATATTCAGGCTCTTTATTAGGCAGGTTCGCCTTCATAGAAAAAGCAGTTTTAGGTAAATTTAAATGTTCCTTACTCATGAAATTTTTTTTGCATTCAAAATATCTTTTTTAATTTGATTTTTTAACTCACTGATACCTTTGAATTTTTTTTCTCCTCTAATAAATTTTAAAAATTCGACAGACAATTTTTTATTATAGAGATTTCTTGAAAAATTAAAAATATTTACCTCTAAAAGTATTTTTTTTTGTTCAAAAGTTGGCCTATATCCTAAATTTGCAATACCCCTAAAGACCTTTTTTTTATCATTAATTCTAACTCTTACTGCATAAACTCCTGGTTTTGCTATGACGTAGTTTTCAATGTCTATGTTGCATGTTGGAAAACCAATTTTTTGCCCCATCATTCTACCCTTTTGAACTGTACCCTCAATCGTCCAATTTCTTTTTAGAAAATTATTTGCCCTAGATAGATGCCCTTTTTCAAGCAACTTTCTAATTATTGTAGATGAAATAATTTTTTTATTTTTCTTTAAAGGTGTTGGTTTAACTAAAGTATAACCAAAAATATTTTCATATTTTTTAAGTAACAAAACATCTCCCTCTCTTTTGTTACCAAATCTAAAATTGTTACTGACAAATATAAATTTTGAGTTTAATTTTTTTGATAAAATATCCTTAATAAAATCTATACAATTAATTTTTGAAAATTTTTTATCAAAATTTTTATTAATTATAAAATCAACTCCAAATTTTTGTAAATAGGCAACTTTTTGATTAAAATTTGATATTCTATAATTTTTTATTTTACGATTAAAAAACATTTTAGGAATAGGATCAAAAGTGACAACTCCTATCTTAGATTTATATTTAGTTTTATATTTTTTTGCCAATTGAAATAATTTTTGGTGTCCAGAATGTAAACCATCAAAGTTTCCAATCAAGATAATAGAATTTTTAAATTTTTGTGAAATATTAAAATTATTAAAAATCTTAGACTGTTTCACCATTTTAATTCACTCTGAAAATAATTAATTTTTGCATCATAATTTTTTAGTACATTTTCAATAGAAAAATTTGAAATTTCTTGTCTATGTATACCACCTGTGATCAGTAGTGAATCAAAATTTTGTGCCATGGCTCCTTTTATATCCGTATTTAAATTATCACCAATACATAATATTTTTTTATCTTTAACTGTGGCAGCAAGTTCATAAACTGGTGGATAAGGTTTGCCAAAATATATTACTTCCCCATCAATTTCCTCAAATGATTTAGCTATAGATCCAGCGCAGTATTCTCTTTTATTTCCTCTATCAACTATTAAATCTGGATTAGTACATATCATTTTTTTTGATATTTGCGTTGATAGAAAATTTTTATAATACTCCAAATCATTCTCATGTTCCTCGAAAAGTCCTGAGCACAATATGTATTCTGAGTCATCTATATTGTTGACTTTATTGTTCTCAAATTTTCTGAATAAATCAAAATCTCTTGGTGGTCCTAAATGAAAAAATTTTTTGTTTTTAAATTTTTCTAAAATATATCTAAGAGATGCTTCTCCGGATGTAAAAACAGTTTCAGAAAACTTATTTAATCCCATTCCTTTAAGGGTATTAATTACAGTTACATTTGGTCTTGGAGCATTTGTAAGTAAAATAAATTTTTTATTATTTTTTGATAATTCTTCTAAAACTTTTACTGCATTCTTGTGAAGCTTTATTCCATTATGAATTACTCCCCAAATATCGATGAAAAATAAATCATACTGACTTACAATTGATTTTAAGCCTATTTGCTCTAAATTTTTACTCATATTTCAGATATAGCTTAAAAAACTAATAAATTCTTGGATTTTCTACTTTATATATTTTAGACCAGATCTTGAAAAAATAGTCACATGCATCTATATGAACTTTAATTTAAAGGAGTATTTATGAAGTTTAAACCGTTACACGATAGAGTATTAATCGAAGTATTAGACAGTAGTGAAAAAACTGCTGGAGGAATTATAATCCCAGACTCTGCACAAGAGAAACCACAAGAAGGTAAAGTTGTTGCCGTAGGTGGTGGTTCAAAAACTGAGGATGGAAAAATTATACCAATGGATGTTAAGGTTGGTGATAAAGTTCTTTTTGGCAAGTGGTCAGGAACAGAAGTTAAAATAGATGGCAAAGAGTACAGCATAATGAAAGAGTCTGACATTATGGGAATTTCTACATCTAAATAAAATTAATATAGAAGGAGAAATTATAATGGCAAAAATAGTTAAATTCGATTCAGATGCTAGAACATCAATGTTAAAGGGTGTTGATATACTAGCTAACACAGTCAAGGTTACTCTTGGTCCTAAAGGAAGAAATGTAGTCATTGATAAAGCATATGGTGCACCTAGAACAACTAAAGATGGTGTTTCAGTTGCAAAAGAAATTGATTTAGACGACAAATTTGAAAATATGGGAGCTCAAATGGTTAAGGAAGTTGCTAGCAAAACAAATGATGAAGCTGGTGATGGAACTACTACAGCAACTATTTTGGCTCAAGCTATTGTGAAAGAAGGCTGTAAATATGTTACAGCTGGGATGAACCCAATGGATGTAAAAAGAGGAATTGACGCTGCTGTAGAGCATGTGAAGGAAAAATTAATCTCCTCAGCAAAAAAAGTTAAAGATAGTGATGAGATTGCTCAAGTTGGAACAATTTCTTCAAATGGAGATAAAGAAATTGGAAGCATGATTGCTAAAGCAATGCAAAAAGTTGGTAACGAGGGAGTTATTACTGTCGAAGAGGCGAAAAGTATTGAGACAGAACTCGATGTTGTTGAGGGTATGCAATTTGATAGAGGATATTTATCACCATACTTTGTAACGAATGCTGAAAAAATGACAACTGAGCTTGAAAATCCGTTAATTCTTTTACACGAAAAAAAATTAACAAACCTTCAACCGATGGTTCCACTTTTAGAGGCAGTTGTTCAAGCTGGAAGACCTCTAATGATTATATCTGAAGATGTGGAAGGTGAAGCCCTTGCAACTTTAGTTGTAAATAAACTAAGAGGTGGTTTAAAAGTTGTTGCTGTAAAAGCTCCTGGATTTGGCGATAGAAGAAAAGCTATGTTAGAAGATATCGCGATTTTAACTGGTGGTCAGGTAATATCTGAAGATTTAGGTATCAAACTTGAAAATGTTAAAATTACAGACCTTGGATCTGCTAAGAGAGTGAAAGTTGATAAAGAAAATAGTACTATAGTTAGCGGTACTGGAAAGAAATCTGACATTGAGGCAAGATGCGCTCAAATCAAGCAGCAAGTTGAGGAAACTACTTCTGATTATGATAGAGAAAAACTTCAAGAACGTTTAGCTAAATTGGCTGGAGGAGTTGCAGTAATCAAAATTGGTGGTGCAACGGAGGTAGAAGTAAAAGAGAAAAAAGATAGAGTTGAAGATGCACTAAACGCTACGCGAGCTGCAGTAGAAGAAGGAATTGTAGTTGGTGGTGGATGTGCGCTTTTATATGCTTCACAGGACTTAGATAAAGTAAAAGCAAAAGGTGCTGACCAAAAAGCTGGAATAGATATTGTAAAGAGCGCACTTCAGGCTCCAATTAGACAGATATCAACAAATGCAGGTGTAGATGGATCTGTTGTAGTAGGAAAACTTTTAGAGGCAAATAAAGTTTCCCAAGGTTATGACGCTCAAACAGAACAATACGTTGATATGTTCAAAGAAGGAATAATTGATCCTGTAAAAGTTGTCAGAACAGCTTTACAAGATGCAGCTTCAATATCTGGATTGTTAGTTACAACTGAAGCTATGGTTGCTGATAAACCTGAAGAAAAGGATTCCGCTGCAGGAGGTATGCCTCCAGGAGGAATGGGCGGCATGGGAGGAATGGGTGGAATGGGAATGTAATCCCTTTCCAATCTGATTTTTCAGAAAAATTTAAAACCCCCGAAACTAAGTTTCCGGGGGTTTTTTTTTTACCTTTTTCAAGGTGGACGAAAACTTAATTTAACAAATTTATGTAGTCTTTTTCTAACGAACCACATAAGTTAATTTTATAAATTTTTCAGGTTGTATTCAATCAAACTCTAATTTTTTTCTATCTTAAAGTGAAATTAAATTAATTTTTTTTTTGTTTTCAATCTGAGGTTTAGATGTATAAGAACACCGAACTATGAATCAAAATATAAGAAATATTACTATAATCGCTCATGTTGACCACGGAAAAACAACGTTGATTGATAATTTGATGAAGCAAAGTGGATCTTTTAGAGAAAATGAAGTCATAGATGAAAGAATAATGGACTCTGGTGAACTCGAAAAAGAAAGAGGAATTACAATTTTAGCTAAACCTACTTCTATAAATTGGAAAGATACTAGAATAAATATTATCGATACACCTGGCCACAGAGATTTTGCAGCAGAAGTTGAAAGAGTTTTAAGTTTAGCAGATGGAGCATTATTGCTTGTGGACTCTGCAGAAGGGGTTATGCCACAAACAAAATTTGTATTAAGTAAAGCCTTAAGGCAGGGTTTGAAACCAATAGTTGTTATTAATAAATTAGACAAGACCGATCAAAGAGCTGATGAAGTTTTAAATGAGACTTTTGATTTATTTGTAAGTTTAGATGCAAACGAAGAACAATTGGATTTCCCAGTTTTATATGCAAGTGGTAGATCGGGTTGGGCTAGTAAAGATATTGATGGGCCTCGAGAAAATCTTCATCCTTTATTAGATTTAGTACTTGAACATGTTAAACCTTCCGAATTTGATAGATCTAAACCTTTTGCAATGTTATCAACATTACTTTATGCAGATAATTTTTTAGGAAGAAGTCTTGTAGGAAGAATATCTCAGGGAACAGCCAAAGCAAATCAACAGATAAAAGCAATAAATTTAGAGGGTAAAAAAGTAGACGAAGGAAGACTCACAAAAATCTTTAGATATGAGGGTACAAAGAAAGTGCCAATCGAAATTGGAGAAGCTGGCGATATTGTAGTAATAGCTGGATTAGAAAAGGCTAATGTAGCAGATACTATTTGCGATTTGGAAGTAAATGAGCCAATAAAAGCAACTCCTATTGATCCACCAACAATGTCTATAAAAATTACAGTAAATAGCTCTCCACTTGCAGGGACTGAAGGTAAAAAACTGACCAGCACCCAAATTAGAGATCGATTAATATTAGAAGCTCAAAATAATGTTGGAATTAGTTTTTCTGAAAATTCAAACAAAGATGCATTTGAAATAAGTGGAAGAGGCGAACTAATGCTTGAGATTTTGTTAACCCAAATGAGACGAGAAGGCTTTGAAATGACGGTAAGCCCTCCTAAAGTTTTATTTAAAACTGACAGTAATTCTAAAAAATTAGAGCCAATTGAGGAGATTACAATGGATATTGATAAGGAGTTTTCATCTAAAATCATAGACAGTATGAATAGAAGAAAAGGGAAATTAATTGAACTTAAAGATACTGGAAAAAATAAAAAAAGATTAATTTTTCAAGCACCAACTAGGGGGTTGATGGGATATACAAGTAGATTTTTAACTTTAACCAAAGGTACAGGCGTAATTAACAGAATTTTTCACTCTTATGGAGATTTTGAGGGCGACATGGAGGGTAGAAGGAACGGTGCTTTAATTTCTATGGATCAAGGTAAGGCCGTAGCTTTTTCAATTTTTAACTTACAAGCTAGAGGAGAAATGTTTATTACACATAACGATCCTGTTTATACTGGAATGATAGTGGGCTTGGCACCAAAACCGGGTGATATGATAATTAATGTCATGAAAGGTAAAAAACTTACAAATATGAGAACACAAGGAACAGATGAAAATATTGTTCTCACTCCCGTTCGAAAAATGTCTATAGCTGAACAACTAAGTATACTGAATACAGATGAGGCTTTAGAAATTACCCCAAAATCATGTAGACTAAGAAAAGCAATTCTTGACCCTCATGAGAGGAAAAGAAGTGAAAAAAATAATTTAATCACTTAATTCATAATCCTATCAATTAAAAATAAGCTTAAAGCTATACAAGGACCTATACCGAAAGCAAACATTAAAGTCCCTACTCCAAGAGTTCCACCTAAATACCAGCCTACTGATGCTACTGAAATTTCTATAAAAGCTCTAACAGCTGCAATTGGTAAATTAGTTTTTTTTTGTAATCCAGTCATTAAACCATCTCTTGGTCCTGGCCCCAAATTTGCAATCAAATAAATTCCACTCCCTACTCCAACTATCATTACACCTAGAGCTGCCATTAACAATTTCATTATATAACTTTCAGGGGTTGGAATTAACGCAATTGTTACATCCAACATTACTGCAATAATTACGATATTAAATATTGTTCCAAGACCTGGCTTTTGTTTTAAAAAGAACCATAGAGACAAAACAACGACACTTACAATAAAAGTGACAACACCAATTGATAATCCTGATTTAATTGAAATTCCTTGTGCCATTACAGTCCATGGAGAGTTCCCAAGAAATGAAATAACTACCAATGCTTCACCAAAACCGAACAATATAAGGCCAAAACAAAGAAAAAATAATGTTGATAATTTCGGTTTTAAATTAAAGGTTTCATCAGAACTCCATGAGACTTTTGGGATTTTTTTGATAGTAAGGAACATATAATTAACTATTATTTATACTTTCTTGTACTAAAATCTATGAAAATGAAACATTTTGTATTGATAATAATAATTTTCATTTATTCCTCAAAGGCTACTGCACACAGTAGTCACTATGAAGGTTTAAAAAAAATTGAGATGGATGTTCTTAGAAATAATGAAGTTATTGGTAGTACTAGCTACTTTTTTGAATTTGATGAGGATTTATTTGTAGTTAAAAATTATACCAATTTTAAAGTAGAATTATTTGGAATAAAAGTTTTTTCAATACTAAGTGAAACTATAGAAAAATATAAAGATGATAAACTTATTTTTTTTAAATCAAATACATTCCAAAATGACAAGGAAAAATACGTAAATTTAAAATATCATAGGGCAAAAAATAAATTCATTATTGATGGTTCATCTTTTAAGGGAGAAGCTGATATAGATTGTACTATTGGCAATTGGTGGAACCATAAAATTTTTAAAGCTAATAAACAAATTAGTCCTTTATCTGGAAGTATAAAGAAACAAACTGTAAATTTAATTGGAACTGAAAATATTATTATAAATAATAAAGAATATTCAAGCAAACATTTCAAAATTAAATCAAATGATGAAAGCCTTGATGAAGACAAGCAATTTGAATTTGATGTATGGTATAATCCAAAAAATAATTTAATTTTAAAAGTAACTTATAATAAAATGGGAAACTGGGAATATAGATTAAGGAGTTTTGAGTAATGGCTATATGGGGAAGTTTAATTGGCGGAATGATAGGTTTTTCACTTGGAGGACCATTTGGAATGCTTTTAGGATCCTTAATAGGTGGAAAAATGTCAAGATCAAGATCTGGAGGAGGATTTAGATCATTTGCGCAACCACAACAAATTTTTGCACTTTCTTTAATTGTTTTGTCAGCCAAACTAAGTAAGGCAGATGGACAGGTTAGTCGTGAAGAATTAATTGCAGTTAAGGATAAATTAAAAATACCTGATAGTGAATTAGATCAAGTTGGAAAAATTTTTAATAAGGCAAAAGAAGAAAGTACAGGTTACGAGCCATACGCAAAACAAATTGCGGAAGTCTACAAAGGTAATTTAAATATTCTGGAGGAAGTAATAAATACTTTATTTTATATTGCTGAGTCAGACGGACATGTAAGTGAAAAAGAATTAGTAATGATTGAGGATATAGCAAGAATATTTGGATTAAATGATATTCAAATAAATGGAATTAAGGAGAGTAGAAAATCATCAGATAAGCTTAATCCTTATATTGTATTAGAGAGCAAACCTGAGGATTCATTAGATACAATTAGAAAACGTTATCTTAAGCTTAGTAAAGAACATCATCCAGATTTATTAATGAGTAAAGGCGTACCTCAAGAGGTTTTAGATGAAAGTAAAGCTAAAATGAGAGCAGTTAATTCTGCTTGGAGTCAAATACAGAAATTAAAGAATTAATCCTAATAAACTAGCCATAAAATACATAGAAAAAATAAATGCGAGTACTACTATAAAATACATAATAGTCACAATCTTATCTCTTCTTCGTCTCTGCCTCACAAAGGGTTTATCATCTAGATCACAAATATCTCTAATTCCAACAACTTGATAATCGCAAGTATATCTCCAAATGGAATTCGGCATTCTTGGATCAGTTTGATTATAATATTGGATCCACTGAACTGTATATTTAAATGAAAGGTAGCTTACTATTAATAGAAGACCGCTTGTAAACATTATACTTTCATTTAAAATTGTTCGGACTCGGTTGATCCTTCCATTGCTGTGGTTGAACTCTTACCTGAGCTAATTGTATTTGAAACAGCATCAAAATAAGATGTACCTACTTCTCTTTGATGTTTAACACTAGTATATCCATCTTTTTCTCTAGCAAATTCATGCTGTTGGATTCTAGAATAAGCAGTCATTCCTTCTTTTTTATATTTTTCTGCTAACTCAAATATCGCAATATTTTGTGTATGAAAACCAGCAAGTGTAATAAATTGAAATTTGTAACCCATTTCTCCAATTTTTCTTTGGAAAGATCCAATTTCCTCATCTGACAAATGTTTCTTCCAATTAAATGATGGTGAACAATTATAAGCTAACATCTTACCAGGATATTTTTCATGAATAGCATCAGCAAATTTCTTTGCTTCCTCTAAATTTGGAGTTGCTGTTTCACACCATATTAAATCTGCGTATGGTGCATAAGCTAGACCTCTTGAGATTGCTTGCTCAATTCCATCTTTTACATAAAAGAAACCTTCTGGGGATCTTTCGCCAGTTAAAAAAGGTTTATCATTTTCATCAAAATCATTGGTAATTAATTTAGCAGCATTAGCATCAGTTCTAGCAAGAATGATGAGAGGGACATCTGCTATATCTGCTGCTAATCTTGCTGCTTTAAGGTTTCTAACCATAGTTCCAGTTGGAACCAAAACTTTACCACCCATGTGACCACACTTTTTCTCACTCGCTAATTGATCTTCAAAGTGAACGCCAGCGGCACCTGCTCTAATAAATTTTTTTGTTAATTCGAATACATTTAACGGACCACCAAATCCTGCTTCTCCATCAGCTATTATCGGTAACATATAATCAGTTCTTTTACTTTTATCCATGTCTCCATCTATCATTTCCATATGTTGAATTTGATCAGCTCTGATTAAAGAATTGTTCATAGTCTCAACTAATTTTGGTGCACTATCATATGGATATAATGATTGGTCAGGATACATTTCACCAGCACTATTAGCATCAGCTGCCACTTGCCAACCACTTAAATAAATTGCTTTTAATCCAGCTTTTGCATGTTGAACTGCATGATTTCCAGAAAGTGACCCTAATGTGTTCACATAAGACTCTGTGTTTAGAAGTCTCCAAAGCTTTTGGGACTGCATTTTGCACATCGAATACTCAATTTTAATTGATCCTCTTAATCTCTCAACTTCCTCGGGTGTATAATCTCTTTTAATACCTGCAAATCTCTGTAAATCGTATGAAATGTTTTCAGCTGACACTTAAACCTCTCTCTTTGAATAAATGACTAGAAATTACTAATTTTTAATTTGAGCTATATTCTTCAGTAAATTCGTTCATTCCGCTTGATCCCCAATCGCAATGATCGTCTCTGATGTAGATGCCTTTAGACTTATGCTCAGAATGCTCTTCTTTGTTAGTAATTTGGTAGTTATTTTCTATGTTGTTGATTTTGTTTTTTTCCATGTAAACTTTATAATTTACAATATTTACAAAATCTACAATTAATTACATTTTCCTTGTAAAATACAATAATTTTATGTAAATTTAAATTTACAATATTTACAAATAGTAAAATGAGTCAAATTGATACAAAAATCGGTCCAAAAATCAAAGCTTTTAGAAGACAGTTAGGTATACAAGCTAACAAACTAGCTGAGGAAATGTCTATCTCTCCAAGTTATTTAAATTTAATCGAAGGTGGAAAAAGGAAAATTGATGGTGATTTACTATTAAGAGTTTGTGATAAACTTAAAATAGAACTTTCAGATTTAACAAGTAAGACAGACATTAATCTAGAAAATAATATATCTGAGTTGTTGGGTGATGAGCTTTTTGAAGATCTAGATATCTTGGGGCCAGAAGTAAAAGATTTAGTTAATACTAATCCAAAAATTGCTAAAGCTTTAATCAAGTTAGGGGATAATTTTAAGCAAAAAGATCATGAAATTTTTAATAAACTAGAAAATATTTCAGGTAAAATTATTGATGGAAGAAAAAATGCATTTCCTGGGGAAGTAATTTCAGATTTTTTACAAGAGAATAAAAACTTTTTTCCAAAACTGGAAGAATTTGCAAATAAAATCTTTGATAAGGTTAAACAAAATAACAGAACAAGATATATAGCTCTTTGTGATTTTCTAAAAACTGAGTATGGTATAACAGTAAAAGATGTGATTCCAAAAGAAGGAAAACCATTTTCAAAAATATACAAAGTTAAAGAAAAAGAGTTATTATTATCTGATTATCTTTCACTTGAAACAAAAAAACTTTTTGCCGCTGCACAAATTTCACAAGAAGGAGCATCAAAAGAAATTGATGAGTACCTATCCACATTTAGTTTTCCAACGAATGAGTCTAAAAAGTTAACTAGGGTTGCTCTCTTAAATTATTGTGGAGCAGCAATATTAATGCCCTACTCTCTTTTTCATAAAGAGTGTAAAGAATTAAAATATGATCTTGAACTTTTACAAAATACATTTGCAACTTCGTTTGAACAAGTTGCACATAGAGTAACCTGTTTACAAGATCCTAAACTACCTGGAATACCTTTTCATTTTTTAAGAGTTGATGTTGCTGGAAACATATCAAAAAGATTCTCATTATCAGGCATTGAAATACCAAGGTATGGCGGCGCTTGTCCTCGATGGAATGTTTATTCAGCTTTTTCAAGACCTGGGGTAATTCAAGCAGCAGTAAGTAAAATGACTAATGGAGAAAAATACGTTTGTATAGCAAAGACAGTTGAAAAAGGTGTTGGAAGATATGGACAAAAGAAAAGTATGTTATCTATAGGTCTTGGATGCGAGGCGAAATATGCAAAAGAATTTGTTTATACTGAAAATTTAGATTTAACTGATAAAAAATCTGAGTTGCCTATAGGCGTATCATGTAGAACGTGCGATAGACTTGATTGTTCACAAAGAGCCTTTCCACCTCTTCATAAAAAATTTGATGTAGATATCAATTCTAGAGGAGTTTCTGTTTACGTAAATGAATAAAAGGTTAATTTTGCTTTAGTTTTTGCCTTTTCTTTGAAATTAATTGAGTAAGTGAGTCCACCATTAAATCTGATGCTTTAAATATTTCATTAGGTTTGAACTCATAAGACATATTTTTTTCATCATTTGTCTTGTCTTCTATTATTATTCCTTTATCTGGCGAATTGTCCTTAATATATATTAAAATTAACCATTCTTCGTCTGATGACTCGTCCCATTTTATGAATATTTCCCCAGTCTCAAATCTTTTGTCTATACATCTGAATATAGACATATGTCTTGTAATATATCTTTTATTTAACTGAAAAACTAAACTGTTAGCACTTCTATAAAAACTTTCTAAAGCAAACTCAATTTTTTGTCTTGCTAAGTTATATTCCCTTTCTTTTTCAAGTAAGGCTGATCTATCATCTTCTTCGTCAATTTTTACTCCAAGAGCTTCGACTCTTTCCCTAATTTTTTGATCTCTAATTAATCTATA
>CABZXV010000008.1 GCA_902529785.1 uncultured Pelagibacteraceae bacterium
TGGTCTATACAATGCGACTAGTGCAATAATATCCTCTAAATGGTTTGGTTTCATGTTTATTAGAGCGTCCTTCATTCCAGAGCTTTCTAATTGAAACAAACCAACTGTTTTGCCACTTGATAATAATTCAAAAACTTTTTGATCATTGTAATCAATGTTTTCAATTTTAAAATCTGTATCTTTTATGGTTACTAGTTTTTGGGTTTTATTTATTACTGTCAAAGTTTTTAAACCCAAAAAATCGAATTTTACCAAACCGGCATTTTCTGCTGAATACATATCAAATTGTGTAGATGGAAGTAATAAATCAGCAGAATTATCCTTATACAAAGGAACAGTTTCTGTTAGTTTTTTATCTGCGATAACAACACCTGCCGCATGCGTTGCAATATTTCTATTTAATCCTTCGAGTTTTAAAGATAACTCTATTAATCTATCAACTCTTTTATCTTCTTTAATTAATTTTTGTAATCTTGGTTCAATATTTATGCTTTCTTGCAACTTTAATGGTCTAGATGGATCAAATGGTATCATTTTACAGATGCTGTCAATAAATCCATATGGAAGTCCTAAAACTCTTCCCACATCTCTTATAACCATTCTGGCTTTAAGTTTTCCGAATGTGATTATATGAGCCACGCTATCTTTATATTTAGTTGTTAGATATTTAAATACTTGATCTCTTTTTTCCTCGCAAAAATCAATATCAAAATCGGGCATAGAAATTCTATCAGGATTTAGAAATCTTTCAAAAATCAGATTAAACTTTATTGGATCTACATCTGTTATTGAAAGACACCATGCAACTAAAGAACCTGCACCTGAACCTCTTCCTGGACCTACTGGTATATTATTATTTTTTGCCCATTTAATATAATCCGAAACTATTAGAAAATATCCTGAGTAATTCATTTCTGTTATAATTTTTATTTCATGATTTAATCTGTTTTTATATATTTCCTTTAATTTATCGTTATTTTTAATCTTGTTAATTAATTCATGATCTTTATTAAATTTTTCATCCAAACCTTTGATAGATTCCCTCATTAACTCTTCGTTAACATTAACTGTATTAGAACCAATATTTGGAAGGATTGGTTTAGATGGTGTAGGTCTAAAGTTGCATCTATAAGGTAAATTATAATTATTTTCTAATGCTTCAGGCAAATCTTTGAAGATTTCATTCATCTCTTTTGATGATTTGAGGTAGTGATTGTTTGATAATTTTTTTCTATTTTGTTCGTTTACATATGTTTTTTGTCCTATACACATCAAAGCATCATGTGCTTCGTGCATTTCTTTTTCTAAATAATAAACCTCATTTGTGGCTATAAGCGGTATTTGATATTTTTTAGAGAGGTTTAAATTAAAAATTTCAAACTGCTTTTCATTATGATCATCATGTCGTTGTATTTCTAAATAAAAATTTTCTTTAAAATTGTTATTTAGGGTTATTATTAACTCATTTAAATCATCAAATAACCCTTTATTAAAAAGCTGACCAATCAAATTATTTATTGATCCAGATAACACAATTATTCCTTGGCTATGCTTTATTAAATCCTCAACAAAACAATGTGGATCATCGTTGCCTTCATTTTCTAAATATGATTTCGAAGACAGTTCAATAATATTTTGATATCCATCGTGATTTTTTGCTATAAGAGGGATTAATCCATAATTATTTTTAAATTTAAAGAGGATTTGTGAACCAATAATAGGCTGAGTTCCTACAGATGAAATATTTTCTGAAAATTCCAATGCGCCAGATAAATTATAAGTATCACTTAACCCAACTGATTTGGTTTTGTTTTTTTTACAATATTCCTTGAGATCATCAATTTTTAATGCACCTTCACAAATTGAATACTGTGTGTGTATCTTAATTTGATTAAAAGTTTTTGAATTAGAATGAGGCATCGGTAACCTGCATATTACCATTATTCATCAAAATTTTACAATCTGCCATATTTGCAAAATATCTATTGTGAGTTGCAAAAATTATGATCCTTTTTGGGTTTTTCAAATTAAATAGAATGTTAAAAATAAGTTTGGCATTATTTGCATCAAGACTACCAGTTGGCTCATCTGCCAGTATAATCTCAGGATCATTTATCAATGCTCTTGCTATTGCAATACGTTGATTTTCTCCACCTGAAAGTTCATTAGGAAAATGATTTATTCTAGCGGACATACCTATTGTTTTAATTAATTTTTTGGCACTTTCTATAGATTTTTGTTTTTCATTAGATATTAGTAAATTCGGCAAATAAACATTTTCTAAAGCATTGAAATCTGACAATAAATTTTTATCTTGATAGATAATTCCAACCTTTTTAGCTCTAATTAAGTCATTCTCAGATTTATTATTTGATTTTATCTTATGGCTGTTTATTTCTATTGAACCTGCTGTTGGAACATCAATCAATGATAGCATATTCAACAATGTCGATTTTCCAGATCCTGATGGTCCCATAATAGAGTATGTTTTTCCTGACACAAAATTAAATGAAATATCATTTAAAACTTTAATAGATCTATTCTTTTCATATTTTTTTGTAAGATTTTTTATTTTGATATAATTATTCATATTTAAGCGTTTTAATTGCATCTAAGTTAGCTGCTTTAGAGGCAGGGTAAATCGATACAAAAATTGTTATTATTATTGAACAAAAAGAGACTATTATTATTGAATTTATATTTATTTCTGAGGGCATAGAATTTAAAATATAAATATCCTTTGGAAATAGAGATATTCCAAAGGTATTTGAGATAAATTGTCTAATATTTTCTATGTAAACTGAAAAAAGGGTGCCAATAATTACACCAAATAATGTTGCCAAAGTACCTATAAAAAAACCAACTAAAAAAAAAATCTTTTTAATAGATTTATTTGATACTCCAATCGATTTAAGAATGCCTATATCTCTTGTTTTATTTTTGACTAGAATTGTAAGACCTGAAATAATATTAAAGGCTGCAACAATAATTATTAAGGAAAGAATTATAAACATTACATTTCTCTCTACCTTCAAGGCTGAAAATAAAGATTTATTCATATCTGACCAAGTATAAATTAAAGAGTCAGGAAAAAGTTTTGTTAAATTTTTTTTATGATTTTCGATATTTTTTGGATCCTTAAAATAAAATTCTAAAAATCTATTTTCTGTATTCTTGTTTAAAAAATTCTCAAGTGTTTCCAAGTTAATATATGCAATATTTTCATTATAGTCGGATAATCCGCTATCAAAAATTGATATTATTTTAAATATTTCTTGTTTGGGAAGTGTTCCAACTAAAGTTTGAATTCCAACAGGCGACATTACTGTAATAGTATCACCAATATTTATATTTAAATTAAAACTCAGTTCTTTACCAATTGAAATAGAATTATCAGTCAAATTTTTTGATCCAAAATATTCCTTATTAGATACAATTTGGAGATTTTTAAAATCATTTTCTAAATACCCTTTTAAGAAAATTCCTTTAGTATTATCTTTACTTAATATTACTGCTTCTCCATCACTTGAAAATATTTTTTCATATAAGTCTGCAGACTGAGTAAATACCTTTGAGTTATTTACAGGTTGAACTATTGCATGTGCATTAAAACCTACAATTTTATTTATTAATTCAGTTCTAAAGCCATTCATGACAGACATTACAATGATGAGAACTGCCACTCCTAAAGAAATTCCTATAAATGAAAATATTGAGATAATATTCAAAAAACCATCATTTTTTCTGGTTTTTAAAAATCTAAGAGTAACTTCTTTTTCTAGTTGTGATATCAATTTGATTTAGCTTTTAGTATTTGTGATGCTATATCCTCAATAAGTAACTTTTGAGTTTCACCGTTAACCTCTTTAAATTCAAGAAAATCACCATCGGTTTTGTTACCTATAATCAGTTGAAAAGGAATACCAATAAGATTAAATTTTTTAATTTTTGCGGAAATATTTTCCTCAGTATCATCTATTATAGCGTCTATATTTTTAGATTTTAAATATTCAAATATTTTATCTGATTTTTCCAAGTTAGTTTTGTCATTTTTTTTTATCATTGGAAGTATCGCGCAATCGTAAGGGGCAATTGATATAGGCCATTTCATTGTTTCATCATTATCATTATATTTAGCCTCAATTATGGCACCTACCAATCTTGATACACCTATTCCATAAGATCCCATTTTAACAAATTCTTTTTTACCATTAAAATCCACTGCAGCATTCATTGGTTTTGAGTATTTATCTCCAAAATAAAATATATGGCCTACCTCAATTCCTTTTGTGTTTAATCTAAATTCTTCAGGAACTACTTTTTCAAATTCTTTCTGTTCAAACTTCTCATCTGTAACAGAATAAAATTTTTCATATTGCTTTCTTAAATCAGAAAGCGAATTTTTTTCAAGTAAAGTAGATGAGCTATCTACATCAAATATTCTTTTATCTGTATAAATTTTACTTTCTCCAGTATCGGCTAAAATTATAAATTCATGAGAAAGGTTACCACCAATAGGACCAGTATCAGCTGCCATTGGAATTGCAGATAAGTTCAATCTTTTAAAAGTTCTCAAATAAGAAAGAAAAAATTTATTATAAGAAAATAAAGCTTCATCATCACTTAGATCAAAAGAGTAGGCATCTTTCATATAAAATTCTCTACATCTCATAATTCCAAATCTAGGTCTTAATTCATCTCTAAATTTCCATTGAATATGATACAATAATTGTGGGAGTGATTTATATGATTTAATACTTGATCTAAAAATTTCTGTAATAAGCTCCTCATTAGTTGGTCCGTATAGCATTTCTCTATTTTGTCGGTCTTTTATACGCAACATTTCTTCTCCATAATCATCATATCTTCCACTTTCTTTCCAAATTTCTGATGATTGAATTGTTGGCATTAAAATTTCTTGAACCCCAATTTTATCTTGTTCTTCTCGAACAATCCGCTCAATTTTTTTCATGACTTTAAAACCAAAAGGTAGCCATGAATAAATACCAGCTGAAGACTGTTTAATCATTCCAACTCTTAACATAAGTTGATGTGATTTAATTTTAGCTTCAGTTGGATTATTCTTAAGAATTGGAACAAATGATTTTGAAAAATACATTTTATAATTTATATTCTTATCAAGTTTATATTTGTTAGTGGTTTTTTCCCAGTTTTTTCTTTTGAAAATTTCCTACAAGCAATTTTAAGTGCATCTATAAGATTATCTTGTTGTTTAAAGTTATTTAATGAAAATGTTTTGACAGTTTTTTCTATCTCTTCTTCCAATTCATATATAAATTTTTCACTCTCATAGATAGGCAAACCTCTGAAAGTAATTAAGGGTTTATTGTGAATTTTGCCCTTTGGAGTGATAACAATTGTAGCTTCAAGAAATCCATTTACTGAAATATTTCTTCTTTCTTTTATAGATCTTGAATCCTCTTCTACTGGCACATTTCCATCTAAATAAACTCTTCCACACGGCGCTTTATCATATACCTCAGGTTTGTCGCCTGGATATAATTTTACAATATCTCCATTCTCTACCTGTACAGGATGTTTAACTTGCATTTCTTTAGCGAATTCAATGTGTTCCATCATGTGTCTATGCTCTCCATGCACAGGAATAACTGCTTTTGGCTTAATCCAATTATACATATCTCTCAAATCTTCCCTATTCGGATGACCTGATACATGAATGTATTCATTATCCTCAGAAATAACCTCTATTCCCTCTTTTACTAAATTGTTGTGAAGTTTATATAGTTTTTTTTCATTACCTGGTATAATTTTTGAAGAAAAAATTACAGCATCATTTCTTTCAATAAAAACATCTGGATGTGTATATTTAACTATTCTATTCATCGCACCCATTGGTTCTCCTTGACTTCCAGTACATAAATAGACAATTTTTTCTCTAGATATATTTTTTGCATCTCTTGGATCTACTGGATCAATAACATTTTTAAGATAACCACATTGCCTGGCTGCTTTAAATATTCTATGCATTGATCTTCCAACAAGAGAAATATGTCTTCCAGTTTGTTCTGCACAGTAAAAAACTGTTTCCATTCTTGCCACGTTGGATGCAAATGATGTAACAATTATTCTTTTTTTTAACCTTTCAAATAATTTGAGTAAATTTTTACGAACATCAAGCTCTGATCCTGCTCTACCTGCACTAAATACATTTGTAGAGTCGCATATCATAGCCAATACACCTTCATTACCTATTTCCTTTAATCTTTCAGAGTTTATATTTCCACCAATTAAAGGATCTGGATCACATTTCCAATCTCCAGTATGTAGAATATTTCCAGCCGGTGTTTGTATTCTAAGACCATTAGGTTCTAATATTGAATGAGTAAGAGTAACAAACTCTATTTTGAAAGGATCTAAATTAATGGTACTATTTAGCTCCACAATTTTTAAATAACCAGTAATATCAATTTTTTTTTCTTTAAATTTTTCTGTAATTAAAACTGAAGTAAATGGTGTAGCATAAATTTTACATTTTAATTTTGGCCAAACATGAGCTATAGCTCCAATATGATCTTCATGAGCATGTGTTAGCACTATACCTAACAAGTCATCTTTTTTATCAATAATAAATCCCGGATCTGGATATATGATATCAACACCTGGGACTGTATCATCTGCAAACGTAACACCAACGTCAACAATAATCCATTTTTGATTGTCTGGTTTGCCATATGCAAAAAGGTTCATGTTCATTCCTATTTCACCAGATCCTCCTAGGGGACAAAACAATAATTCATCTTTCATATTTTTTTTAATTTATAGCAACTCTTAAGATACCTTTAATTGTTAAATTTTTATCAACCGTTTTAATACCTTTAATTGATGATTTAAATAAGTGTGCAAATCCACCTGTAAGTATAATTTTAAACTTTTTTTTAGTTTGTTTTAAAATAAGTTTAATTATATTTTCAATTAAACCACTATAACCATGATAAAAACCAGCTCTTACAGCACTTTTGGTGTTTTTACCAATGACATTTGCTGTCTTTTCTAGCTTAATTTTAGGTATTAGAGAGGCTTTATCTATTAAATTTTTCAAAGAAAGTTCTACGCCAGGTGCCAAAACACCACCAATATAATCTTTTTTAATAACAATATCAAAATTTGTGGCTGTTCCAAAATCAACTATAATATAATTAAACTTGCTATCAATAACTGCAATCGCATTAGCTAAACGATCAGAACCAATTTGTTTTCTATTAACTTTTATATTTATAAATTTTTTTAAATTACATGTTTTTAACTCAAAACAGTCCAATTTAGTAATTTCTTTAATGGTTTTTTTTATAATTTTATAAGAGTTAGGGACAACAGAGCTAAAGAGTATTTTTTTAAGTTTAGTATTATATTTTCTTAAAAATAATAATTTTTTGTTGATAAATTTTTTGTTCAAATTTTTTTTATGTATTTTAATATTTTTGATTAATTTTAGGTTGTTATTAAATAAGCAAATTTTAATTGCGGTATTTCCGATATCTCCAATTAAGTACATATATTAAACTCCAAATGAGCGTAAGTTTTTTTCATAGAGCAATTTAATTTCTTTAAATAATTCAAGTCTATTTAATTTTTTATTTGTATAATTATTTAAAAATGTAGTTGGATAATTATTAATTTTTGGACTATTTGAAACATTAATTCCAATTCCCACTATTAAGTATTTTCTATTTTGCATAAAAATTGTTTCTTGTAAAATACCACAGACTTTTTTTTTATTTATTAATATATCATTGGGTTTTTTTATCTGAATAAGAGAATTAATTTTTTTATTAATAATTTTTTTTATTATTTTTAAATTTAAATTAACGATTGTTGATAAAGGTTTTTTTTTATTAATTTCAAAGAAGACTGACAAAAATAAGTTGCCTCTCATAGATATCCAATTATTTTTTCTTTGTCCTTTACCTTTTGTTTGTTGATCTGTTAAAATTATTCCTCTTTGATTTCTTTGCTTAATTAATCTTATTGCTACGTTGTTGGTGCTTTCAACTTTTTTGTATAAATATTTTTTTAATTTCATTAAATCATTGTAATTTTAGATACTATTTCTGTTATGCCACTTGGATATATAAAGTATGCTAAAATAAATATTGTTGAAATAGCTAATGTAATTTTTAATCCAAAATTATGAGAAGTTTCGTATCCATCTTTTTCTGGATCAAAATATATAATTTTAATAATTCTAAGATAATAAAAAGCTGCTACGACGGTTGCTAATAATCCAACAATTGCTAAAAAATACATTGATTGCTCTACAACAGCTAAGAATACATAAAATTTAGCAAAAAAACCTGCTAGCGGAGGTATTCCTGCCAAAGAAAACAAAACTATTAATAATGAGAATGACAAAATTGGGTGTTTTTTAGAAAGTCCAGATAAATCATCTATATTCTCATAATATTTATCATTTCTCTTAAGCATAAATAAGCAGCTAAAAAAGGCTAAATTCATTACCAAATAAATAGATATATAAGTAATAGAACTTTGTATTCCTTGGTTGCTAACTGTTGCTAACCCAGCCAACGCATAACCCATATGACTGATTGAACTATAAGCAATCAGTCTTTTTAAGTTTTTTTGACCTATGGCTGCCACGGCACCAAATATCATTGAAGCTATTGAAATAAATACAATTATTGTTTGCCACTGATCATTCATATTGGCAAAAGGTGTGTACAAAAACTTAATGAATACAGATAGTGCAGCTATTTTTGGAAGTATAGCAAAGAATAATGTTACAGATGTTGGGGAGCCTTGGTAAACATCTGGAGCCCACATATGAAAAGGTACAGCCGATATTTTAAATGCAAGACCAACTAAAATAAACACTATCCCAAACGTGGTACCATAATTAAATTCGGTAGAGTTTATAAGTATTTGATCAAAATTTGTACTTTCAGAAAACCCATAAGTTAATGAACACCCATATAATAGCAAACCAGAAGATAATGCACTAAGAACAAAATATTTTAGGCCAGACTCTGTGGAAAGTAAATTATCTCTATTAAAAGATGCAAGAACATACAAAGCTAATGATTGCAATTCAAGGCCCATGTAAAAAACAATTAAATCATTTGAACTTATCATTATCATCATTCCCAAAATGCTGCTTAGAATGAGGATTGGATATTCAATTTTATTTAAATTGATAACTTGAATATATTTGGATCCAGTTAGCATTACAAAAATTCCTGATCCAACAAGTATTATCTTCATATAGTTAGATAAATTGTCTATTAAATATGATTCATTGAATAAGTAAATTGTATCTAATGAGCTGAGATTTATAATTAATGCCAATAAAATAACTAACGATATATTAGATAAATTATAAATTAAAGTTGCACTATTTTTTTTGAAAACTCCAACTAGTAAAAATATCATTATAGACACCGATATGAAGATTTCAGGTAATATATATTGAAAATTCTCCATTAGTCTTTTGCTGCAAGGTTGTTAATCAAGTCAAAGTTGTACATATTTAAAGTATTCTCAACTGATGTTTCAATTGAATTCATTAAAGGCTCTGGGTAAAAACCAAAAAATAAAATTGGTACGACTAGAGCTGATAAAGTGATAATTTCAAAAGTTTTTAAATCTTTCATACTTTTAAGCTCTTGATTATTCATTTCGCCAAAAACAACTCTTTTAAATAGCCACAACATATATGCTGCTCCTAAAATTACTCCCAAACTTGCAATCATCGCAACTAAGATATTTTTCTCAAATGCGCCCATTAAAATTAAAAATTCTCCAATAAAACCTGTTGTTCCAGGTAGTCCTAGAGCTCCTAATGTGAATACCATAAAAACAATTGCATATCTTGGCATTATGGAGACTAAACCGCCGTATTTATTTATTAGTCTTGTATGATGTCTTTCATAAACAACTCCAACACTTAAGAAAAGTGCAGCAGATACAAGTCCATGACTAATCATTTGAAAAATACTTCCCTCAATACCTTGTTGGGTCATTGTGAAGATGCCTAGTGTTACAAATCCCATATGTGCAACTGAGGAGTATGCTATGAGTTTTTTCATATCTTCCTGCATCAAAGCAACCAGAGATGTATAAATAATTGCAATTAAACTTAAGATATAAACTAACATTGTGAAATTTTCGGACGCTATAGGAAATAATCCTATCGAAAATCTAATAAATCCGTATCCAGCCATTTTTAGTAATATTGCTGCCAGTAATACAGAACCAACAGTTGGGGCTTCTACATGAGCATCTGGCAGCCACGTATGTACTGGCCACATAGGAGTTTTAACTGCAAAAGAACTGAAAAATGCTAGCCATAATAAATTTTGATATTCAGCCTTTATGCCAAGTTCATAAAGTTTTTCAACATCAGTGGTTCCTGTTATCCAATAAATTGAAATAATAGCAACCAACATAAGAACTGATCCTAATAAAGTGTACAGAAAAAATTTAAAAGCCGAGTAGACTCTTCTTTCACCACCCCAAATACCAATTATTAAGAACATTGGTATAAGACCTGCCTCAAAAAATAAATAAAATACTACTAGATCAAGTGAGCAGAAAACACCAATCATAAATGTTTCCATTATTAATATAGCAATTAAGAAATCCTTAAGTCTATTTGTAATTGTAGCATTTACTGAAATAATGCAAATTGGAGTTATGAAAGTTGTTAATATTATAAATAAAATTGAAATACCATCTATTCCAACTTTATAATTTATAAATCCTGATAACCACTCCCTATTTTCTACAAATTGAAAGTCTACTGAATTTTTATCAAAGATATACCAAAGATATATTGACAACAAAAAATTTGCTAATGAAATAAATAATGATACGTATTTAGCACTTTGATATTTTCCACTTGATGATTTTGTAAATAATATAAATAAAGCTCCAATTGTTGGGAGCAAAATTAAAGATGATAAAATTGGAAAGTTCATTAATTTAAAATCAGTATTGTTAATAAAATAGAAAAACCTATCAACATAACAAATGCATATTGATATATAAATCCGGATTGAAATTTCACTGCCTTGATTGATAAATTTTTAATTACACTTGAAATCCCGTCAGGACCAAATTTATCTATTATTGATCCATCAACTTTTTTCCATAAAAACTTTCCAATTCTTTTTGAAGGATTAACAAATAGGTAATCGTATATTTCATCAAAGTACCATTTTTTAACTAAAAATTGGTAAATTGGTTCATTCATTTCTTTCAATCCTAAAACTATATTTTTATTTTTTAGATACAAATAATAAGACAACGGAATTGCAGCAGTAACTAGTATTGGTGTTAGAAGTAAAAACCATGTTGGTGGATGATCTGTACTGAGTGGTTCTAAAAATTTTATAGATTGACCCCAAAATTCATATGCTATTTCATGCCCTATAAATAAATCTTTAAACGCCATACCTGCAAAAATAGCTCCTATTGCCAAGATTACTAACGGGGCAATCATAACCATAGGAGACTCGTGTATTTTATCAACACTAAGTTCATTATTATTAAAATTACCATGAAATGTTTTAAAAATAAGTCTCCAAGAGTAGATTGATGTTAATAAAGCTGTAACAATACCCACAAAAGCTGCAAGTATTCCTATTCCATTTCCTCTTAGGTAAGCAAATTCTATTATTGCATCTTTAGAATAAAAACCCGATAAAAAAGGAAAACCTGTTAAAGCAAGAGTGCCGATAAGCATTAATACATATGTGTATGGGAGTTTCTTAATAACTCCACCCATTTTATTTATATCTTGTTCCTCATGAAATGAATGAATTACAGCACCGGCTCCTAAAAATAGCAAAGCTTTAAAAAAGGCATGTGTAAATAGATGAAACATTGCAACATTGTAAGCGCCTACTCCAGCAGCAAAGAACATATATCCCAATTGACTACATGTAGAATAAGCAATAATTTTTTTAATATCATTTTGAACAAGTGCAACTGTTGCCGCAAAGAAAGCAGTAGTCATTCCAATTATGGTTATAACTGTGAGAGCTAATGGAGAGTATTCGTATATTGGTGAGCATCTAACAATCAGGAATACTCCTGCTGTTACCATTGTTGCCGCATGAATTAATGCTGATACAGGCGTTGGGCCCTCCATAGCATCAGGCAACCAAGTATGTAATAAAAATTGAGCCGATTTACCCATTGCTCCAATTAATAGAAGCAAACAAATCAAATCAATAATTTCTATTTTAATGCCAATGAAATTAATTTCTTTATCTAAAACATTTGGAATTTGTTCAAAAACCTCATCAAAATTGACCGTACCAAAAACATAAAAAATCAGAAAAATTCCAAGAGCTAAACCGAAGTCTCCAACTCTGTTAACAACAAAGGCTTTTATTGCAGCTTTGTTTGCACTCTCTTTTTTAAACCAAAATCCAATTAAAAAATATGAGCATAAGCCTACACCTTCCCATCCAAAAAATAGTTGAATAAAGTTATCTGAACTTACTAAAGTTAACATTGCAAAAGTAAACAATGATAAATATGCCATGAATCTAGTTTTGTGAGGATCATGTGACATGTATCCAATTGAGTAAATATGAACTAAAGCCGAAACAAAATTTACCACAACAAACATAACTGCTGATAAGGAGTCAATTTTTATCGACCAATTAACATTTAAAGTTCCAGAGTTAATCCAGGTAGCTACTACAAGATTGTTTGAATAGTCCGAACTAATAACTTTATACAAAACAACTAAAGAGAGTATTGCTGAAATACTCACAAATGAACTTGTTAAAACTTGGGAGTTTCTGTCACCTATTTTCTTTCCAAAAAAACCACTAATTACAGATCCTATAAGAGGTAGAAATAAAATTAAATATTCCATTTTATCCTTTTAAATTTTTAATCTCTTCAACTCTTATTGTGTCTGAATTTCTAAAATAAACTACAATTATGGCTAAACCGATAGCAGCTTCGGCAGCAGCAACAGTTAAAATAAATAGTGTAAATATTTGCCCACTTAAATCATTGATAAAAATTGAAAAGGCAACAAGGTTTATATTTACTGCAAGCAAAATTAGCTCAATACTCATTAAAATAACTATTACATTTTTTCTATTAAGAAAAATACCTACAACACCTATAGTAAATATAATTGCGGCTAACGTTAAATAATGTCCCAAACCTATGCTAAGCATCTATTTTAACTCCTTTATTTTTCTCAGCCTCAACTAAATCAACACCTTCAGCTCTTTCTCTAGAAATTTGCTTAACATAACTTTGTCTTTTAACTCCCGCTCTTTCTCTGTAAGTTAAAACAATTGCTCCAATCATAGCAACTAACAGTATCATTCCTGAAATTTGAAATAGGAGTATATAATCCGTATACAAAACATTTCCGATAGATCTGGTATTAGTGACTTCAGTAGATATGTTAAGAGATAGACTATTTAATAAATCAGGCTTGTATTTCCATCCTCCAATTACAATAATAAGTTCAAAAAAAATAATTAAACTTACTAACAAACCAACTGGGATATGTGTTCCACCATCCCATCTTGAACTAAACCACTGACCCTTTTGTTCAGCTACGTTTAACATCATTACAACAAATAAAAATAAAACTGCAACCGCTCCAACATAAACTATAAGCATTATCATGCCTAAAAATTCTGCACCTATCATAATAAACAAACAGGATATGCTAATGAAATCTAGTATTAAAAAAAATACTGAGTGAACTGTATTTTTTGAAACTGTTACCATGACTGCTGAAACAATAGCTATTAAAGAGAAAATATAAAAGAAAACTGAGTGTGCAATCATAAGATTATCTGTGAGAGCTATCAGCCTTAATATTGGCAGCTAAAATGTTTTCCCATCTGTCTCCATTTTCCAAAAGTTTTTCTTTTGTATAATAAAGTTCTTCTCTAGTTTCTGTTGCAAATTCGAAATTTGGACCTTGGACAATTGCATCTACAGGACAAGACTCTTCACAAAGTCCACAATAAATACATTTAAGCATGTCAATATCATATCTTACAGTTTTTCTACTACCATCATCTCTTTCCTTGGACTCAATTGTAATAGCCTGGGCTGGGCATACAGCTTCACAAAGCTTACACGCTATGCATCTTTCTTCACCGTTAGGATATCTTCTAAGAGCATGCTCCCCTCTAGACCTCGTCCCTAAAGACCCCTTTTCAAAAGGATAATTGATTGTCTTTTTTGCCTTAAAAGTCTCTTTTATTGCAATTAATAAACCAGTTACAAAATCAACCATGAATATTGTTTTTAAAAATCGTGAAATTTTCATTTATTTTACCGGTAGTAAATCAAAATATAGTAAAAAACTTGAAGTTAAAACAACATAAAACAGTGAAAATGGGAGAAATATCTTCCAACCAAGCTTCATTAATTGGTCATATCTGTATCTTGGAACAGTTGCTTTAACTAACGCAAATAAAATAAATAAAAATAATATTTTAAAAATTAACCAAAATGGACCTGGAATAGCATTAAATGGGAAGATATCTATTGGAGATAACCAGCCACCCAAAAATAAAACTGCTCCCATTGCACACATTAACAAAATATTTGCATATTCTCCTAACCAAAACATAGCATACATCATTCCTGAATATTCAGTTTGATATCCTGCCACTAATTCAGCTTCTGCTTCTGGTAAATCAAATGGAGGGCGATTTGTTTCTGCTAGTGCAGAAATAAAAAAAATTACAAACATAGGAAATAAAGGAATTACAAACCATAAGTTTTGTTGTGCCATAACTATGTCACTTAAATTTAAAGATCCAACACATAATAGAACGTTGATAATTATAACTCCTATTGAAACTTCGTATGATACCATTTGTGCAGCAGATCTGATTGCACCTAAAAAAGGGTATTTAGAATTGGAGGCCCATCCTCCCATAATTATTCCATATACACCTAATGATGAAACTGCGAAAAGATATAATATACCAACATTGATATCAGCTAGAACAAAATCTTCGCTAAATGGTATTACAGCCCATGATATTAATGCTAATGTCATAGTCACGACTGGAGCTAATACAAATACAAGTTTATTTGAGCTTGCAGGTATTATTATTTCTTTAAAGATATATTTTAATGCATCAGCTAATGATTGGAATAAACCGAATGGACCAACAACATTGGGTCCTCTTCGTTTTTGTACAAAGGCCCAGACTCTTCTATCAAGCCAAACTATCATTGCTACAGAAACTAAAACAGGCACTAATAAAAATAAAATTTTGTAAACCTCAGTAAATAATATTGAAAAGTAAGAGTCCATTAACCCTCGGTTCCAGTTTTTTTCAAATTAGTTCTTGCGTATCTACAGTCTGACATTGTTTTGGATGCACGGGCAATCGCATTAGAATAGTAATAATCAATATCTTCAACTAATATTTTTTCATCATTCAAATTATATGTAGGAACATCAAAATTTTTAATATTTTGATTATTTAAATGGTTTTGCATAGATTTTAGTAGTTCATCTTTATTCTTAAATAGAGGATTTCCAAGGATAGTAGAAGATAATTCATTAATTATTTGCCAATCTTCTTTAGCTTCTCCTGGTGGATATGAAGCTTTATATGCTTTTTGAAGCTTTCCTTCTAAGTTAGTGAAATAACCATCTTGTTCAGTATATGTGGCACCAGGTAAAATAAGATCTGCCATATCTGCACCATTATCCCCATGACTTCCAATATAAATTATAAATTCATTACTTTTTTTAATTTTGAGGTTATCTTGACCTAATAAAAAAATAACTTCTGTGTCACCATCCTCAATTTTTTCAAGAGTTTTATTGCTTCCATCATTTGAAGAAAAAATGCCTAAATCATAAGAACCAACAGTTGATGCATCAGTTGATAAAATATTTAGTGCATTCCAATTATCATCAACTTTATTAATACGAGTTAAATACTTTTTTAACTCTTCAAATATATATGCGCCGTTGTTACTATTTAATATTGATTGACCTAATATAATTATAGGTTTTTCTGCACTGGCAATTTTGTTTGAAAGATTGTGTTCATTTTTGATTATTTTATCAATTACTTTTGAATTATTTTCTAAAACTTTATAAGGATAAGTTAAATCACCCACATCCTCTAAAGAAAATATTTCAGTTTTATTTTTTAAATAAGTTTTTCTTATTCTTGAGTTTAATATAGTTGCCTCAAATCTTGGGTTTGTGCCTATTAGTAATATAAGATCACTTTCTTCAATCCCTTCTATGCCAGAGTTAAACAAATAATTACTTCTGTTTTCGAAATTTATGTAAGTATGTTTAGCTCTAGAATCCAAATAACTTGAATTTAATGTTTTTTGAAATAAGTTTTTAACAGCAAACATAGTTTCCATGTTTGTCATGTCACCTGTTAAACCAACTATTTTGTCTGGCGATGTTATTGAAATTTTTTCTTTAATTTTTTTGTATGCATCTTGCCAACTTATTTCTTCAAAGTTTCCATTATTTTTTATAAATGGTGTGTCTAATCTTTGATTTTTTAAACCATCGCATGCATATCTTGTTTTATCAGAAATCCATTCCTCATTAATTTCCTCATTAATTCTTGGTAAAACCCTTTTTACTTCCCAATCGTAAGTATCCACTCTAATGTTTGACCCAACTGCATCCATAACATCAATTGTTTCAGTTTTTTTTAATTCCCAGGGTCTTGCTTCGAACACATAAGGTTTAGAAGTTAATGCACCAACCGGACATAAATCTATTACATTTGCTGACATCTCAGACTCCATGGATTTCTCTAAATATGTAGTAATTTCCATATTTTCTCCACGTCCAATCGCACCTAATTCTGGCACCCCCGCTACTTCGGTGGCAAATCTAATACATCTAGTGCAGTGAATACATCTAGTCATTTGGGTTTTTATTAATGGACCCATGTATTTTTCAGGTACATATCTTTTATTCTCTTTAAATCGTGATTTATCAATTCCATAAAACATAGATTGATCCTGCAAATCACACTCACCGCCTTGATCACAAACAGGACAATCTAAAGGATGGTTGGCCAACAAAAACTCCATTACACCTTTTCTTGCTTTTTCAACTTTTTCTGTATTTGTTTTAATAACCATGCCCTCCGCTGCGGGCATTGCACATGAGGCTATAGGTTTTGGTGATTTTTCCATTTCAACCAAACACATACGACAATTCCCAGCTATGGAAAGTTTTTCATGATAACAAAATCTTGGTATTTCAGCCCCGGCTTGTTCACAAGCCTGGAGAACCGTTAAACCATCTTCAACTTCAATATCAATATCGTTTACTTTTAATTTAGGCATTTTCCTTTTCTAATAAATGTTGATCAACCAGGTATGGAATATTTTTTTGTTTTTTCACTACAGGATCAAATTTATTTCTTTCAAGTATTTCATCTTTAAAATGTCTAATTAATCCTTGGACTGGCCAAGATGAACCCTCACCAAAAGCACAAATTGTATGACCTTCTATTTGTTTAGTTACATCAAAAAGCATATCTACTTCATCTGGAGTTGCCTCACCTGCTGCCATTCTTTCTAACATTCTCCACATCCACCCAGATCCTTCTCTGCAAGGTGTACACTGACCACAACTTTCATGCTTATAAAATCTGGCTATTCTTGCCATGCACTTAATGATATCTTGATCGTTATTAATTACAACAATTCCAGCAGTTCCAAGTCCTGTTTTATTCTCTACACATGCATCAAAATCCATTTTTATGTTGTCACAAATTTCTTTAGGTAACATTGGCATAGATGAACCACCAGGTATTACAGCTTTAAGATTATCCCAACCACCAACAACACCCCCAGCATGAGTTTCTATTAATTCTTTAAGTGGAATTCCCATTTCTTCTTCCACATTACATGGATTATTTACATTTCCAGAAATACAATATATTTTTGTTCCAGTGTTTTTTGGTCTTCCAAGTGAGCTAAACCATTTTGCTCCTCTTCTTAAAATAGTAGGCACAGCCGCAACGGTTTCAACATTATTAATGATTGTAGGACATCCGTATAATCCAATTAATGCAGGAAATGGTGGCTTTAATCTTGGTTGACCCTTTTTACCTTCTAAACTCTCAAGTAGTGCAGTTTCTTCACCACAAATATAGGCGCCTGCACCATAATGAATATAAATATCTAAATCCCATCCTGAATTTAAAGAATTTTTACCAATTAAATTGTTTTTATAAGCCTCGTCGATTGCAGTTTGAAGTTTTTGTCCCTCATTAAAATATTCACCTCTAATATAAATATAACATTTATGGGCGTTCACTGCGTAAGAAGCAATTAAACATCCCTCTATTAATTTGTGAGGTTCAAATCTTAATATATCTCTATCTTTGCATGTTCCAGGTTCTGACTCATCAGCATTGATAACTAGGTAATGTGGTCTAGACCCTACTTCTTTAGGTGCAAATGACCATTTTAGACCAGTTGGAAAACCAGCTCCACCACGTCCTCTAAGTTCTGAAGATTTAACTTCATTGATTATCCACTCTCTTCCTTTTTCTAAAATTTCTTTTGTTCCATTCCAATCATTTCTTAATTTAGCAGACTCAATATCAGCACCACTGTCATTGTATAAATTTTGAAATATTCTATCTTCGTCTTTAAGCATTTTTATTTCCTAATAAAGTTTTTCGATTATTCACTGGTTCTGCATTAATTCGTCCTGTGTAAGATCCTGATTTTGGAGTTTTATTTTGGTATATCTTATCTATTATTTCCTCAAGTTTTTTGTCATTTAAATCTTCATAATAATCTTGATTTACCTGCATCATTGGAGCATTTACACATGCACCTAGACACTCGACTTCCATCCAAGAAATCTTTCCATCTGCAGATAATTCATTTTCTTTTTCAGATATTTTTTTTTTACAAACTTTAACTAAATCATAAGCGCCACGAAGCATACAAGGAGTTGTAGTACAAACTTGAAAAAAATATTTACCTACTGGAGATAAATTATACATTGAATAAAATGTTGCGACTTCATAAACTTTTATATAAGGCATATCTAAGAATTTAGCGATATATTTCATTGCTGTTAATGGTATCCAATTATCATTTTGTCTTTGCGCAATATATAGTAATGCCATCACAGCGCTTTGTTGTTTTCCATCTGGATAATTAGAGACTATTTTATTTGCAGCTAGCATACTCTTTTCATTGAACTCAAAAGTCTTAGGCTGGTCTTTATGAATTTTTTTTATGCTCATCTATCAACTTCCCCGAAAACAATATCCATTGATCCTAGAACAGCTGGTACGTCAGCAAGCATATGACCTTTTATTAAATAATCCATTGCTTGAAGATGCGTAAAGCCAGGAGCTCTTATTTTACATTTGTAGGGTTTGCTTGAACCATCTGATATTAAATAAACACCAAATTCTCCTTTAGGAGCTTCAACTGCAGTATATATTTCATCCTTTTCAACTCTATAACCCTCGGTGAATAGTTTAAAATGGTGAATCAAAGCCTCCATAGACTGTTTAATTTCCTTCTTAGGTGGTGGAGAAATTTTTCCATCCTCTGTTTTAATTGGTCCTTTTGGAATTTTTTGTAAACATTGTTTAATGATTTTTATACTTTCTCTCATTTCTTCAATTCTGCAAAGATATCTATCGTAACAATCTCCGTTTTTTCCTATAGGAATTTTAAATTCTAAATCATCATAACAGTCATAAGGCTGGCTTCTTCTTAGATCCCAAGCTATACCAGAACCTCTTAACATTACGCCAGAAAAAGAATAATCTAACGCATCTTGCTTTGAGACAATTCCTATATCAACATTTCTCTGTTTAAATATTCTGTTGTCAGTTAGTAAAGTTTCTAAATCATCTATGATTTTTGGAAATTTATTGCAAAAGTCATCAATATCATTGTCAAGTCCAGCAGGCAAATCTTTATGCACCCCACCAGCTCTAAAATAGTTAGCATGTAATCTTGATCCAGATACTCTTTCATAAAATCCCATTAATTTTTCTCTTTCTTCAAATCCCCATAAAGTTGGGGTTAATGCTCCGACATCCATTGCTTGAGTAGTCACATTTAATATGTGGCTTAATATTCGCCCTATTTCACAGAAAATTACTCTTATATATTTAGCTCTAGCAGGAACTTTAATTTTAAGAATTTTTTCTATAGCTAGTGCAAACGCATGTTCTTGATTCATTGGTGCAACATAATCAAGACGATCAAAATATGGAACTGCTTGTATATATGTTTTGTTTTCTATTAATTTCTCTGTGCCTCTATGCAATAATCCTATATGGGGATCAGCTTTTTCAACAACTTCTCCATCTAATTGAAGTATTAACCTTAAGACTCCATGTGCCGCAGGGTGTTGTGGTCCAAAGTTTAAATTTAATGTTTTTTTTTCTTTTGCCATTAGCTTTTTTTAATTTCCTTAATATATTTTGTTCCTTCCCAAGGACTTTCGTAATCAAAATTTCTATAATTTTGTTCTAACTTTACTGGTTCATAGATCACTTTTTTCTCTTCTTCGCTATATCGAACCTCATTATGCCCAGTAAGAGGAAAGTCTTTTCTTAAAGGATGCCCCTCAAAACCATAATCAGTTAAAATTCTTCTTAAATCGGGATGGTTTTTGAAATTTAAACCATACATATCAAATACCTCTCGTTCCATCCAATTGGCTGATGGAAATATTGAAGTTATTGATGTAATTATATCTATTTCCTTTATCGAATATTCAATAATAACTCGTTTATTATATTCGTGACTTAAAAGAAGGTAAACCATTTTAAATCTATTTTCATTTTCTGGGTAGTCTACAGCAGTAATTTCAATTAATTGCCTAAATTTTGTTTCATTATTAGTTTTCAAAAATATAACAACATCAATCAATTCATTATGATCAATGTTTAAATAAATACAATCATGCTTTATAAAAGAATTTTTAATTTTTGATGTTAATTCAGAATTTATAAATTTTTCCAGGTTCTCAAGATTTTTCATTATTATCTTTCTAGTGAACCTTTATTTCTAATTTTTTTCTGCAATTGTAATATTCCATACAATAAAGCTTCAGCAGAAGGAGGGCATCCTGGAACGTATACATCAACTGGAACTACACGATCACACCCCCTAACAACAGAGTATGAATAGTGATAATAACCACCACCATTAGCACAACTACCCATTGATATGACATATCTTGGTTCTGGCATCTGATCATAAACTTTTCTTAAGGCTGGAGCCATTTTGTTTGTTAAAGTTCCTGCCACTATCATAACATCAGATTGACGTGGTGAGGCTCTCGGTGCTGCACCAAATCTTTCAAGATCATACCTTGGCATTGATGTTTGCATCATTTCTACGGCGCAACAAGCTAAACCAAATGTCATCCAATGTAATGAACCTGTTCTAGCCCAATTTACAAGATTATCTAATGAAGTAGTTATAAAACCATTATCACTAAAGTCTTGCGCTAATTGTTTAAATTCCTCTGGAATATCTTTTTTTCTATCTTCTAAATTCATGTTATTCCCAATCTAAGGCTCCTTTTTTCCACTCGTAAATAAACCCAACAGTTAAAATAAATAAAAACAACATCATTGAGCAGAAACCATATAAACCAATTTGACCAAGTGATATTGCCCATGGGAATAAAAATGCTATCTCTAGATCAAAAATTATAAATAAAATCGCAACTAAATAAAATCGTACATCAAATTCCATTCGTGAATCATTAAAAGGTTCAAATCCACACTCATAAGCTGAAAGTTTTTCAGGGTCAGGTTTGCTTGGAGCCGCAATATAATTAATTGCCACAAAAGCAAGACTTAAGCCTAAAGCTATTACCAAGAACAATATTATCGGTAGATAATCTTTTAAAAATTCCGCAAGCATTTGATTCCTATGTAACAACTATTATATCAACTAAAAGTGGAGATATGTCACATTTTTAAGCCCAATTTTATTGATGTTATGGCGGGAGTGAAGGGACTCGAACCCTCGGCCCCCTGCGTGACAGGCAGGTGCTCTAACCAACTGAGCTACACCCCCATAGGTGCTAATGGTGGGTAGTAAAGGACTCGAACCTTTGACCCCCTCGGTGTAAACGAGATGCTCTACCAACTGAGCTAACCACCCAAAATCATGGTACTCATACATCAACAGATTAACAAAGTAAATTGTTTATTACTGAATACTAGCCTGAGATTTATCGTCCTTTTTACCTTCTGATATCTTATCTACCTCAGTCCATTCTACTGGCTTAAGTTCTTTAGTTAAGGCGATTTTTAGTACTTCATCTGCAGTTTCAACAGGTATTATTTTAATATCTTCTCTCACTTTCTTAGGAATATCTATTAAATCTTTTTCATTTTCTTTTGGAATTAACACTTTTTTTACACCAGCTCTATGAGCCGCTAGTAATTTTTCTTTTAAACCTCCAATTTGTAAAACTTGACCAGTAATTGTTACCTCGCCTGTCATTGCAATCTCTCTATTTACTGGAATATTTGTTATTGATGATACTATAGAAGTAACCATGGCTATACCAGCTGACGGTCCATCCTTAGGAGTTGCTCCTTCTGGAACATGAATATGAAAATCTTTCTTTTCAAACAATGGAGGTATTATCCCGTATTCTAGACTCTTTGACCTTACAAATGATTTTGCTGCTTTAACAGACTCTTGCATCACATCTCCAATTTTACCTGTGATTTGCATTCTACCTTTTCCAGGCATATTTACCGTTTCAATCTTAAGAATTTCTCCACCAACTTCGGTCCATGCTAAACCTATTACAATTCCAGTTTTATCTTTATCTTCTACTTCCCCATACTTGAATTTTTTTATTCCTAAAAAGTCTGGAATATTTTCATCATTAACTTGGACTTTTTGTGCCTCTCCACTCACTACTCTCTTAACAACCTTTCTAGTAACTTTAGAAATTTCTCTTTCTAGATTTCTAACCCCAGACTCTCTTGTATAACTTCTTATAATTTCTTTTATTGTTCCATCAGCTAAGTCTAATTCTCCATCTTTAACACCATTTTCTTTCACTTGTTTTGGTAATAGATATTTATTAGCAATATTTATTTTTTCGTCTTCTGTATAGCCTGGAATTCTTATGACTTCCATTCTGTCTAATAACGGTGGCAAAATATTAAGCGTATTAGCGGTAGTTACAAACATTACATCTGATAAGTCATAATCTACTTCTAAATAATGATCATTAAATGCTGTATTTTGTTCAGGATCTAAAGCTTCCAATAAAGCAGATGATGGATCTCCCCTATAATCATTTCCAATTTTATCAACTTCATCTAATAAAAATAATGGATTTTTAGTTCCGGCTTTTTTCATCATTTGAATTATTTTTCCTGGCAAAGATCCTATGTATGTTCTTCTATGACCTCTTATTTCAGCCTCGTCTCTTACACCTCCTAATGACATTCTTATAAATTGTCTATTAGTGGCTTTAGCAATTGATTTACCTAATGAGGTTTTACCAACCCCTGGTGGTCCAACCAAACATAATATTGGACCTTTAATTTTTTCCATTCTTTTTTGGACTGCAAGAAATTCAATTATCCTCTCTTTAACTTTATCTAGGCCAAAATGGTCCTCATCTAAAATTTTAAGACCTTTGTTTAAATCAATATCTACGTTATCTTTTTTAAACCATGGAAGATCTATCATCCAATCTAAATAATTTCTTACAACTGTTGCTTCAGCAGACATTGGACTCATGTTTTTTAATTTTTTAAGTTCTGACATGCATTTTTTCTCAACTTCTTTTGGCATTTTAGCTTTTTGAATTGATTTTTTAAGATTAGTTGTTTCATCCTTTCCATCTTCAATTTCACCTAATTCTTTTTGTATAGCTTTTAATTGCTCATTTAGATAATACTCCCTTTGCGTCTTTTCCATTTGAGTCTTCACTCTTCCTCTAATTCTTTTTTCTACTCCGATAATACTGGTCTCGCTCTCCATCATTTTTATAGCTGCATTTAATCTTTTCTTAACATCGAGGGTTTCAAATATATGTTGTTTTTCTGATATAGTTGCATTCAAATTTGAAACTATATTATCTACAATTTTTGACGGATCTCTTAATTGTTTGATATTATTAATAGTTTCAGATGAAATTTTTTTGTTTACTGATGTAAGTTTTTCCAATCTTCTCACTGCTGTTAATGCTAAAGGCAACAAATCTTCATCTTTATTTATAATATCTTTTTGATGCTCATATGTACAAGTAATGAATTTTTCATCGTCTTTGAATTCAATTATTTTTACCCTCTTGATACCTTCAACTAAAACTTTTACAGTTCCATCAGGGAGTTTTAAAAGTTGCAAAATATTACTCTCACACCCATATGAAAAAACATCATTTTTTTTGGGGTCATCTACCTCAGAATTTTTTTGAGTAACCAGAATTATTTTTTTGTCACTTTTCATGACTTCATTTAAAGCAGTTATTGACTTGTCTCTTCCAACAAATAATGGAATTACCATACTTGGGAAAACAACTATGTCTCTTAAAGGTAATAAAGGTTGTGTTAATTTTACTTCCATACACATAAATATGGATATTATATTTTAGAATGCAATAGGAAACTTTTGTTTATTAACTTTTTTTAAGCCGCAGAAGTCTTTTCTGTTTTTGATTTGTTCTTAGTGTGTACAATTATTGGCTGTGATGTACCTTTTGTGGCTCCTGAATCTATTATTACTTCCTCTACATTTTCTTGACCAGGTAGATCAAACATAGTTTTAAGTAACAAATTTTCTAAAATCGATCTTAATCCTCTAGCACCAGTTTTTTTGCTTATAGCTTTATTAGCAATATCTTTAACTGCTTGATCTTTAAATGTTAACTTCACTCCTTCTAGTCTAAATAATTCTTGATATTGTTTTATTAAAGAATTTTTTGGTTCTAACAGAATTTTAACTAGAGATTTCTCATCTAAGTCTTCAAGCGTAGCTGTGATAGGTAAACGACCAATAAATTCAGGAATAAGGCCATATCTTAATAAGTCCTCTGGCTCCAAATTCTTCATCCACTCACCTGTTTTTTTATCTTCTAATGATTTAACTTCTGCACCAAAGCCTATTGACGATCCCTTATCTCTTTGAGAAATTATCTTATCTAGCCCAGCAAAAGCTCCTCCACAAATAAATAAAATATTAGTTGTATCAACTTGTAAAAACTCTTGTTGGGGATGTTTTCTTCCTCCTTGTGGCGGAACACTTGCCACTGTTCCCTCCATAATTTTTAATAATGCTTGCTGTACACCTTCTCCAGATACATCTCTAGTAATTGATGGGTTTTCAGATTTTCTACTAATTTTATCAACCTCATCTATGTAAACAATTCCTCTTTGAGCTTTTTCAACATTATAATCTGCAGCTTGCAGTAACTTTAAAATAATATTTTCAACATCTTCACCAACATAACCAGCTTCAGTTAATGTTGTTGCATCAGCCATAGTAAAAGGTACATCTAGTATTCTTGCAAGAGTTTGAGCTAATAATGTTTTACCACATCCAGTTGGTCCAACTAATAATATATTTGATTTTGATAACTCAACTGTTTTGCTTGTTTTGTTCTCGTAATTTAACCTTTTGTAATGATTGTGAACAGCTACAGATAAAACTTTTTTTGCATGTGATTGTCCAATTACATAATCATCAAGCACTTTACATATTTCTTTTGGCAGAGGCAGACCATCTTGATGCTTTACAAAATTATCTTTACTTTCCTCTTTTATAATATCCATGCAAAGTTCAACACATTCATCGCAAATAAATACAGTTGGTCCAGCTATTAACTTTCTAACTTCGTGTTGGCTTTTGCCACAGAAAGAACAGTAAAGAATATTTTTGTTGTTACTCATAATTTTTAATTCGAATCAATAATCATACTTTAATACAAGTTATACTGCGTAATCAAGTGTAGGTTGTGAACAAACTATATATTGTGATCTATTCTCTCTTTTCCACAACTTTGTCTAACAAGCCAAAACTTTTTGCATTATCTGGTGTCATAAAATTATCTCTTTCTAAAGCAGATTTTATTTCTTCTATTGGTTTGCCTGTATGTTTAGAATAGATTTCATTTAATCTTTTCTTCAGAGATAAAACCTCGTTAGCATGTATTTCAATATCTGTTGCTTGGCCTTGGAAACCAGCTGAGGGTTGATGGACCATTATTCTTGAATTTGGTAATGAAAATCTTTTCCCTTTCGCTCCAGCTGCTAGTAAGAATGAACCCATGCTTGCTGCTTGTCCAATGCATAAAGTACTTATCTCGGGTTTTATGTATTGCATTGTATCATAGATGCCTAGTCCTGCTGTTACTAGTCCGCCTGGGCTGTTTATGTATAAAGAAATTTCTTTTTTAGGATCTTCAGATTCTAAAAATAATAATTGAGCTGTGACTAAGGAAGCAACAGCATCATTTATTGGCCCGACTACAAATACAATTCTTTCTTTAAGTAGCCTAGAATAAATATCGTATGCCCTTTCTCCTCTACTAGATTGTTCAACAACCATAGGAATAAGGGTATTTAGTTGTTCTGGAATTTTATTAGACATAATCGAATCGATTAATCTTATACAACTTGTGATTACTTTTTGCTAACCTTTTTTACTTTTTTTGATTTGGTTACTAAAGTTTTAGTTTTTGAGGTTACTTTTGATTTTTTTACTTCAACTTTTTTAGGCTTGATTGCTCTCTTTTTTTTATCTTCATCTTTTTTATTATCTTTGGCTTGCTCTTTTAAAATGTTTTCATTTTCTTCTTTTAGAATTTTCTCAGCTTCTTCTTTAGTGATTTCTTTTTTTGTTGTTTTCGCTTTTTTCTTAATTTCTTCAATTATTTTTTCCTCATAAATTTGTCCTCTTAAACTGTCAATAGCTGCAGGATTTTGTTCATAATAATCTTTAACAATCTTTTCTTGACCTGGCATCATTCGAAACTGTTTTTGTATTTCTACATTTATTTCCTCTTGAGAAACGTTGATTTTATTTTCTTCACCAAAAGCATTTAAGATTAATCCAGTTTTAATTCTTTTTTTAGCTTGATCCTCCAATGATTTTTGATTCTTTTTAATTTCATCTTCTTTCATGCCTTGGGATAAAATTTTAACTTCTTGCTCTATTAAATTACCAGGCAGTTGATCTAATTTTTCTTTCTCTATTTGTTTCAAAATGCTTTTCTTTGTAATCATGGCTAATGAATTTTTATATTCATCATTAATTTGTTTTGAGATCAGTTCTTTTAAGTTTGATAAATCTTTAGCTCCCATATTTTTAGCAAAATCATCATTGATTATTACCTCCTCGGGAATTCTAACTGCTGTGATTTTACATTCAAAAACAGCATTTTTATCTATAAGGTCTTTCTCAGGAAAATTTTCAGGAAGATTTACTTCTACATTTTTTATATCACCTGATTTAACTCCCTCTAATTGCTTATCAAAACCTTTAATAAATAAATCTTTTCCAAGTACTAATTGAGTATTTTTACCCTCATTTCCTTTAAACTCTTTACCGTCAATAGTTCCTTTGTAATCAAAAATTACGAGGTCATTAATTTTTGAGCTATAATTTGTATCTGCGTCTTTAAAATTATTCTGATTCTTGGCAATCTCACTAATTCTTTTATCTGTTTCTTTTGGATCTATTTTTACAACATACTCGTCTACTTTTATTGAGCTTAATCCTTTGGCTGAAACCTTTGGAAGCTCAGTTACTGAAATAATGTACTCTAAATCTTTTCCTTCACCAAAAGACTTTAAATCTATTTTAGGTTGTCCTGCCGGTTTGATCTTATTTTCTTCTAAAGCTTTTGTTGTTGTATCTTTTAGCAACTTATCAATTACTTCACCGTAAACAGCTTTACCAAATTGTCTTTTTAATATTTCGGTAGGCACCTTACCAGGTCTGAAACCCTTTATTACAACATCCTTTCTTATTTCTTCATATTTCTCATCCATAAAGCCTGAGATAGTTTTTTTGTCTATGAATACTTTAAGATCTTTTTCTAAACCTTTTTTATTTTCTATAGTTACTTTCATATTTTTTTTATGGTAGGCGAGAAAGGACTCGAACCTTCACAGCTTGCACTATTGGTTCCTAAGACCAACGCGTCTACCAATTCCGCCACTCGCCCAAATTTATGGTGTTTTATATAGTATTGATCTAATTTGTCCAATCAGAATAATAGTGTAAAAAGATATAAATATATAAAAAAATGATAATTTCGCCTTGTATAAGTATTTGCAAAATGGATCCTGTAACTGGATATTGCTATGGCTGTGGAAGAGACAATGATGAGAAGAAGATTTGGAAAGACCAAAATACAAGTGATGAGTGGAAAAAACAAAATTTAGAAGATATTCAAAAGAGGATGCAAGGATGGCAGTTGGAAAGTTTCAAAGAATCTTATGAACATAAAAAAAATAATGGAATGTCACTATTTAAAAAGAAACAACTAAATGACTCAGACTAGATTGGTAGTAATAATTTATATAATTGGAATTCTTATTGGAGCATTTGTTTTTGATTTATGGGGTGCTGAAACGAGTGCTATCAAAAGTTTAGCAGCAATGTTTTGGACAGCATTATTGCTTATAGCTATTGTGTTTGCTGATAAAAAAAATGAATAATTAATCTTTTTGTATTAGTTCGCTTATAAAGAGATCTCCATTACCGTCATCTACAGCTTTTTTGTAAATAGACTTTTTTAAATCAGCTAATTTTTCTGCATTACCTAAATCTTTTAGCATTTCATGTATATAGGTAAGATCTTTTAAAGTGTTGGAAGTTGAAAATTTAAATCCAGTATAATCGTCCTTAAGGACATTATCAAAAATTCTATTTAAGGCTGTTGAGTTTCCAGATCCTAATTTTGCAACTGCAAAAAGTTTTTCCAAATCAATATCCAATTTTTTTGCGCTCTTGATGAATTCTATAACATTTGTTGCAGTACCGAGAGATAAAAAGTTATTTAATAATTTTGACTTTGCTCCCTTGCCTACTTCACCAAAATGGAAATAATCTTTACAAAAAGTTTTTAAATAAACCTCTGCCTTTTTAAAATTTTCATCGGAAGCCCCAACAATTCCTCCACAAACACCTTCCTCTGCTTGAACAGGTCCTCCCATCACAGGACATTCAACATAACTAATTTTTTGTTTCGCAAAAATTTGTTCCATTTTAATTGATCCATGTTGGTTATGTGTTGTAACGTCAACAATTAATGTTCCATCATTTAACAAATTAGATAATTTTTCTGCAATACTTATGGCTATTGGTGTATTGGTTACACAAAGAAATAAGGCATCTAAGTTCTTTTCACATAACTCATTGTAGCTTTTAACCTCTTTTGCTCCATCACTTACAATCTTGTCAATAGGTGCTCTTTTTTTATTTGCAATAACAAATAAACTGTTTCCCTTTTTTAAAATATTTTTGGCTATTCCATAACCCATATAGCCAACACCAATAAAACCTACATTCATAATTTTAAATAATTATAGTATAAGACTCATTGATTAAAAATTAATATTTATGAAAAAAAGTTTTAAAAAACTTGAAAACTCAATAATAAATTGTAAGAAATGTCCAAGACTTGTAAACTTTAGAACTCGGGTAGCAAAAGATAAAAGAAAACAATATATAAATGAGAAATATTGGGGAAAACCAATAACAGGTTTTGGTGACCAAAAAGCAAGAATTTTATTAGTTGGTTTAGCCCCTGCTGCTCATGGTGGCAATAGGACTGGAAGAGTTTTTACAGGTGATAGATCATCTGAATTTTTGTACAAATGCCTTCATAAAGCTAAATTATCGAACAAATCAAATTCAGTTCACAGAAACGATGGTTTGATACTAAATGATAGTTTTATAACTACAGCATTAAAATGTGTCCCTCCAGGAGATAAGCCAACTAGAAATGAACTTAATAATTGTTTTAAATATTTTAAAAATGAAATTGAAAACTTAGATAATTTAAAAATCATTATTGCTCTTGGAAAAATAGCTTTTGATACGTGTATAGAGTTTTATAGAAAACAATTTAAAATAGAAAATAATATTAAATTTGGACACAGTAAATTTTTTAAGCTGCCAAATAACATTTTATTAGTTGGATCTTATCACCCAAGTCCTAGAAATGTTAACACCGGAAGAATTGATGTTAATAAAATGACTAATTTATTTCTTAAGGTTAAAAAAGTCATTTAATCAATTGACTTTTAAATTCTACTGGAAGTTTTGATGGTTTCCCCTTTTCATCCACTGAAGCTAATAATATTTCAGCCTCAACAATCATACTATCATTGACAAAAATATTCTGTTTCATTCTTATTGATACATTTTTAACTTCTAACACTTTAGAAATAATATTTAAATTGTCTTCAAGTTTTGCAGGTTTATGGAAATTTAAGTTGCAAGATTTAACTATTATATAAATCCCAAATTTTTCTATAAGATTTTTATTACTAAAATTTAAAGATGTAATTGCATCTGTTCTAGCTCGTTCCAAAAATTTCAAATAATTGGCATAATAAACTACTCCTCCACTATCAGTGTCTTCATAGTAAACTCTAAAGTTTGATTTAAATTCCATATTAAAAATATATTATCAAAGACGAGGAATATATATACTAATGATTATTTGTTTATGAAAATATATATAATTTGGCTTATAGGGGTTGTATTGTGGAACTTTGGATATCCTCAAGCAACACCACTTCTTGATGTAATTGCTGCAATTCTGCTCTCGTTTTTAAGTTTGGTACTCAAAAAATATATAAAATAAATTACTCAGAGGAAAAATAAATATTTTGATAATAACTTATAGCTTTCATCTTTGAATTGTCAGTGTCAGCCATAATAGCAACTCCGTCCAACTCTTTAACGTCTAGTTTATGGAGTTTTTTAAAATCTTCTTTTACATTTGCTTTAACTGTAATCCACTCATCAAAATTTTTTTTTGTGGTGGATAAAACATAATCTATTGACTTTTTTGTATAAGGGCTCCGTTTATAATCATCAATATTTAAGTTGCTAGAATAAACATAATTAATAGCTCTATTTGATAGTGGCGTAGCACCTGTTTTTTTAATAACAAAAACTCTTGCAGCAAAATCATGTCCTTTTTTTGTATTTTCTTTAATTCCTTTTAAGTCTTTTTCAACTTTCCATGTAATGTTTATATAAGGGGTGGCGTCTAAATCTATTTTTATTTCTTTACCTAGACCGGAAGCTGCATTATCTGCTACTGCTTTTAGATAATTTCCATTCTCGTTTTTTCCAATTGTATAAATAGTTTTTGCATCAGCACCTCTTACTTTCCTCACTTCTAAAGTAGAAAGTTCATTTTCAGTAAAATCAAATATTACTTTTTCATTAGCATTAGATAATGAAAAAAGAAAAATTGAGAATATTATTGATAATAAAATATTTTTCACAAAAACTTCTATAGACAATTTTATTATTTTTTCAATATTACGTATTTACTCTGGCAATAAGACTATTTTTGGAGCAGAACAACTACCATCATGAATTTGCTTGAAAGCCTCTGCTCCTTTTTTTAATTCCCGATATTCAATCCAAGATAGATCTCCTATTTCTTTATTAGCCAAAATTTTAATTGTTTTTTCAAAATCTTTATTAGTATAACAATAAGTGCCTATAAATGTTACTTCCTGAAGTGTAGCTTTTCTAAAATTAAATTGACCAGAAGGTTGTGTTAAACCAATATGAATAATGCTACCACCAGGCTTAATCACAGAAATAGCTTGTTGTCTAGATACCTCTAATCCAACTGTATCGAAAACAATATCGAAACTATTTTCTTTTACTTCTTTATCATTTGGACTAACAAATTTACCATCGAAGTATTTTGAACAAACATCTAGCCTTAGTTTGTTTGGATCAGACATTATAATATTTTTATTTCCCTTTATTTTAGATAAAATTAATGAACACAATAATCCAATAGCTCCAGCGCCTTGTACCAAAGTTCGACACTCTTTAAGCGGTTTTTTTAATGATGTCTCGCCCATCAATACAGCATGTAAAGATACAGCTGTAGGTTCAGCAATTGTAGCTTCACTTAAATCTAGACGATCAGGTATTTCATAAATATTTTGATTTGGAGTAGAGACATATTCAGCAAAAACTCCACTTCTTTCATAAGGTCTATTCATGCCTAATAAGACTCTGTTAGGACATAAATGCTCGCGTCCATTCATGCAGTATTCACATTTTCCACAAGTTATTAATGGGTTTAATACAACATTTTTATCTTTGAATTTACCATTTTGTATTTTTCCACTTACCTCATGACCTAGTATTAAGGGCGGGATTCTTCTTTCATCTTTACCATGGTAAGCATGCATATCAGATCCACAAATTCCTGAAGCGTGAACTTTAAGAATACTTTCCCCACTTACCTCTGTTGGTTCTTTTTCGTCTCTATAAGTAAGTTCTTCTACACCAGTATAAACTAAAGCTTTCATAATTATTTTTCATTAAGAAGATAATACATAATATATGAAACGACAAATCCTATAATCCATGAATATGTTTTAAAATCTTCGAAATTAGTATTCCAAATAATTGAAAATGAAAAAATAAAACCAATTAATACAGCGTATACGGCTTTATAATTCCATCCACCTGAATAAATGTACTCATTTTCTAGTCTGATAAAAAAAAGATCTTTGTGATTAACTTTTTCTCTCTTAACAAGATAGTAGTCTGCAATGATAACTCCAAAAATTGGTCCAAAAAATGCCGCTAAACTATCAATTAATTTTATTATTTCTATTTGGCTTAGTATTGATGGCCACAAACTGCCTGTTATTAGTCCAAATATTAAAATTAGTATTCCTGCACTTTTAAGGTCCAAGTTTTTAGGTAAAAAATTAATTATACTATTTTGCGTTGGAACATAATTAGTTATTAAATTTGTCGAAAGTGAAGAGAATATTATAAAAATTAATGCGTAGACTGTTAGATAGACATTATCAATCTTTCCTATTATATCCATCGGCTTTGTCATTATTTGATCAACAACGATTAGCTTTTGATTCAATAAAACATCAACACCTATTACAATAGTAGTCGCGAGAAAGGAAAAGATAATCATATTCAAAAATAAAAATAGATTTCCTATTTTAAGATCTCTGCTAGTTTTTACATATCTTGAAAAATCTCCATAATTCAAAAGTACAAGAGAAAAATATGAAAAAATTGTCCCTGTAAGAATAAAAAAGGGCATTACATTTGATTTAGAAATCAAATCTGTACTAGTTGTATTAGATTTTAGAGATTGAAATATTTGAGTGCTATTTTCAGCAATAAGCATAATAAAAAAGAAAATTAAACCGAAGTAAACAAATATTGCGGAGAATTTTAAAAACCCTTGATTATATCTTTGACCATTCGTAAATAAAAAAAATTGAATGAAAAATGTCACTATTAATGAAAACCAATCTATAATATTTAAGCCTAGAAAAAATTGTAAAACAAATTCATTTTCTAAAATTTGTGGGTCGAATATGTAATAAATAATAATTCTTGTTAGGTAGGTAATAGATTTGGATATAAAGTATGTTTGTATTCCAAACATAAAAATTCCAACAATTGATCTTAATAAACTTAAATATCTAGCACCGTTTAGACCCATGGACATTCTCATCAAAACTGGAAAAGGTAATCCGTGTTTTTGGGATGGATGACCAATTAAAGAAATAAAAAAATACACAAGAATTGATGCAGCTATTGAGGAAGATAAAACTAAATAAGAGCTTAAATTATAGATTAAATACAAAGAAGATATAAGAGCAAATCCAGCAATAGTTTGAATACTATTTGCCCAATAACAGAATAAATCTGCCGAAGTCCACGTTTTGTTACTTGGATTAACTGTAGCTAATTCAAAATTTTTTAATTCTATATTTTGACTCACTTAAAAGATTCTAAACTAATATTTTTATATGTCTATAAAAGTGATAACAGTAGGATATTAATACATGAGTTTTCTAAAAAGTAATATTGGTTACATTTCAATGTTCATTGCTGTTATAGGCTTTGGCTCTGGTCCTCCATTTGTAAAATTAGCACTACAAGAGTTTTATGTAATGGATTTAATGGCAGTTCGATTCTCTTTAGCATTTATTTTAATGTTAATATTTGCACTTTTAATGAGAGTAGATTTATCTATTAAAAAAATTGGATTAACTCCTTTTTTAATGGGTCTACTAAATCCTTTTTTGGTAACTCTTAGTTTTCATATAGGGTTGTTGCTAACTTCTCCGGTAAGTGGTGTTGCTTTAATAAGTACAATTCCTATTTGGCAGCCTTTTGTAGCAAGAATTTTTTTAAAAGAAAAAATTGAAACTAAAGTAATAATTGGAGCATTTATTACAATTATTGGAACTTTAATTTTATTATCAACCCAAAAGAAAATTGGAGGTGGAAATTATTTAGGGGATTTTATTATATTTTTAGGGATGATGTGTGTTTCTATTAATGAAGTACTTGGAAGACGTTTTATGCAAACCAAAGTAAATCAATTAGGTGTTAATACTTTTCAATATATGATTGGAGCAATCTTATCTGTTCTAATACTTTTTATATTGTGGCCTGATAGTAGTTTTAAATATAATTATTATTTAAATTTTAGTCCTCCAGTTCTTGCAGCCATAACATTATCTTTTATAACTTTTGGAGCTTATTTATTTTATAACTTTGCTTTAAGAAGAGCGCCTATCGGTAGAATTAGTTTAATGTATCCTTTAACTGGTCCTATTGGTGCTACAATGTCATGGATAGTTTTGGGTTCTACAATATCTATTAATATATTTATATCTTTAATAATTATTTTAGTAGGAACAATTATTCCTCAAATTAATAAAAAAAGCTAAGGGCTAGGATACATTATACTTGGCAACCATAATGCTATTTGGGGAAACATAATAATTAATATTAAGCCAATTAGTTGAATAACCATAAATTGCATCATACCTAAATATATATCTTTTAAATCCCATTGAGGCACGACACCTTTTAAGAAATAAGCTGATAAAGCTACAGGTGGAGATAGCCAGGCGGTTTGTAAATTGACAGCTACAAGAATAGCAAACCAAGTTAAGTTAAAACCTAATTCTAAAATTAAAGGTAGAACTATTGGTAAAACTATTAATACTATTGGAACCCATTCTAAAGGCCAACCTAGAAGAAATATTGCAGCCATTATAATCGCTAAAATCACATATTTATTTACATCAAGATTTAATAAAAAGTCTGTTAATAGAGATGGAGTTCCTAATTTTGAAAATACCGCACCAAAGAAATTTGAGGCCGCAACTAAAAACATAATTAATGCTGTTATCTCTAAAGTTTTCAATAGAGCTTCTTTTAGACCATGGTAAGTAAGTTTTTTATATGCCAGTGCTAATAGTATTGCTCCAAAAGCTCCCATGCCGGCACCTTCAGTTGGAGTTGCAAGACCAAATAAAATACTTCCTAAGGCAAAAAAAACTAAACCTGCAGGAGGAATTAAACCCATTAAAAACTCATACCAAACCTTAGCCATATTTTTTGGTCGTTCTGAAGCTGGTAATACAGGACCAAGTTTAGGATTTAAAAAACATCTTAACGTTGTGTAAGCGGCATACAAAAATGCTAAAAGAATTCCTGGGATGATTGCGGCTGCGAATAAATCTGTAACTGGTATTTCTAATACAGGACCCATAACAACTAACATAATGCTTGGAGGAATTAAAATTCCCAAAGTACCTCCAGCACAAATTAAACCCGCTGAAAGTCTGGTGTCATATCCTGTCCTGATCATAGTTTTTCCAGCCATAATTCCCAAAATTGTTACAGATGCTCCAACAATCCCAGTTGCTGCTGCAAAAATAGTTGATACAAACATAACAGCATAAAATAATGCACCTCTAGTTTTTGAGAGCATTAATTGTACCGCGTTAAATAATCTTTCCATCAATCCAGCTTGCTCCATCAAAATTCCCATAAATATAAAGAGTGGAACGGCGGCCAGGGTATTCTCGGTCATTATCATATTAAATTGCAAGGTCATTAAATAGAAAACTAACTTTCCAAATCCCCAATAACCAAAGACAAGACCTAAAAAAATCAACGTAAATGAAATAGGAAATCCAACGAAAATTGCAAACAACATGCAACCAATCATTATTGCGCCAATTATTTCTGGTGAAAAGAATTCCATTAAGGCCATCTTCCTTTCACAAAAGCATAATATGTTTTAAGTATTTCAGAAAAACCTTGAACTAAAAGTAAAAAGGCTCCAATTGGCATACAACTTTTTAGTGGCCACATTATTGGCATCCATGTAGTGTCCATCGCTCTTTGAATTCTTACTTTTCCACCTAAACATTCTTCAAGATTTGATCTTCCACAAATTGATGTGTAAGCATAATCAAAACTTACATAAAAAAATACTAAGAAACCTGGTATAAAAAATAAAAGATATAAAAATAGATCAACTCTAGCCTGATTTTTAACTGTCCAATTTCTGTAGAGAAAGTCAGCTCTTATATGAATACCTTTTGATAATGTGTATGCTGCACCAAGCATGAACAAAGCCCCTGCTAGCATTCTGCTAATATCAAAAGACCAAAGTGTAGGTCTATTAAAAAAATGTCTTCCAATTACTTCATGTATCATTGCATAAATAAGTGGAATTGTAATCCACATTATTATTTTGCCTGATAAAAGCATTTTTGAGTCAATAAATTCGATTGTTTTTGCCATCCAAGGAATCATGTCCTCAGGCATTTTTGTACTTGTTCTTCTTTCAGCAATTAATTCGTCAGTAATATCTAGATTTTCTTTAACTTTAGGTTCTTTATCTTTATCAACCATTGAACAAGTATATTATTTAAAATTAAATTGTTAAAAAAACGGGGATTAGTTAAATCCCCGTTTTTTATAAAGTTACTTATTGTTGTGCTGCAAATGCAGATCCAATTGATGCATCAGATGTTTCCATTTGTGCAATAAAAGGCACTACTACTTTTGCGTGCTCTGTCATGTGCTCGTAAACTTGTTTAAAGAAAGCATTTTCTGCTGCATTCTTTTTAAGAGTAGCTTGAGCAGCGTTCATGTACTCAGTGAAATAATCAGCTGGTGTATCCCATAGTTTTACACCATGATTTTGAGTAAGATCAATTAACGCTTTTCCATTTTCTACAGCTCTGTTTGTAATATTTCTTGTGATCATAGCTTCAGATGCAACTTCCATTGCATATTTTTGATGATCAGTTAAAGAATTATAAACATCACCATTTATGTAAATGTCTCCATTTACAACGTTTTGGTGAAGACCTTGTAGATAATAGTTTTTAAGAACTTTTTGGAAACCAAATACTGAGTCCGGTTTTGGACAACACCACTCTGCAGCATCAATTGTTCCTTTTTCAAGCGCTGGTAAAATATCACCACCTGATAAAGATACTGATGCAATTCCGATATCTTTGTATGTTTGTCCTGGAATTCCTGGAGGAGTTCTGAATCTGTATTTTCTGAAATCATCCATATTCTTGATCGGCTCTTTAAACCAACCTAATGCCTCTGGTCCAGATGATGCCATCACGAAACCTTTAACATTCATTCCCATTTCGCTCCACAATTGGTCGTATAACTCTTTACCACCATTGTCGAAGTACCATGCTAACCAAGATTTAGTACTTAAACCAATTCCTCCACCAGCAACTGGCGAACCAAATAACATCGCAGCTGGGTGATAGTTTGACCAGTAGTGAGTCCATGCTGCACCACCATCTACTAGACCTTTGTCAACGGCTTCTAGTGTTTCTTTCATTCCAACAACTTCACCTTTTGATAAAAGTTCAAATTTTAACTCACCTCGTGTTAATTTTGTTACTCTATCAGTCCACATTTTTACGATTTGTCCATCGTAAGATGTTTTTGGAAAAGTAAGTTGGATTTTTAATGTTTTAGCAGATGCAGAACCAATTACTGAAACTGCAAATACTAAAGCTAAAATCATTGATGTGATTTTTTTCATTATATATCCCTCTCTTTATTGTTATTAAGACTTAATAATATTCTAAGTTAATATTATTGGCTGAGAAATGTAAAACGTTAAATTGTTACATAAATTGAATATGCAACTTGAGGTTTAATAGCTAATCTTTGCCTTTTGGGTCAAAAGGATAATCCCACGCATCACCACCAATTTTTTTTGATATACCTGAATAATCAGTTTCAGACTCTCCATCGTTACAAAATTCTGAAAAAATTTCTAAAGCATGTTTTCCTAAAGGAGTTGATGCGCTTACTGATTTTGCAGCATCATTTGCTAATTTTAAATCTTTTGTCATCATTGCAGCAGAAAAACCAGGTCTGTATTTATTATTTGAAGGAACGCCATCTGTTAAATTCGGTAAAGGAGTGTAAGTCGATAGGGCCCAATTATTTCCAGATGCATTTTTCATTATTTCATGGACTTTTTTTAAATCCATCTTTAGTCTTTTTGCTAACATTAATGCCTCTGATGCAGCTATCATTGAAATACCTAAGGACATATTATTACAGATTTTAACTCCAACACCACTTCCTTGAGGTCCAGCGTGCAAAATTTTTTGACCCATAATGTCCATTAATGGTCTTGCTAAGTTTACAGACTCGTCATCTCCACCAACTAAAAAATTAAGTTTGCCTACTCTTGCACCCATAACACCTCCAGTGACAGGTGCATCAATCATTTTAATGCCTCTACTTTTAGCTTCTTTGCCGAGTAATAACGAAGTTTCTATATCGATTGTTGAACAATCAATAATTAATGCATCTTTTGATATTTTATCGATTATTCCTTTTTCGCCTAAAAAAAGTGACTTAACATGTTTTCCCTCAGGTAACATTGAAATTATAAAATTTGCACCATCAAGTACATCATCTAAAGTTTCTACTACGTTTAAATTTGCTTCTTTTGCTTTTTGTATCATTTCAGGAGAAACATCATAAGCTTTAACTTTTTTTCCAGCTTTAACTAACTGGTCGGCCATTGGATTACCCATATTTCCAACTCCTATGAAAGCAATTTGATCTGTCATATTTAACTATCTATATTTGATTTTCCTCGATTTATCAAAACTGTTTTGCTTTGAGTAAAATGATTTATCATACTATCAAACGCATATTCTTTACCTAGACCACTCATTTTTAAACCACCATAAGATACATTTGCTCTTGGAGCAACGCATTGGTTTACTTGAACAAATCCTGCTTCAATATCTTCAACAAACTCTAGAGCTCTAGACAAATTTTGAGTCCAAAGTACAGCTGATAATCCAAATGGTGTATCATTAGCACTTTGCATTACTTCTTCAAATGTTTTAAATGGAATAGCACAAGCTACTGGCCCAAAAATCTCTTCCTGACAAACAGGAGAGTCTACCGGTACCCCTGACATCAGTGTAGGCTCATAAAAGAAACCATTTTTATAATCACCACCTGTTGGTTGATTGCCA
>CABZXV010000009.1 GCA_902529785.1 uncultured Pelagibacteraceae bacterium
TTGAACAAAGGAGCATCTATTTCAATTTGTGATAAAAAATTACGATATAAAATTAAAAACAGAATATATGTTAAAAATTCTCTCAAAACATTTTCTGAAAGTGCTAAATTAGGATTTATGCCTAAGTTGATAACTGGAACACTTTTTGCTAAAATATTACCATCTCTATCCAAAATACTGGACCTAAAATTCTCTTTTTTAACTATTTTTTTTACCTCTGGAATTTTTTTTAAACTCAATAGTATTACTTTGGAAGAAAAAATTAATGCTAAGATAAAAAAGACAAAGAAGATAAATGTAATCCTTTCAAAAGATAATTTTAAGTAAGACCTATTTTCTTTAAATGAGAAACTTTCACTATATTTTTCAGAACTTTGCGAGAGGTCATTTAATTCACTCATCAATATTAACCATTTTATTGATTATTAATTTATCATTAATAATACTTATTGTGTTCACGTTCTCTATTTTCTTTTGTTCAAATTTATCGTCAAAATAAAATCGTTGAAACTGTATCAATTTTTTTGGAGAGGTTAGAATACTATAATCTAGCAATGTAAGTTCGTGGCGATCCTCCAATATACTAATATTTTCTTTTATTTGAAAAATATCTTTATCAAGTTTTTTAGTAGAATTTTTTGTTAAAGCTGTAGCAAATATTAAAAGAATTATGGGAGTAAAAAAAAGATACTTTTTCATTTATTATCTTAGCTTTTCAACATCGGTTAAATTTTTAAATTTTTCTCTTAATTTACTAAAATCACAAGTATCGTTTGTTTTAATTCCATACCTTAATTTAGCAGATCTTGAGGGTGGATTTTGCTTTATCTCAGCTTCACTTGGAATAATTGGTTTTTTATTTATTAATTTAAAGCATCTATCAGAATTTACTGTGTCTGGTAAATATCTAGAAGAATTTCTTTCCTCTGAATAATGTTTAAAAAAATATTTAACAATTTTGTCTTCTATTGAATGGAAAGAAACTACAGCTATTATTCCACCAACAGGAATTAATTGAAATGAATTTATCAAAGCATTAATTAATTCACTAATTTCCTTGTTGACTATAATTCTTAAAGCCTGAAAAACTTTAGTTGAGTTATGTATTTTTTTTTTTTGGTATTTTTTAATATTATCTATAATTTCAACTAGATCTTCTGTCTTAATTGTCTTTTTTTGTCTTTTTTTTACAATTTCAATTGCAATCTTTTTTGAATATTTTTCCTCACCAAATATTTTAAAAACCTTAGTAAGATTATTTGCACCCATATTTGAAATAATATCATTTGCAGAAATATCATTCATGCCCATTCTCATATTGAGTTTTCCTTTATCTAAAAATGACAAGCCCTTTTGAGAATTTTTAATTTGTGATGTAGAGTATCCTAAATCAAAAATTATACCTCTAAGGTTATTTTTATCTAGTTTTATTCTATTTAACTGAGAAAACTTTGTATTATAAAATTTAAATCTATCTTTATACTTAGCTTTAAACTTTAATGCGCTGTAATAGATATCCTTATCTCGATCTAGGGCAACTATATAATTTTTTTTGTTTTCTAAAATTTTTTTTGAATATCCTCCTTGCCCAAAAGTACAATCAATAAATGTGCCACCATAAAGAGGGGAAATTATGCTAATTAATTCTTTTAGCAAAACTGGAAAATGTTTTTTTTCCAGATTTATGGTGGCATTCATTTATTTTTTTGAAGACCATTAATTTTTTTGTCTTCTTAAAAATGCTGGGATTTCTAAATCATCATCTTCTTTTGTTTCAACCACTTCTGATGTTAAAGAAGCTTCATCACCAGTTTCATTAATTGAGCCATCAGAATTGAATAATTCGGGTGTTTCTTCATCAAAGTCAAAGTTTTCTAGTCCGTTTGATGGAGAGCTATTTCCTTTATTTATTTCATCACCTGCATCAGTAAGTGTAGATAAATCATTTTCAGTAGAATTTGACTCCGTTTCAGCATTTATGGAACTTATTATTTCCTCATTATCATTAGTCTCTGATGATGACTGATTATTAGTGTTAGCATTTACCTCTTCCTCAATTTTAAGTGCGTTTGCTCCATTAGTTATTATTGAGTTACTTTGATTTGAGAATGAAAAAGCTTGAGATGGACTATTATTTGAAAAGTCTGAGTATCCAGGATTTCTATTTTGTATTCTATGAACCATATTAATAACCGATTTAGGTTCGGGTTGTTGTCCATCTAAAGATGTAGCTACAATAGAGACTCTCATTTGACCATCAAGGTTTTCATCAGTAATTGCTCCAATTATAAGTTCTGCATCTGGATCTACTTCTGCCCTCACTTTATTAACAGCTTCATCAACTTCAAAAAGTTTAAGATCCTTGCCTCCAGTAATATTAACTAAAAGACCTTTGGCTCCCTTAAGTGTGTAATCATCAATCAATGGATTATTAATTGCCATTTCTGCAGCTTTAACTGCTCTTCCTTCACCTTCGGCTTGTCCAGTTCCCATCATAGCTTTACCCATTGAACTCATTACAGTTTCAACATCAGCAAAATCTAAGTTAATTAAACCGGGTCTTACCATCAAATCAGTAATACTTTGAACACCATGTAATAATACATCGTTTGAAAGTTCAAAAGACTCTTCAAAAGTAGTTTGTTCGCTGGCAATTTTAAACAAATTTTGATTTGGAACTACTATGATGGTATCTACATGTTTTCTTAATTCTTCTAACCCTTGATTTGCTTTTCTCATTCTTGATGGACCCTCATATAAAAATGGAAGAGTTACCACTCCAATGGTAAGAATATTTAATTCTTTTGCAGCACGTGCAATAACGTGAGCTGCACCTGTTCCAGTTCCACCACCCATTCCGGCAGTAATAAAAGCCATATTTGATCCTTGAAGAACATTAACAATTTCATTCAAAGATTCATCCGCTGCTGCTTCTCCAATATCTAGTTTTGCTCCAGCACCCAATCCTTTAGTTAAGTTTAAACCCATTTGAATTTTTGTTTGAGCGTGACTCAATCTTAAGTCTTGCGCATCAGTGTTTACAGCTATGAACTCCACTCCCTGTAAACCTGCTTCTATCATTCCATTAATAGCGTTACCTCCTGCTCCCCCAATTCCTAGAACTAATATTCTTGGTTTTAACTCTTTTATATCTGGTGCTTTAAAATTAATTGTCATTTATCCCCCGTTTAGTTATTAAGTTTTTGCTCCCATTTAAGGTTAGCCCTATTAATATTAGATTTTTTTCTAGCAGTGACCCTAAATTTTTCAAAACTTGTTGGTTCCCAGATTTGGAAAGTTTTTCCCTGACCAACAAACAACATGCTATTTTTTATTTTTGCATGTTTTAATAATTTTTCTGTGATGAGAATTCTACCCTCACCATCAAATTGTAAATTTATACTTTCTGATAGTATTGCGGTTGCAAAATAATCTTTCTTATCTTCAAATGGATTTAATGAATCTATTGCATTTGAAATTGCTTCAATTCTATCTTGAGGCCAAGCCTCAATAGATTGATTATTAAACGATGGAAAACATATGATTCCATTATATCCCATGTTGGAAAGGTAACTTCTGAAGCTAGCAGGCACTGACACCCTTCCTTTTTTGTCCAATTTGTTTTCGTAAGTTGATAAAAACATAATCCATAAATTCCATATTTGGGATTTTATGGGATATTATGGGTTTTAAATATAATCGTCAATACCTAATATAGTGAACAAATATTCTTGATTTGTTCTAATTTTATAACAATAGAAAATAGAAAATGATAAAATCTAGAATGATATAACAATTGTAGAATTATAATTTTGCCAGATAAAATATAAGCCGGGTTCTGTCTTTTAAACTTATCATTTATCTAGGCCTTAAATCACTTTAAGGCTCAAGCAACTAACCCAGATGACTAGCCAAAGACTGCTTTTCGTTATTTCTAACTATGTCATCTCTACTCAGTCTTGCTCTCAGTGGGGTTTTCCATGCGCTAGTTGTTACCAACTTAGCCGGTGTGCTCTTACCACACCTTTTCACCCTTGCCTTGATAAGGCGGTTTATTTTCTGTGGCACTATCCCTAGGGTCGCCCCCGCCAGCCATTAACTGGCACTGTGTCTTTGTAGAGCCCGGACTTTCCTCTTCAATAAATTGAAGCGATAAGTCTTTTATCTGGCACAGGTACAATATTTAAATTTAATTAAAACTCAATGTTAATTATTTTATATTTTTAAGGGATTTTGATATGATATAGCATTCTTGATCTAATTTTCCGTCAACTAACTCAGGTCTGAATCTCATCTGAAATATTTTTATAATTTTTTTTAATTCTCTAGAATTATTATATTTCGTATAATAGCCAAATTTTCTTAAATTTTTAATGAATTTATTTAAATTTAACTCTGATTTTTTTTTCCTGAATGACCTCAATAATTTATAGTTTATACCATGCCAAAATCCAATTTTTTTTTTACTCAAAAAGTGCCATGGAAATTTTTCACCTGGATCCATTTTTCTTAAAGGAGCAATATCAGAATGACCAAGAATATTTTTTTTATTTATGGCGTATTTATTAATTAATAATTTTGAAATTTTAACCAAGCATTTTATTTGTTTGCAATTAAATTTTTTGTACCCATGTATATGTCCAGGATTTGAAATTTCAATTCCAATTGATCGATGATTTATAGACGTTTGGTTGCCCCAATAAGATTTTCCCGCATGCCACGCTACATACAAGTCGGGGACCATTTGAATAAGTTTGCCTGATGAAGTTATATAGTAATGACAACTTACATTAGAATTAAAATCTGTTAGCTTTTTAATTGCTAATTTATCAGTTTTCATTCCAGTATAATGATAAATTAGATATTTAATTTTTTTTTTATCTCTTTTTTTTAGACTAAAATTAGGAGAATAATTAATAGTCATTTTTTCAACATTTTTCTGCATTATTTCAAACATTTAAATCTTTAAATAAGTAAAGGATATAATATAAACAGCATTAATGAAAAAGTTTTTAAAAGTTTTAGTAATTACAATATTTACCCAATTTATAACTTTTAGTGTATTAGCTGGGTCTGATGGTGCTTTAGAAATTAGTAAAAAGAATGAGAATCGGGATATTGAGGTTAAAGATTGTTTTGAGACTGTAAATAGAGGTATCTTTGCATTCAATCAAGGTTTAGATAAAATTTTTTTTAAGCCTGTTGCAAAAGGGTACAGATATTTGCCAAAGCCAATTAGATCTGGGACAAGTAATGCTCTGAGCAACCTATCAAATATAGTTACGATTCCAAATAATATTTTACAGGGACAAATGAAAGATGCTGCTGTGAATGTTTTAAGATTTTCAATTAATTCAACACTTGGCATAGCTGGAATTTTTGATGTTGCATCTTATTATGGATTAAACAAGCTGGACAAAGAGGATTATGGACAAACCTTGGGCACTTGGGGTGTTAAAGAAGGATGTTATTTTGTGCTCCCTGTTTTAGGTCCAACAACCATCAGAGACTCGTTAGGTTCAATAGTAAATTTTTCAGGTGGTGATGCATGGTATAATGTAACAATTGCAAATAATACAAGACACTTCGAAAATTCTGATTATTACTATTCTAGATTAACAGCTGGTATTGATTTTAGGGCTAAAAATTTAGAGGCGTTTGACAGCCTAGAAGAAAATTCTCTAGATCTATATGCATCTGTGAGAAGTTTATATTTGCAAGACAGAAAAAGAAAAATCGAAAATTTGGATGAAACTACTGAGACACTTAATGATGATGATTGGGAGGAAATTGAGTCTCAATAATTTTTCATGAAAATATTAAAATATTTTGTTACTTTTATAATTATATCACAGTTTTTTAATTCTTTAGAAGCAAAAGAACCTAGTTTATTGATTAAAGAAATTGTTAATGAGGCTTCGATAATATTATCAAGTTCAGATCCTGTTGAGTCTAAAATAATTAAATTGAACAATATTGCTGAAACCAACGTTGATATAATTGGAATTGGAATGTATACTTTAGGGAAGTACCGTAAAAGTATTTCTGAGGATCAAAAAATAAAATATAACAAATTATTTAAAAGTTATTTCTTAAAAAGTTTTTCAAGTAGATTAGTTGATTATTCTGATCCAAAAATTAGTGTTATTTCTGAAAAAAAACTTAACGATAAATATACTATTGTAAACTCAGTCTTAGAAGAAACATCAAAAAACCCAGAAATAAAAATTGATTGGAGGATTTATACAAAAAATCCAGAAAGACCTTTGATAAGAGATCTAATCGTTGAAGGACTGAGTTTGGCAAGAACTCAAAAAGAGGAATTTAAGTCGATCATTCAAAATAATAATGGGGACATAGATGCTTTATTTAAATCTTTAGAAGAATTTATAATCAAATAAACGGTGGGCCCGCCAGGACTCGAACCTGGGACCAATACATTATGAGTGTACTGCTCTAACCAACTGAGCTACAGGCCCAAAATTCATCTTAATTATATCATTTTATAACAGTAATCAATTGTAGATAATCATATAATGGTGGGCCGTGTTGGTTACGCTCCAACTACCCCTGCAATGTCAATGCAGTACTCTACTATTGAGCTAACGGCCCTTTTAGCTTTCTAAGAAACTTTTTAATTGTTTTGATCTGCTAGGATGTTTTAGCTTCCTTAGTGCCTTTGCCTCAATTTGACGAATTCTTTCTCTAGTTACAGAGAACTGAAGTCCAACTTCCTCTAAAGTATGGTCAGTGTTCATACCAACTCCAAATCTCATTCTTAGAACTCTTTCTTCTCTTGGAGTTAAAGTAGATAAAATTTTTGTTGTAGCTTCACTTAAGTTAGATTTAATTGCTTGCTCCAAAGGGGCTAAAGCTTTGGTATCTTCGATAAAATCTCCAAGACTGCTGTCTTCTTCATCTCCAACAGGTTTCTCAAGGGAAACTGGTTCTTTGGATATTTTTAATACCTTTCTAACTTTTTCAAGTGGCATTCTTAATTTTTTTGCAAGTTCCTCAGGAGTAGCTTCTCTTCCGAATTCACTTAAAATTAATCTTTGAGTTCTTACAATTTTATTTATTGTTTCTATCATATGAACTGGAATTCTGATTGTTCTTGCTTGGTCAGCAATCGATCTAGTGATAGCCTGTCTTATCCACCAAGTTGCGTATGTGGAAAATTTGTATCCTCTTCTATACTCAAATTTATCAACAGCTTTCATTAGTCCAATATTACCCTCTTGAATTAAATCTAAAAACTGAAGTCCCCTATTAGTATATTTTTTTGCTATAGATATTACCAATCTTAGATTTGCCTCTACCATTTCTTTTTTAGCAATTCTAGACTCCTTTTCTCCTTTTTGAATTCTACTTACCATCAATTTATAGTCTGTAACCGATATCCCAAGCCTATTACTTGTTTCAATCAGTCTGTCTCTGATATCTTTAAATTGTACTTTATACTTTTGAAAAAATTTTCTCCAAACTTCATTGGTATCTAAAAAGTTTTTTAAATTAGGATTAATTTCATTTCCTATGTAAAATTTTATAAATTCTTCTCTTGGAATTTTTTCATTAAGAGCTAACCTTAAAAGATTACCTTCCAGAGAAATAATTTTGCGATTTTCAGTATAATGTTTTTGAACTAATTCTTCTAAAACTGAAGGTGAGAGTTGCAAAGTTTTTATATTTTCTAAAATATCTTCAACAATCTTTTTGTAATTTTTTTCTTTTGATGAAGAGAAAGTTTTTGAGTTTAATAGACAATCTAATTTTTCTTTTTGATATTTTATCAATTTATTATATTCTTTTGTGAGATTATAAACAGTTTGTAATACTTTTGGTTTTATTTCAGTTTCCATAGCAGCTAGCGTTGGATTGAATTCGTCATCAGAGTTACTATTTGCATCTTCGCTATTTTGACTATCTTCTCCGTCCTCAGATTTTTTTTGCTTTGCACTTTGACCAGTATCCTCATCTTCCATATAGTTTGTATCTATATCAATAATTTCTCTTACAAGAATTTCATCATTTTGTAATTTTGTATTCCACTCAAAAAATTGCTGAGCTGTGATTGGGCTTTGTGAAAGAGCATTCAACATTACATCTTTTCCAGCCTCAATTCTTTTAGCTATAGCTATTTCACCTTCTCTGGATAAAAGCTCAACTCCACCCATTTCTCTGAGATACATTCTGATAGGATCGTCACTTTTCTCAATGGATTTTCCCTCTTCTTTTGATCCATTATCTTTTTTTCTAAGAACTTTGAAATCCGCTTTCTTTTCTACAAGTATTATTTTTTCATCAAGTATATGTATGAATGCCTGTTCAAGATTTTCATTTGACAAATTTCTTTTTCCTAAAGATTTATTTAATTCCTCGTAAGTTATAAAACCTCTATGGACACCTCTGCCCATAAGTCTTGCAAATGATTTTGTAATTATACGTTCCACAATAAAAAAGTTCAGAATGTATATAATGCTAAAATAGAAAAAATCTATTGGATTCTGATTATAATTTAGTTTAATTTTTGTTGTTTTTTGAGCTCTTTTAGCTCATTAAATGTTGACTCACTTAAATCTTTAGATAATCTTGATTCTAACTCCTCTATTCTCATTTCAAGTTCATAATTTTTTAAATCTCTCGTTATTTCAGATAGAATTTCAAGAATTTTTTCGTCATCAGAAAAATTTTTAAACATTATATGTTTTATTGATGCATATTTTAAAACTCTTCCTATTAAATTTTGGTCTATATCAAAATTTTCAATATCTGTAATTTCAAAGTTATTTGATTGAGATAATATTTCACTCAATAATAATTTATTTTCACTACTAAACAATTTAACGTTTTCTATTAAATTAAAGTTATTTTTTATTAATTCAGGTTTTTTTAGCAAAATATATAAAAAAGAAAATTCTTTAATATCGATTGCTCTAAGCGACTTGGTTTCATTATAATAATTTTGTGTTGATTTAAGTGATTTATAATGTGTTGAATAATTTTTTTTATATTTTGAGTTTGTATTTGGTGTAAGCTCAGAAACTTTTTCTAAAAAATATTCTAGCACATATTTTTTAATAAAATTGTCTTTAATAGTTGACGAAATTGACCTTAATCTTTTCTCAAAAATTGCTCTTGAGGATGGACTATTATCCATATTTTTATAATAATGATTAAATATAAATTCATGTATAGTAACTGCATTACTTTGAGAAAAGTCTAAGAAAAAATCCTTACCTTTCTCATTTACAAAACTATCAGGGTCATGTTTATCGGGCAAAAATAGAAATGAGATTTTTTTTTCTGGCTTTAATTCAATTATAGAATTTTCTGCTGCTCTTAATGCAGCTTTGTAACCACTGTCATCTCCATCAAAACATATGACTATTTCATCAAAAAACTGATTTAAAGTTAAAATTTGGCTACTTGTCAATGATGTGCCTAAATTTGCAACAACATTATCTATTTTATTTTTACTTAATCCAATCACATCCATATAGCCTTCAACCAAAAAAATATTGTTTACATTATTTGATAATCTACGTGCAAAATCCAAATTAAAAAGATTTGATCCTTTTTTAAAAAAGGGAGTCTCAGGAGAATTTATATATTTTGCCAAATATTTATTGTCATTTAAAATTCTTCCCCCTAGAGCAATAGGATCACCAGAAATATTTTTTATAGGGAATAAAACTCTTCCTCTGAATCTTGAAACATATTTTTTTTTGTTTTCATCAAAATAAAAAAGGCCGGTGTCTTTAATTTCATTTTCGTTAAATTCTTTAAATATATTTTTTTGGAAGGTTAAGTCATTTGTTTCAAATCCAATCTTAAATTTTTGAACTTCTTCTTTAGTTAAACCTCTTTTTTTGAGGTAATCTTTAGCCACAATAGAATTTGAATTTCTTAACAACTCGTCATGATAATGATCTACATAATTATTTATTATAGACTTATAATTATTCCATTTTTTCTCTCTAATCTCATCTTCTTTTGAAAAAGTATATGGTCGCATACCTGCAAGATTTGCAAGTGACTTAACAGCTTCCCCAAATTTTAAATTTTGTGTTTTCATTACAAAATCAAAAATGTTTCCGTGTTCTGCAGTACTAAAACAATGATAAAACTCCTTTTCATCATTTACAGTAAAAGATGGAGTTTTTTCAGTTTTGAACGGAGACAAACCTACATATTCTTTCCCTCTTTTTTTAAGATTTACAGTTTTAGATACAACTGTTGAAACTTTTAGTCTTGTTTTTATTTCCTCTAAATACTCTTTTGGATACTTCATTTTTGGTTAAGTAATTCTTTTATCATTGCTCCGGCTTTAGAGAAATCAATACTATCAGCATTATTTTTTTTTAATTCGCCCATTACTTTGCCCATATCTTTAATTGAACTTGCTCCAGTAGAATTAATAATCTCAGAACATAGCTTCCTAGTATCTTCTTCGCTAAGTTGTTGGGGTAAATATTGACTAATTACTTCCACTTCTTTCTCCTCTACTTCTTGAAGATCATTTCTATTGTTTTTTTTGTACATTTCTATTGATTCGGTTCTTTGCTTTATCATTTTTTTTAAAAGCTTTTTAACATCCTCGTCATCAGTCTCTTTTTTATCAACTTGAGATCTGTTGCTAATATCCAAATCCTTAATTCCTGATAAAATTAACCTATAAGTTGATATTTTATTTTTATCCTTCGCTTTTAAAGCACTTTTATAGTCTGTTTCGATTTTTTCCCTTAAGCTCATAGTATAATTTTATCGCATCAAAAAAATTCTTCAAAAAGAAAAAAAAATTTTTTACACAATATACATTAGATGTGTTGCGCAAAAAAAGGTTTTATTGTATAGACCTTTAACTCATGAGTTGTAATTGAACAAAAAACAAAAAAATAAAATTGCAATTAATCATCAATTTCCAACAGGTATTTTAGTTTTAGACAACAAGATAGTTTTCAAGGGTATTGGTCTTGGATATCAAGGTACAGCAACTGGAGAAGTTTGTTTTAACACTTCTTTAACAGGATACCAAGAGATTATATCAGACCCTTCGTATGCTGGCCAAATTATTAACTTTACATTTCCTCATATTGGAAATGTTGGAACTAACAATGAAGATTTAGAGTCTGATAAAATTTGGACAAGAGGTGCAATATTTAATTCGGAGATTACTTCTCCCTCAAATTACAGAGCTTTAAAAACCTTAGATGAATGGCTTAAAAAAAACAAAATAGTTGGATTGACTGGATTAGATACAAGAGGCTTGACAAATTTTATTCGTGATAAAGGCGCTCCAAAAGGAACGATATCAAATAATAAGAAAGGTAAATTTAATACAAAAAAATTAATTAATAATTCAATTAAATGGCCTGGACTAAATGGCCTTGACCTTGCAAAAGAAGTTTCAACAAAAAAAACTTATTCTTGGAAAGGTTTTAAAACTTGGAGAAAAAAGACTGGGTATGAAAAAAATAAAAAAAAAGTATTTACGATAGTTGCAATTGATTATGGAATAAAAAAAAATATTTTAAGATATTTTTCTGATTATAATTGTGATGTAAAAGTAGTTTCTTGTAAGACAACTGCTGAGGAGATTTCAAAATTAAAACCAGATGGAATTTTTTTGTCGAATGGGCCAGGTGACCCAGCAGCAACTGGCAAATATGCAATTAAAATTATACAAAAATTAATTAAAAAGAATTATCCAATATTTGGTATTTGCTTAGGCCATCAAATTTTAGCTTTGGCATTAAATGCTAAAACAAAAAAAATGAAATTAGGTCACAGAGGGGCAAATCATCCAGTAAAAAATTTACTCAACAATAAAGTAGAGATCACAAGCCAGAATCATGGTTTTGAAGTAATAGAAAAAAGTCTACCAAAAAACGTACAAATAACGCACAAATCACTTTTTGATAAAAGTATTGAGGGAATAAGATTAAAAAAGAGACCAGTTTTTTCAGTTCAATACCATCCTGAGGCAAATCCAGGACCACAGGATAGTCAATATTTATTCAAAAGCTTTATTCAAGATGTAAAAAAGTATGCCAAAAAGAAAAGACATTAAAAAAATATTAGTCATTGGTGCAGGCCCAATAATAATTGGACAAGCATGCGAATTTGATTATTCAGGTACTCAAGCTTGTAAGGCACTTAAAGATGAAGGTTTTGAGGTAGTATTAATAAATTCAAATCCTGCAACTATTATGACAGATCCTGGAGTTGCTGATAAAACTTATATTGAGCCCATTACAATTCCAGTTCTTGAAGAAGTGATTAAAAAAGAAAAGCCTAATGCAATTCTTCCTACTATGGGTGGCCAGACAGCTTTAAATTTAGCAATAAGTGCAGAAAAAGCTGGTCTACTTAAAAAATATAAAATTGAACTAATTGGAGCTAAATCAAAAGCAATTGAAAATGCTGAGGACCGGAAAAAATTTAGAAAAAATATGTCTGACATCGGTTTAGATTTACCAAAGTCAAGGATAATAAATAATTTCAAAGATGCCTCGAAATGTTTAAGAGAAATTGGTTTGCCCGCAATCATAAGACCTTCATTCACATTGGGTGGATTAGGTGGAGGAATTGCAAAAAGTAAAAAAGAATACTTTAGACTTGTCAGAAACGGAATGAATGAGTCTCCTCAAAATCAAGTTTTAATTGAGGAGTCTTTAGAGGGGTGGAAAGAATTTGAAATGGAAGTTGTTAGAGACAAAAATGACAACTGTATAATCATTTGTTCAATTGAAAATGTAGATCCAATGGGAATACATACTGGAGACTCAATAACTGTAGCTCCAGCATTAACACTTACAGATAAAGAGTACCAAGTAATGAGAAACGCATCTATAGCTTGTCTTCGAAAAATAGGTGTTGAGACAGGAGGATCAAATGTTCAATTTGCCATTAATCCTAAAAATGGGAGAATGGTTATAATTGAAATGAATCCAAGGGTGTCTAGATCCTCGGCTTTAGCCTCTAAAGCAACAGGTTTTCCAATTGCAAAAGTAGCTGCTAAGCTTGCAGTTGGATATACTCTTGATGAATTAAAAAATGAAATAACAAAGGTAACACCCGCTTCATTTGAACCAACAATTGACTATGTGGTTACAAAAATACCTAGATTTACATTTGAGAAATTTTCTGACACTAAAGCTGTACTTGGAACTTCAATGAGATCGGTTGGTGAGGCAATGGCAATTGGCAGAAACTTTAAAGAATCCTTTCAAAAAGCTATGGTTTCGTTAGAAACCGGATTATCTGGATTGGACAATTTTTTTAATTACTCAAAAAAAGAAATTTTAAAAAATTTAAAAGTTAATATTCCAAATAGACTCCTATTAATTGGTGAAGCTTTTAGGAAAAATATTTCATTAAAAAAAATTTATAAACTATCTAAAGTTGATCCTTGGTTCTTAAATCAAATCAAAGATCTTGTTGATGAAGAAAAAAATATAATTAAGGAAGGAATTCCAAAAACATACAATGAGTTTAATAGAATTAAATCCATTGGTTTTTCAGATAAAAAACTATCAAAACTTACAGGAGTTAAAGAAAAAATCGTCAGATCGAAAAGAGTTGCTCTTAAAGTTTTGCCTGTCTTTAAAAAAGTAGATACTTGTGCAGCAGAATTTAAATCCTTTACTCCATACATGTATTCAACTTATCAAAGAAATTTTTCATTGAATACTGAGTGTGAGGCTGATCCAAGCAATAAGAAAAAAATAATTATTCTTGGAGGAGGTCCAAATAGAATTGGGCAGGGAATAGAGTTCGATTATTGCTGTTGTCAGGCAAGTTTTTCATTAAAAGAAGCTGGATTTGAAACAATTATGGTTAATTGTAACCCAGAAACTGTTTCAACAGATTATGATACGAGTGATAGGCTATACTTTGAGCCTCTTATAGAGGAATACGTTCAGAGTATTATTCTAAAAGAAAAATCTAAAGGAAATCTTATTGGAGTTATCGCTCAATTTGGAGGCCAAACGCCAATTAAGTTGGCAAAATTTTTAAATGAAAATAATTTACCAATACTTGGTACTCAATACAGTTCAATTGATTTAGCAGAGGATAGAGATAGATTTAGAGATCTTTTAATCAAATTAAATCTAAAACAAGCTGAAAGTGGAATTGCAAATAAATTTGATGAGGCAATAAAAATAAGTGAAAAAATTGGACTCCCAGTTGTTGTTAGACCTTCATATGTTTTGGGTGGGCGCGCAATGGAGATAGTCCATGATAAAAGCCAACTAAAAAAGTTTATTAATGAAGCATTTAAAGCTTCAGAACAAAATCCAATTTTGATTGATAAATTTATAGATCATGCCATGGAAGTTGATGTAGATGCCATCTCCGATGGTAAGGATGTTTATGTTGCGGGTATCATGCAACACATTGAAGAGGCGGGAGTCCATTCTGGAGATTCGGCTTGTTGCTTACCGCCTGTTTCGATCAAAGATAATCTTTTAAAAGAAATTAAAATCCAAACTAGAAAATTAGCATTAGCATTAAAGGTAAAAGGGCTTTTAAATATTCAATTTGCAATAAAAAAAGATGAAATCTTTGTGATAGAGGTAAATCCCAGAGCAAGTAGGACAGTGCCATTTGTTTCAAAGGCTAATGGGGTTCCGCTTGCTAAAATTGCATCCAGAATAATGGCAGGAGAAAAACTTTCAAAGTACAAATTAAAATATAAAACTAATAAAAAATATGCAGTAAAAGAAGCAGTATTTCCATTCAATAAATTTCCAGACAGTGATTTATTGCTTGGACCAGAGATGAAATCTACCGGAGAAGTAATGGGCTTTGATGATGACTTTGGTATGGCAATAGCCAAAAGTCAAATAGCTGCAGCAAATTCATTACCAACAAAAGGTTTAGCATTTTTATCAGTCAAAGACTCTCATAAACAAGAAATTGTTGGAGTTGCACAGAGATTATTAAAACTTGGATTTACACTATCCGCAACTAAGGGAACTGCAGATATTTTAATTAAGAATGGTATGAGATGCAGAAAAATTAACAAAGTAAGTAGTGGCAAACCTCATATTGTAGATATCCTAAATTCTAAAAAAATATCATTGGTAATTAATACTGGTGGAGGAAATAGTGAAAATAGAATTAGTGATGCAAGAGCACTTAGAAGAGGGACTTTAGCTAATAAAATTCCTTATTGCACTAACATGTCTACAGCATATTCATTTTTAGAAGCAATAAATGCATTAAAGACAAAAAAACTTAAAGTAAAAGCTCTACAAGAAAATTAGTCAACTTTCCAATCTGTTTTAAATGTTACATAATTTACTTGCAGGCATCTTCTCTCTTTAATTATTTCTTTCTTTTCCATACCGTGCCAAGTATTGGGTCCGCTAGAAAAAAAATATCCATAATTATCCTTATATGGTAATGTTTTAATTAGCTTTAAATCACTATCATAAAAATCTGTACCAAGTTCCTGACTTTCATTATGTTTGTTAACGAATAATAAACATGACATAAGTTTTTCCTTAATATCACAATGTGGTTTCAGCCAAAAACCTTCTCGATCACATATAACTTCAACTCTTACATAAGAATTAGACAAATCTTTATTTATTAATTCAGAAATTTTTAGATGAGTTTCTTTACTTTGAAGTTCTTTAATCAAATTTGTAAGTCCTGGAAATTCTCTGGTATTTTCATGAGTTACAAAACATCTAAATTTTAAAGCTTTTCCACCATCTGAAATTCCTTCTCTAAATTTTCCCTCACCTCCATCAATAGCTCTGGTTCCATCATAATTAAGGTTATGTTTTGCTGGGTCAGATATATCTGCTCCTATTATTTCATTGATTTGATCATCTGTTAGAGGTTTATTTAATTCCCAATGCTCAAATGGATTATCAAATTTTTTTGAGTTGTTTAGTATTGAGTTTAAAAATGACATTAATAATTAATTTTTTCTTTTATAATTTTTGCTACCCTATTAGTTTCATCAAGACTTTGATAGGTCCAATTTTCGACATCTTCTCCAAGATTTCTAGTAATATTTAAATCTCTAAACAAATTTCGAAATCTTTGGAACCGAATGTCATTTTTTTTAGGTAATATATTTGCAATATAAATAGGTTTTCCTGTTAAAGCAGCTTCAGAGATCATTGAGCTTGAGTCACAAGTAACTATAATATTTTCTGAAATGGCTAAAGCAGATAAGTAGGCTTTTTTATCTACATTCATTATAACTGTATGATTTTCACCAAAAAATTCTTTTGCGTAATGAATGGTATTTAATGGAGTCCTCATTGATGGAATTACGACAAGTTGAAAATCTTTTTTCTTTAAAATCTTATAGAAAATTGAAAAAATATGTTTCATATTTTTTGTTGAATAATCATAGTATTTGGTTGGTCCACCCATAATTAAGCACCAAATCTTTCTTTTATCTTTTCTTATAAATGAGTTTAAGTAATCCTTATTTTCCTCTATTTCATCTTTTGTAAGATAGTGAATTGCACCTTTCGTATTAATTATATTTGAACCACTAATTCCGTCATGTTCGGGTGCTACAATAAAATCAAAATAATCAAAATTTATTTTTGGATCTTGTATATGAATATTAAAAACTTTTTTGTTTGATATACTTTTTAAATGGATTGATGGAATTATACTTTTTCTTCCACAAGAAATTATTATATCAAAATCTGAATAGTTTATTTTTTTGTAAACATTTTGAGAAATTGGCGTAAATTTTGGTGGAATTAAACTCCACAAACTTTTAAGTTCAACCTTATGGTGAGTAAAATCAAGATCAAGAGCTTTAGCCAAACCTTCTACTTGACTGAGCATGCCGTGCATGCCCTCAGTCAATAATATACCTTTTAATTTGCTCATTATTTACTATATAGACCTGTATGAATGAAAAACCAACTAAACATACAAAAGTGTTAATAATTGGATCAGGGCCAGCCGGTTATACTGCTGCTGTTTATGCTGCGAGAGCTATGCTTAAGCCAATGTTGGTTGCGGGTATGCAGCCGGGTGGTCAATTAACTATAACAACTGATGTTGAGAACTACCCTGGATTTGCAGATGTTATTCAAGGTCCATGGCTAATGGAACAAATGAGAGAGCAGGCAAAAGCAGTTGGAACAGATTTAGTTGAAGATCATATCCAGTCAGTAAATTTAAAATCTAAACCGTTTGAGGCAATTGGTGATGGAGGACAAAAATATACCGCAGACTCGATTATAATTTCTACTGGAGCACAAGCAAGATGGTTAAACATTGAATCTGAACAAAAATTTAAGGGATTTGGAGTATCAGCTTGTGCAACATGTGATGGCTTTTTTTTCAAAGATAAAACAGTTGCAGTTGTTGGTGGAGGAAATGCTGCAGTAGAAGAAGCTATGTTTCTTACAAAATTCGCATCAAAAGTACAATTAATTCATAGACGAGATGAACTTAGAGCTGAAAAACTATTACAAAAAAAATTAATGGAAAATAAAAAAATTGAGATTATTTGGGACTCTGTTGTTGAAGAAGTAATAGGTGATGATGAGCCAAAAAATGTAAAAGGATTAAAAATTAAAAATGTTAAAACTAACGAAACATCAGATTTAAAGATAGATGGATTATTTATAGCTATTGGACATGACCCTGCTACATCTTTATTTAAAGATCAGCTTGAAATGGATAGTACAGGCTATTTAATTACTAAAAGCGATTCTACCGAGACTAACATTCCAGGAGTTTACGCAGCTGGAGATGTGAAGGATAAAATTTATAGGCAGGCAGTAACTGCAGCAGGAATGGGCTGTATGGCTGCATTAGAGGCAGAGAAATATTTAGCTGCAAATTAATAGAATATCATTTATAAAATAATATTATGGAGAATATTGTAAAACAAATTCAATTGTTAGCTTTAGTAATAATACTTGGGGCTACTGTTATTGCGTTTGGTATAGAAATATATCAAATGATTGAAGTTCAAAAAGTCACTTTAGCTGATTTGCTATTACTATTTCTTTATTTAGAGGTTTTAGCTATGGTCAGAGTATTTTGGGAGAGTCAATCAATTCAAATAACATTACCATTGTTTATTGCTATAACAGCTCTTGCTAGATTTATAATACTGCAAGGAAAATCAATAAATCCAGAAGTACTGCTGTATGAAGCTGGAGCAATTGTACTCATTGCAATAGCTATACTAGTTCTGAGATTTAGAAATTCTCCTGTTTTTGGCTTAGAGAAAAAAAGAAAATCAAAATAGTTTTAAAATTATATGAGTGAAAAGGTCTTACTGACTGGTATTAGCGGATTTATTGCTAAACATGTTGCTATAGAATTATTAAATTCTGGTTATGAGGTATTAGGAACAGTTAGAGATATTAATTCAGTTGAAATAACAAAAAAAACACTTGAGGAAAATAATGCTTCAACAGAAAACCTATCCTTTGTAGAATTAGATTTATTAAAAGATAATGGGTGGAATAAAGCCGCTGAAGGTTGCAAATACATAATTCATGTTGCTTCTCCTTTCCCATTAAAAGTTTCAAATGATAGAGAGTCACTCACTCCAGCTGCAAAAGATGGAACTTTGAGAGTTTTAAATGCAGGAATAAATGCAAATGTAGAACATATTGTAAAAACATCATCTATTGTTTGTATGTATAGAAAACCAAACCGAACAAACCCTTATACATTTGGTGAAAATGATTGGACTGACTTAGAATGGGACAAAACTACAGATTATTTTGTATCTAAAACTAGAGCTGAAAGAGCTGCTTGGGAACTTATGGAAAGTAAAGGTATTAAAAATAAGCTTACTTGTATAAATCCTGGTTTTGTTTTAGGAGACTTTTTGAATGAAAAAAGTTGTACATCAATGGAATATATTAAACAATTACTGCAGGGCAAATATCCAGCTGCTCCAAAATTTTCAGTGATGATATCCCATGTTAAAGATATAGCCAAAGCACATGTTTTATCATTAAATAATAAAAAGGCTGAAGGTAGAAGATTAATTGTTGGATCTGAAACTAGATCAATTCTTGAATTATCAAAGATAATGGCTGAAAACATTCCAAGTCATTCCAAGAAACTTCCTAAGAAAGAATTACCTAATTTTATGGTTAAACTTATTAGTTATTTAGATTCAAGTGCAAAAAATTTAGTTCCTGATTTAGGTCTTAAAATGGAGACAGATACAAAATATGCTGAGGAGATTCTTCAAATGAGATTTATAGAACCAGAAGTTTCAGTAGTTGATGCAGCAAAATCAGTAATTAGGCTTAATTTAGCCTAAACTTTCACAAAAAATCTTAATCCTTTTCATAGCAATTTTTAATTTTTTCATTGATGTTGCGTATGAAATTCTAAAATAACCATCGAGACCAAATGCAGAACCTTGGACTACAGCTACATTCTGTTTTTCAAGAAGTTTTTTTACAAAAACTGTGTCATTTTTTATTTTTGTTTTTTTTCCAATTAAGCCTTTACAACTTGGAAAAACATAAAATGCGCCTTTTGGCATTAAGCAAGTAATCCCTGGAATACTATTTAAATAATTCACAACAAAATTTCTTCTGTCACAAAAAGATTTAGCTCTTTTTTTAATAAAACTCTGAGTTCCATTTAAAGCTTCAACTGCAGCTGCCTGACTTATAGATGACGGATTAGAAGTTGATTGCGACTGGATTTTTCTTATTGCGGCTATGATATTTTTGGGACCAGCTGCATAACCAATTCTCCAACCAGTCATGGCATATGCTTTACTTACACCATTCATTGTAAGCGTTCTATCTTTAAGCTTTTTTATCTGTGCTATTGTAAAAAATTTAAAATTATCAAATTTTACATGCTCGTAAATATCATCACTCAAGATTAGTATATTCTTATTTTTTAATAGCACCTTTCCTAAATTAATAATTTCTTTTTTTGAGTAAGCTGCACCAGTTGGATTTGAAGGAGAATTTAAAATTATCCATTTTGTTTTTTTAGTAATTGCTTTTTTAAGTTTTGATGGAGTTAATTTAAAACCATCTTCTTCCCCACATTTTATAAATTTTGGTTGCCCCCCAGCGAGCAAAACCATATCTGGATAAGATACCCAAAACGGGGCTGGAATAATAACTTCATCACCTTTATTTAATGTTGCTACAAAAGCATTATACAAAACTTGTTTTCCACCAGTACCTACTGTTATCTGGTCTGAGGTATAAGTTAAGTTATTTTCCCTTTTAAACTTTTTTATTACTGCATTTTTAATTGCAGGTGTTCCATCAACAGGCGTATATTTAGTATCCCCTATTCTAATCGCTTTAACTGCTGCCTTTTTTATATTATTTGGTGTATCAAAATCAGGTTCACCTGCGCCTAAAGCAATTACATCTTTGCCTGCAGCTTTTAATTCTCTTGCTTTCTGAGTGACTGCTATCGTTGGTGAAGGTTTAATTCTTTTTAAACTGTTTGATATTATGCTCATTGAAAATTGTTTATATTCTATTACTTTATTTAATATATGGAAAATACTTATCAAGATTTAATTACAGATATTCAAAGTAAAAATCCAAAAATTGGTGGAAAACTTGAAGGTGGAAAGAAATTTAAAATTAAATCTGATTTTAAACCAGCTGGTGACCAACCAGAAGCTATTAAAAGTTTAGTAAATGGTGCTAAGAAGAACGAGTTTAATCAAGTTTTATTGGGCGTTACGGGATCAGGTAAAACATTCACTATGGCTAAAGTAATTGAAGAAACAAACAGGCCTGCTCTAATACTTGCTCCGAACAAAACCCTTGCCGCCCAACTTTATGGGGAGATGAAAGGGTTTTTCCCAGATAATGCTGTTGAATACTTTGTGTCTTATTATGATTATTATACTCCTGAAGCATATGTGCCAAGATCAGACACATACATAGAAAAAGAAGCATCTATAAATGAACAAATAGATAGAATGAGACACTCAGCTACTAGATCACTTCTAGAAAGAGATGATGTCTTAATTGTTGCAAGTGTATCCTGTATATATGGTCTAGGATCAGTTGAAGCTTACAGTAAAATGACTTTAACTCTTCAAAAAAATTATGATTACAATAGAGAACAAATAATCAAATCTTTAATTGCTCTTCAATATAAAAGAAATGATCAAAATTTCTATAGAGGTACATTTCGGGCTAGAGGCGAATATTTAGAAATTTTTCCTTCTCACTTAGAGGATAGGGCTTGGAGACTTAGCTTATTTGGAGATAAGTTAGAAAAAATTGAAGAATTTGATCCCTTAACAGGTGATCTTGTAAGAGAATTAAATTTAGTTAAGGTTTATGCAAACAGTCACTACATAACTCCCAAGCCAACGATCGAACAAGCAGTAATTAATATTAGAAAAGAGTTGGAGATAACACTTAAAAAACATAAAGAGCAAAATAAATTGCTTGAGGCTCAAAGATTAGAAGAGAGAACAAAATTTGATCTTGAAATGATAGAGGCAACTGGTTCATGTGCTGGTATTGAAAATTATTCAAGATTTTTATCAGGAAGAAAACCTGGTGAGCCCCCTCCTACATTGTTTGAATATTTTCCAGATAATACATTAATATTTGTTGATGAATGTCACGTCACGGTACCTCAATTAAATGGGATGTTTAAAGGAGACAGATCAAGAAAAAGTACTTTGGCCGAATATGGATTTAGACTTCCATCATGTATGGATAATAGACCTCTCAAATTTGAGGAATGGGATATGATGAGAACTCAAACAGTCTTTGTTTCTGCTACGCCTGGTCCATGGGAGTTAGAACAAACAAAAGGAAAATTTATAGATCAAGTTATAAGACCTACTGGATTAATAGATCCCCCAGTTGAAATCAAACCTGCTAAAAATCAAGTCGATGATCTAATGCATGAATGCAAAAAGACTATAGAAAAAAATTATAGAGTATTAGTTACGACATTAACAAAAAAAATGGCTGAGGATCTAACAGAGTACCTCCATGAAAATGGTATAAAAGTTCGATATTTGCACTCAGACATAGATACCCTTGAGAGAATAGAAATTATGAGAGACTTGAGACTAGGTGTGTTTGATGTTTTAGTTGGCATTAACCTATTAAGGGAAGGACTTGATATTCCTGAATGTGCATTAGTTGGAATACTGGATGCTGACAAAGAAGGATTTTTACGATCTGAAACATCATTAATTCAAACAATTGGAAGAGCCGCAAGAAATTTAGATGGAAAAGTTATTTTGTATGCTGACAAAGAAACTAAAAGTATCAAAAAAGCAATAAAAGAAACCGAAAGAAGAAGAAATATTCAACTTGAATATAATAAAAAAAATAAAATTAGTGCTTCCACAGTCAAAAAAGAGATTAGTGATGTATTAGAGAGCGTCTATGAAAAAGATTATGTTACAATTGGTACAGGCGCAAATGTCGGCGGTAATTTAAAGAAACATATCAAGGCACTTAATAAAAAAATGAAAGAGTCTGCCACAAACCTTGAATTTGAAGAGGCTGCTAAAATAAGAGATGAGATTAGAAAACTTGAAAGTACTGAGTTAGAAGTTACACTTAACCCTAAAGTGAAACAATATAACTTAAAAAACAAAATATACCCTAAAGGAAGATCTACAATGGGTATGCCAGGTACTAGAGCTCAAAAGGGTAAAAAGAAATGGAAGCAAATAAAATAATTATTACAGGTGGAGCCACTAGAATTGGTGCTGCTATTGCTAAAAAACTATCTGGCAAGGGAGTTGAAATAGTTATTCATTTCAATAAATCAAAAACAAAAGCAGAAATCCTTAAAAAAGAATTATCACAAAATGGTACAAAAGTTTATTTAGCAAAAGGAGATTTAAGTATAGAAAAAGATGTAAACAAAATTGTTAAGTTCGCAAAGAGTAAACTAAAATATTTTGACTGTCTGATAAACAACGCATCACTTTTCGAAAATGACAAATTAGAGAATTTTACTACTGATAGTTGGGGACATCACTTAAGAACTAATTTAAGAACGCCTGCTCTTCTATCAAAAGAATTTGCTAAAAATATAAGATCAAGAAATAATAATATTATAAATATTATTGATCAAAGAGTATTTAAACTAACACCATACTTTTTTTCTTATACTATCAGTAAAACTGGTCTTTATACTTTGACCAAAACTAGTGCAATGAGTTTAGCTCCAAAAATTAGAGTAAATGGAATTGCACCAGGTCCTACAATAAAAAATAAAAGACAAAGTGAGAAACATTTTAAAAAACAATACATGGCAACCCCATTAAAAAGACAGGTTGATGTTGAACAAATATGTAATGCAGTTGACTTTTTTATAAAAAATATGTCTATCACTGGACAAGTAATAGCAATAGACAGTGGACAAAGCTTAAATTGGCAAACTCCAGATATAATGGGTGGAAAAGAATGAGAAATTTATATTTATTTTTATCGATATTTATTATCACAATATCAACATCATTTGCTGACGGTCACAACATTAAGAAAGATGGATTTTTATCCAAGAAATTTAAAGTTACTAAATTATCAACAATTGAAGATCCAACTAATAAAATAATTTTAATTAATAATCATGGTCAAAATAATTTTGATGGAAAACAAAGTAACTGTACATCTATAGATCAAATCAGAAATCGTGTTTCTTTAGTAGATGAAGAAATTAATGGGAAAAAAATAATGCTTTATAATTTATGTGCTCATAAGATTGCAGGTGATATGGGTAAGAAATGGTGGTTTTCAAAAAAACCATATGAGGGTAAATCAAAATTAGACAAAAGAGTAGAACAAAATCTAGAGTTGGTAGAAAAACTAGTTTCTCTAGGAGTTCCTAGAAAACAGATATTTGTCACGGGACATTCTTGTGGTGGATTAACAACTCTATTATTCTTTTCAAGATATCCTGACAAAGCTGGCGGAGGAATATCTTATATGCAAGCTTGCTTCGATAGACTAAGTAAAAAATATAAGGTATCAAAATTAGGAGTAGATGCAGGCTTAGCAAAATTTAGAGAGAAAAAACCTGCACAATACGAATTAAGAGCCAGATATAATAATGAAATTTTAAATAATCTTAAGGTTCCACTATTAGCTTTTACTCATCCAAAAGATCCTTTTGAAGGATTGACCTCTGATTGGTTGGATCAAATTGATGGAATGAATAGAGTAGTTATATCTGAGGATTACACAATTGATGGAAAAAAATGCTTTAAATTAGGTAAACAAAAATCAGATAAATTTAAAGTTAAAGATGGGCATAGTATGGATCAAGCAACCTGTTTTCAATATTACAATCCTGTTATATTAGAATATATAGGATCTAGATTATGAAAAAAAATAGTTTAAAAATTGTTAAGATTGAAAAGAATAAAAGTCTTTTCAATTATGAAAAAAAGGTACTTGTTAAAGAACTTATTCTAAATTTAAAACTTGGATATTTTGATTTTGAAAAAGAGGCTCCCCAAAAAGTTAAATTTAATTTAGAGGTAAACTATGAAGATAAAAAGCCTTCTAATGATAAGGATATTAAATCAATTGTGAATTATGCAAAAATTGTAAGATTAGTAAAAAAACTTGTCAAAAATAAACACTATAATTTCCTAGAAACATTAGCGGAAGATGTATTCGATGAACTATTTAAAGATAAAAGAATTGATAAAATAAGTCTTCAAATTGAGAAATTAGAAATCATGAAAGATTGCTCATCCGTTGGTATTCAAATTTCAAAAAGAAGAAGTCATGATAGGTTCTGATATAGGCAAAGAAGCAATTAAAAAAGAGCTACCTCTTATACCCAAACTTCCTGGGGTGTATAGGATGTTAAATTCTAAAAACGAAATCCTTTACGTTGGCAAGGCAAAAAACTTGCCAAATAGATTAAAAAGTTATGTATCAGAGAAAAATCATATTATCAGAACTGAGAGAATGTTATCTCAAACAACCAAAATTGAGATTACTAGCACCTCAAACGAAAGTGAGGCATTACTTTTAGAAGCAAACTTAATTAAAAAGTATAAACCTAGATTTAATATTCTACTTAGAGACGACAAATCATTTCCATTTATTTTCATAGGTAATCAAGATAAATGGCCACAAATTAGAAGACATAGAGGAAAAAAAACTAGAGAGGGTTTTTATTTTGGACCATTTGCTTCAGCTGGATCTGCAAACTGGACCATCAAAATGATTCAGAAAATTTTTCAGCTACGAGTTTGCGATGATACAGTCTTCAAAAAAAGAGAAAGACCATGTATTCTTTATCAAATTAAGAGATGTTCTGGACCATGTGTTGGATATATTGAAGAGGACGAGTATAGACTATCAGTAGACAACGCTATTGAATTTGTATCAGGTAAATCAAGAAAAATTCAAAAAAATTTATCTAATCAAATGGAAAGAGCTAGTGAAGATTTAGATTTTGAAAAAGCTGCAATATTAAGAGATAGAATAAAGTCTTTAAATATTATTCAGTCATCACAAAGAATTAATGAAGCGAATTTAGTAGAGGCTGATGTAATAGCTGGCTACAAAGAATCTGGAAAAGCGTGTATTCAGGTTTTTTTCTACAGGTCAAAACAAAACTGGGGAAATCAAGCTTTTTTTCCTAAACATGATCCAGATGATAACATAAAAGAAATCTTAAACTCTTTTGTATCTCAATTCTATGAAAACAAAAGTGTTCCAAGTTCAATAATTTTAAGTGAGGATATTAAAGAAAAAGCTTTGATTGAAAAAACACTGTCACAAAAAGAAAATAAAGAAATTAATATATCGGTTGCAAAAAAAGGATCTAAACTAAAAGTTGTAAATCAAGCACTCAAAAATGCAAAAGATAGTTTAAATAGAAAAATTTATGAGAGCCAAAATAATAAAGAACTTTTTGATAATGTTTCTAAAAAATTTGATTTAGAAAATAATATTAATTTAGTCGAAGTTTATGACAATAGTCATATTCAGGGAACTAATAGCGTAGGCGCACTAATTACATATGGTGAGGAGGGTTTTATTAAAAAAAGATATAGGAAATTTAATATTAAGATTAAAAAGAATGAACAAGATGATTATGGAATGATGCGTGAGGTTTTAAACAGAAGATTTAAAAGGGCTGTTCAAGAGAAAGATAATTATTTAACTATGCCTGACTTAGTAATAATTGATGGAGGAAAAGGACAATATTCTGTAGCAAGAGAAACGCTTAATGAATTAGGTTTGCATGATATTCCTATGATAGCAATTGCTAAAGGTAAATATAGAAACAGTGGAAATGAAACTTTTTTCCATAATGGTAAAGAATTCAAATTTGAAAAGAACGACCCTACTTTATTTTTCTTACAAAGATTAAGAGATGAGTCCCATAGATTTGCGATTAGTGCTCATAGAGCTAAAAGGAAAAAAGGAATTAGTAAATCTTTACTTGATCAAATTGATGGGATTGGATCTATAAGAAAAAGAGCACTTTTAAATCATTTCGGTTCAGCGAGAGCTGTTGAATCAGCTAGCTTAGATGAGATTAAAACAGTTGAGGGAGTTGAAGAAAAAGTTGCGAAAAAGATATATAATTTCTTTCACGAATGAAAATTAAAATTCCAAATTACCTAACAATAGGAAGAATTATTATTGTACCTATATTTGTTTTTACATTTTATTTGCCAGGATTTTATGGAGATGTAATTCCATTTGCCTTATTTGTAATTGCCTCTTTTACTGATTTCTTGGATGGACTTTTGGCAAGAATGTTCAGAGAAGAGTCTAAACTTGGTGAATTATTAGATCCTATTGCCGATAAAATTATTGTAGCTACCGCGCTAATCTTGCTAGTCATGAATGGAACTATTAAAAATTATGAGGTAATAGCTGCTATAATAATATTAACAAGAGAGATACTAATTTCTGGTTTGAGAGAATTTCTGGCAAAAGGAAGTGTTAAACTACCTGTCTCTAGCTTAGCAAAGATAAAAACTTTTCTTCAAATGTTTTCAATTTCTGTTTTACTAACTGGTGAAACTGGAAATAAAATTATTAATTTTCAAGACTATAATGCTCAAACTATTGGAATTATTTTATTATGGCTTTCAGCTTTTCTTACTTTATATACAGCTTATGAGTATTTAAGAAAAGGAATTGACCACGCAATATCTGAGGACAATAAAGATTAAGCAGCTTTCTTTTTTCTAACAAGTTTTCCATAACTTTCCAACAGGTCTAAAATTAAATCACAAACTTTATAATCATTTTCAGCAATTTGTGATATTGGTGTTATTTCAGCAGCTGTTCCAGTTAGAAAACATCCTTCAAAACTTGATAATTCGTCTGGCTTAATTTTTCTTTCATGCACCTTAATATTTTTTGATTTTGCCAATTCAATTACTGTTTGTCTAGTAATACCATTTAAAAAAGAATCAGGTATAGGGGTATGAAGTTCACCTTTTTTATCTTTGAAAAAAATATTTGCACTAGTGGACTCAGCTACATTATCTTCATGATCCAACATTAATGACTCACTGTATCCTTGTCTTTCTGCTTCGTGCTTTGAAAGTGTACAAATCATATAGAGACCAGCTGCTTTGCTATCCCAAGGAATTGTATTTGGAGCTGGTCTTCGCCAATTTGAAATATTCAATTTAATTCCTTCTGTTTTCAACTTAGGATCGAAATAGTCTCCCCACTCCCAAGTTGCAACTGCAACATTTATTTTAGTTTTTTGTGCAGAAACTCCCATCATTTCACTACCTCTCCAAGCAAAAGGTCTGACATAACCATTCTGAACATTTTGAATTTTAATTATCTGATTACAAGCTTTGTTAACTTCATCTTTTGAAAAAGGAATTGAGATATCCATTCTTTTAGCCGAGTGAAATAATCTATCAGTATGTTCTTGTAATTTAAAAATCTCACCGTCATAAACTCTAAGTCCCTCGAAGACTAGGCTAGCATAATGTAGTCCATGACTTATTACATGTAATTTTGCATCTTGCCAGTGAACAAGATCACCATTGTACCAGATTTTGCCCTCTCTTTTATCGAACGGTATCATTTGATTTTTTTTTAAAAAAATATCTTTGTATATATAATATGTCAATATAACTTACCATTATGAAAAAACTTTTATATCTAAAAGATCACCAATTAAAACAGTATATTGAAAAAATATTCAATGGATATAGGGAAACTGTCGCTGATGCCAAAAAGGTTTTAGATAAACACTCATTAGGAACTGCTCACAACAAAGTAATACATCTAATTTCTTTATATGAAGGTATAACTATTTCAACTTTATTAAGAAAACTTAAAGTGACAAAACAAAGTCTAAATAGAGTATTAAATGATTTGGTGGAAATTAATGCTATAGATTTCAAAAGAGATACGGTTGATACTAGAGTTAAGCATGTATATTTAACTGAAAATGGTAAAAAGATTTTTGATGAAATATTTTCTGCCCAAAAAAAAAGAATATATGATGCGTTTTTAAGTTCGGAATCTAATGAAGTAATTAGTTTCGACAAAGTACTTAAAAAAATAATTAATGAAAAAATTTAAAGCGCATATATTAATAGTTGATGATGACGATAGAATTAGAGATCTTGTAAAAGAATACCTTAACCAAAACAACTATCTTGTTTCAACTGCGAAAGATTCAAATGATGCAATTGAAAAAACTCAAATAATCAAATTTGATTTAATAGTATTAGATATCATGATGCCTGGTAAAACAGGATTGGAATTTACTCATGAACATAAAAGTAAAATTAATACCCCAATTTTACTCTTAACAGCTAAGGGAGAACCATCAGAAAGAATAGAAGGATTAGAGTTAGGAGCTGATGATTATTTGACAAAACCATTTGAACCTAAAGAGTTAATTTTGAGAATTAATAATATTCTTGCAAAAACAAAATCATTAGAAATCAAAAGAATAATTGAATTTGGAAATATAAAAATAGATCTAAAAAAACAGCTTATTTATAAAAACGAACAAAGTTTAAAAATTAATAATACTGAAAAAATGATTTTGGATAAAATGATTAATTCTCCAGGAAAAATATTTAAAAGAGAAGAAATTGCAAGCCTTATAGATTTAAGTAAAGAAAGATCAATAGATGTGATTGTTACAAGACTAAGAAAGAAAATTGAGGAAAATCCCAAAAATCCAAAATATTTACAGACAATAAGAGGAGAAGGATATGTCCTTTGGATTGAATAGTTTTTTAAAAAATATATTACCTAAGAGATTATTTTATAGAGGTTTACTAATTGTAGCAGTACCAATAGTAATTTTACAGATCACTATCTCTTTAGTTTTTTTTGATAGTTTATGGATAAAGACTAACAAAGGACTTACAAGAGCCCTGGTAAGTGAAATAGTTACTATAATTGATATTTATGACAATGAGAGTGAATATAATAAAAAAATAGTTACCGATCTTTACAATAAAAATTTTAGCTTTTCAGTTAGATTTTTAGAAAACGAAAAACTTCCAGACATTAAAGTTGAAAGATGGTTCAGTCCAATGGATAGAACTTTAAGAAGAGAATTAAAACCAAAGATTGGAGAACATTGGTTTAACACAATTTCTTATAAAGAAGTCGTAGATTTGAGAATTAAATTCAGAGATGGAGTTTTACAAATATTTTTTCCGAAAGAAAGAATTCAAGCATCTTCTATAAGAATATTTGCTTTTTGGATTACTGTTCCTGCAATATTAATGATTGCTATTGCAATAATTTTTTTAAAAAACCAAACAAGGCCAATAACTAAATTAGCACAAGCGTCTGAACGATTTGGAAGAGGAGAGGATATTGAGGAATTTAGGCCTTCTGGAGCATTAGAAATAAGAAAAGCTGGTTTAGAATTTGAAAAAATGAGAAAAAGAATACTCAGACACTTAAATCAGAGATCTGAAATGCTATCTGGTATCAGTCATGATTTGAGAACACCACTTACTAGAATAAAACTTCAGCTTGCAGTGATCAAAGATAAAGATTTATCAGAGAAAATTTCAAAAGATGTTGACGAAATGGAAAAAATGCTAAATGAATACTTGCAGTTCACTAGGACAGGTGCCAAGGATAAAACTGAAACATTTAATATCTCAGAGCTCTTAAATGAGATAATTCTTAAGTACGAAAATCAAAACATTGAACATAAAATTAGTGAAAAAATTTATTTTAATGGAAGAAGAAATTTACTTACAAGATGCATTAATAATTTACTAGATAATTGTATTAAATATGCAAACAAAACATCTATAAATTTAGAAAAGAAAAATTCAAAAATTTTTATATCAATTGATGACGATGGTCCAGGGGTAGAAAAATCAGAATTTAAGAATATTATTAAACCATTTTATAAGATAGATAAGAGTAGATCTGATTCGAAATCAAGCGTTGGTTTAGGACTATCAATTTCCTCTGATATTATTAAATCTCACGGGGGGGATATTAAATTTGATAAGTCAAAATTAGGTGGCCTTAGAGTAATTATTTCTTTACCTTACTAGTTTTTTTTCTTATTTTTTTCTCTGCTAGTTTTTTTTCTAAATTGCTAATTCTTTTATTTAAAATATCTACCTCTTCTTTGCTTGCTATTTTCATTTTAAATATAATTTCATCTCTTTTAGATTTAAGTATCGATATTATTTCATCTGAAACATCTTTATAATTAACAAAACCTTGTTCTATTAATTTCGCAAATTTATCTAGTACGAATCTTGATTTTGACATAATAATTATTTAACAGAATTTTACTTTATAGCTTATAATAAATTATACCAATGTTTACTAATAATTTTGACCCAGTTGCTTTTGAGTTATTTTTTATAAGTATTAGGTGGTATTCATTAGCTTATATTTTTGGCATTATTTTTGGTTGGATTTATTGTAAAAAAATACTTATTAAATCAAATACAATTCAAAAATTATTTGATGATTACATCTCATATTTAATTGTTGGAATAATTATTGGTGGAAGATTGGGATATGTTGTTTTTTATAATTTCCCTTATTTTCTCAATAATCCAATTGAAATTTTTATGATATGGAATGGTGGGATGTCTTTCCATGGAGGATTAATAGGCATAATACTTAGCACCTATTTTTTTGCCAAAAAAAATAATCAAAATATATATATATTTTTAGATTTTGTTTCTATTGTTGCCCCAATTGGAATATTTCTAGGAAGAATTTCAAATTTTATAAATGGAGAACTGGTTGGAAAAGTAACAAATTCAAATTGGGGGGTTATATTTCCAAGCTATGATGACAAATTAAGACATCCATCACAGTTATACGAAGCATTTCTGGAAGGAGTAATTTTATTTATCTTAATCAATTTAATTCATTTCAATAAAAATACTAAAGTTGGAACTTGTTCATTTATGTTTTTAATACTTTATGGATGCTTTAGAATTATCTCAGAATTTTTTAGAGAACCAGACATACAAATAGGCTATTTATTTGGATATATCAGTATGGGAACTATTTTAAGCCTATTCATGATTATAGCTGGAGGTATGATTTTTTTAAAAAATAAAAATGAGATATAAACCTGAAAATTTTGATTTAAACTCAGATAAAGTTACACCAGTTGATGAATTTATTGAAAAAGTTCTTTATCATCCTAAAAATGGATATTACACAAAAAAAATACCTTTTGGAAAAGAAGGTGACTTCATTACTGCTCCAACAATATCTAATTTATTTTCAGAAATTGTAACTATTTGGCTTATATCTAGCTGGGAAAAATTTGGAAAACCTCAAAATTTTAATTTTGTTGAGCTTGGTCCTGGAGATGGAAGTTTTATAAAAGTTTTAATTGATACAATAAAAAATTTTCCTGATTTCAACAAATCCTTAAATATTTTTTTATATGAAAAGAGTAGTTTTTTAAAAAAAGTACAAATTAAAAAAATCAAGGATACAAGAGTTAAATGGATTAATAATTTTAAACAAATTAAAAAAGGTCCAATTATTTTTTTTGGAAATGAATTCTTTGATGCAATACCGATTAAGCAATTTACTTTTTTTGAAAAGGATTTGTTTGAAAAGTATTATATAATAAATAAAAAAACTGGATTAAATGAAATTTATCGTAAAGCTTCTTTAAAAGATACTAAAGAAATCAAATCATTTAAAACGTTAAAGAATTTGAAATTTATTGAGTATCCCAAGAAGGGATTTGATGAATTAGAAAAAATAATTGAAAAAATTTCAAAGCTAAATGGAGGAATTTTACTTATTGATTATGGATACTTAAATCTAGTTAATAAAAGTACCTTGCAAGCTGTAATGAAGAATAAAAAAATGGATATAAATAACCTTTTTAAAAATTTAGGAATAGCAGATATAACATACTTGGTTAACTTTACGCTTTTAAATGAGTATTTTTTAAAAAAAAATTTAAATGTTAAAAAAGTTGTTTCACAGAAATTTTTTCTAGAAAAGATGGGCATCATTCAAAGGGCAAAAATACTAAAAAAGAAAATGACGCAAAAACAAGAAGAGTATATGTCTTTGACGTTGATGAGACTTCTCCATAAGGATTTAATGGGAGGATTATTTAAGGTAATATTTGCTTTCAAAAGTAAAAAAAATAATTTTTTAGGTTTTAAATGATGTTTTACTCAAAAAAACTAAAAAAATTTGTAAATATAAGTCATGGTTTTTTTAATCGAGAGGGGGGCTTCTCAAAAGGTATTTATAAAAGTTTAAATTGCGGCATAGGATCTGATGATAAAATTGAAAATGTAAGAAAAAATATTGAAAAAGTTTGTAAAAAAATAGGTTGTAACAAAAATAAAATTATATTGTTAAATCAAGTTCATAGTAACATTGTTCATAAGGTTGCTAAGATACCTAAGAAAAAATTAATAGGTGACTCATTAATTACAAATAAAAAGGGATTGGCTCTAGGAATTTTGACAGCAGATTGTGCACCTGTTTTTATTTATGACCCTGTAAATAACTTGATTAGTGCTCTACATGCAGGGTGGAAAGGTGCATATCAAAAGATAATATCAACAACTTTAAAAAAATTTAAGTCAAAAGGTAGTAATTTTAAAGATCTAATAGCTGTAATTGGACCCTGTATAAGTAAAACAAGCTATGAAGTTAGAAAAGATTTCTTAAACAAATTTGTTAAAAGAGAGAAGTCCAACAAAAATTTTTTTTATAAGAAAAAAAATAAAATATATTTTAGTTTAAGTGATTATATAAAAAAAGATCTTTTGAAATATGGGGTTAAAAACATTGAAATTATCAGAAAAGATACATATTTAAGTAGAAATAATTTTTTCAGCGCAAGAAGATCAATTAAAAATAAATTAGATGATTATGGTAGAAATATTTCTATAATTATGATTAAATAAATAATTCTCAAATAATGAAGATTCTCACAGGAAATAGCAATAAACAGCTAAGTAATAAAATTTCAAAAAATCTTAAAAATAAATTGGTTAATACTAGTATTAGAAAATTTTCTGATGGCGAGATATACATTGAGATTAATGAAAATATAAGAGGAAATAGTATTTTTATAATTCAATCAGTTTCTTCACCTGCAAATGATAATTTAATGGAATTACTTTTATGCATTGATGCGCTCAAAAGATCATCTGCAAAAAATATAACTGCTGTAATACCCTATTTTGGTTATGCAAGACAAGATAGAAAGGTTGTGCCTAGAACATCAATATCTGCAAAATTAGTTTCTAATCTAATAACAAATGCTGGAGCTGACAGAGTTGTTACTGTAGATTTGCATGCAGGTCAAATTCAAGGTTTTTTTGATATTCCGGTAGATAACCTGTTTGCTACTCCCATTTTTGCAAAACATATTAAAAAAAGGATTAAAAGGAAAAATATAATTTGTGTAGCTCCTGATGTTGGTGGAGTTGAAAGAGCGAGAGCGCTGGGTAAAAAATTGGATGTAGGATTAGCAATAGTTGATAAAAGAAGACCAAGCCCTGGAAAATCTCAAGTTATGAATGTGATTGGTAATGTTAAAAATAAAATTTGTATTCTTACTGATGATATAATTGATTCTGGAGGAACAATAGTTAATGCAGCCGACGCTTTGGTTAAAAGAGGTGCAAAAGAGGTTCATGTATATGCAACACATGGTGTTTTTAGTGGAGATGCAGTTAAAAAAATCAAAAACTCGAAAATTAAAAATTTAGTTATTACAGACAGTATAGATAGTTCAGATAAATTGAAAAAAGTAAGAAATATCGAGGTATTATCAATATCAGTGTTGTTAGCTGAAGCTATTAAAAGGATTTCTAATTCAACATCTGTATCAGATCTATTTAAATAACTCTTGTAAAATTATAAGACTTCAGTTAAATACCTCCAATTTATGAGCACAATACAGGCAACAATAAGAGATACTAAAACCAAAGGTCAAGTAAATGACTTGAGGAATAATGGTAATGTTCCTGGAATAGTTTATGGTGGAGAAATACCCAATGAGAAAATTTCAATCACAAGCAAGGAAATAAAAAATCTGATAAATAAAGAAAATTTTTTATCAAACGTAATATCTATAAATTTAGATGGTAAAGAACAAAAAGTTTTAACTAGAAATATTGATTTTGATACGGTCACTGATGAACCGATACATATTGACTTAATGAGAATTGTAAAGGGTGGAAAAATTATTTTAGAAATACCAGTAAAATTTATAAATAATGAATTATCACCAGGTCTTAAGAGAGGTGGGGTTCTAAATATTGTTAGACGTAAAGTAGAATTAAGATGTCCTGCTGAGAATATTCCTACCGAACTTATTGTTGATTTAGAAGGATTAGATATTGGAACAAGTATTAAAATTTCGTCTATTAATTTACCTGAAAACGTTACCCCAACTATTCAAGGAAGAGATTTTGTAATTGCAACAGTTGCGGCACCTACAGTTGTTAAAGAGCCAGAGAAACCAGCTGAGACTGAGGAGGGTGAGGCTAAAGATGGAGCAGAAGCAGCTGCAGATGGTGGAGACAAAGCTTCAGCAGATGCCGATAAATCTGAAAGTGATAAATCTAAAGAAGAAGATAAATCTTCATCAGAAAAAAAATAATTAATAGTGAAAGTTCTTTTCAAAATTTAATTTGATATGTTGTTACTTGTTGGTTTAGGGAATCCGACTCCAAATAGTCAAAATAATAGACATAATATTGGTTTTAAAATTGTAGACGCAATAAATCTAAAGTTTGGATTATCAAAACAAAAACCAAAGTTTAAAGGATTATTAACTACAGGAAATATTGGCGAACAGAAGGTTTATGCAATTAAGCCTTTAACGTTTATGAATAATTCAGGTATATGTATTAGGGAACTAATAGAGTACTTCAAAATAAATGCTGAAGATGTAATTGTATTCCATGATGACTTAGATATTGAGTTTGGAAAAATAAAAGCTAAATTTGGAGGATCTAACGCAGGTCATAATGGTATTGCATCAATTGATAAGTTTATTGGAAAAGAATATTCAAGAGTTCGTATTGGTATTGGAAAGCCGGAAAATAAAATATCAATATCTGATTATGTTTTAAATGACTTTAACGAAGATGAACAAGTTCATTTAGATTCAATTACAGATAATATAATTAATTCGTTAGGTATCTTGATTGATAAAAAATTAGATTTATTTTCAAGCACTGTTAATAACAATTAGATGGGTTTTAAATGTGGGATCGTTGGATTGCCTAACGTCGGTAAGTCAACTCTATTTAATGCTTTAACTAATTCTAATAAAGCCCAAGCAGAAAATTTTCCTTTTTGTACAATTGATCCAAATATTGGAATTGTGGCAGTGCCAGATAATAGGCTAGATCAGTTAGCAATTATTTCAGAGTCTAAAAAAAAAATTAATACTACAATATCCTTTGTTGATATAGCAGGTCTTGTTAAAGGAGCTTCCAAAGGTGAAGGACTGGGTAATAAATTTTTATCTCACATAAGAGAAGTAGATGCAATTATTCATATGATTAGATGCTTTGATTCAGATGATATTCAAAATGTCAATCCTAATGTCGATCCAGTAAGAGACCTGGAGATTATTGAAACTGAAATGAAACTTGCTGATTTAGAGTCTATTCAAAAAAGACTTGATAAGAAAAATAAAAAAAATGTTATAAATGAAGAACTTAAACTGTTAGAGACGGCTAAAAAAATTATTGATGAAGATGGTGATTTAACGTTAATAACAAACGAATTTGATAAAAAACTGTTAAAAAATAGTGGACTGCTTATTACTAAACCAAAATTATATGTATGTAATGTGGATGAAGAAAGCATTAAATCAGGTAATAAATATACTAAAGATTTTATAAATAAGTTTGATAATAAAAATACATTAATTATTTCTGCAGATATAGAAAATCAAATTAATCAGTTAGACGATGAAAATGAAAAACAAAAGTATATGAAAATGATTAATATGTCAGAAACTGGCCTAAATTTATTAATTAAAAAAGGTTATGAACTTTTATCTTTACAGACTTTTTTTACGTCTGGACCAGACGAGTCTAGAGCTTGGACAATTACAAAAGACTCCACAGCTCCAAAAGCAGCGGGAGAAATCCACTCTGATTTTGAAAAAGGCTTTATCAGAGCTGAAACAATATCTTATAAAGATTTTTTAAAACATAACGGATGGTTAAAGAGCAAAGAAGCTGGAAAAATGAGGTTAGAAGGTAAAGATTATATTGTTAAAGATGGAGATATTTTAAACTTTCGTTTCAATACGTGACCAAATCCTTTTCATGCTAAAATAAACTAAAATAGTTAAAACTGCTAAATAAATTATAACTCTAAAACCCATTTTATGTCTTGTTTCTAAATGAGGTTCTGCTGTCCATTGTAAAAAAGTTGTTACATCTTTAGCCATTTGGTCTACAGTTGCTTTTGTGCCATCAGCATACTCTACAATGTCGTCATCTAAAGGAGATGCCATTTTAATTTTATTACCATACATATACTTGTTGTAATATACACCATCGTCAAGTTCCATACCTGCTGGGGCATCATCATAACCCATCAAAACTGAATAAATATAATTTGCTCCACCACCTCTAGCTTTTACTAGTACCGACATATCTGGTGGATAGGCCCCACCATTAGCTGCTATGGCTTCCTGAACATTTGCGTATGGCATTACAAATTTGTCAGATAGTTTTGCTGGTCTTTCGAACATTTCTCCATCACTGTTTGGTCCATCTGTAACTTCAAAATTTGAAGCAATTGCTTTAGCCTCAAGCTCAGTGAATTCCGGTCCACCTTTTTCTGCTAAGTTCCTGTAACTCAAATGTTTTAAAGAATGACATGATGCACAAACCTCTGAATAGACCTGATACCCTCTTTGCAAAGATGCCCTATCAAACTTTCCAAAAAAACTTTTGAAGCTCCAATCAACTTTCAATAATTCTTGTTTCTCACCAGCAGCATTTACGTTTGAAAAAATCAGGCCTGAAATAAAAGTAAAAAAGGTGATTAATTTGAAAAAGTTTTTCACAATTTCTCTTTATAATCAGAATTATTTTTAGCCATCGCCATATCAGCAGAACCTCCTAACACAGGTTCTGTAATACTGAGAGGTAATGGTGTCGTTTTTTCTTTCATCCCTAAAAATGGAAGAATTATTAAGAAATGAGCAAAATAATAAGCGGTAGCAACTCTTGCTATCAATAAATATAGCCCTTCTGCTGGCATTGCACCAACGTAGCCAAGTATCAAAACGTCGGCTACTAAAAACCAGTAAAACTGTTTGTATATCGGTCTAAAGACAGTTGATCTTACTTTAGAGGTATCTAACCATGGAAGAATAACTAATACAAATATTGCAGCAAACATAGCTATTACTCCTAGCAACTTGTCAGGTACTGATCTCAGTATTGCATAGAAAGGTAACAGGTACCACTCTGGCACAATGTGGGCTGGAGTAACTAATGGGTTTGCCTCAATATAATTGTCTGCATGTCCTAATATGTTGGGTGAAAAAAATACAAAAAATGCAAAAATTATTAAAAATATCAGAAGTGCAAATAAATCTTTAATTACTATATACGGGTGAAATGGAACTGTGTCTTTTGATGGTTTTTTTATATCTATACCAATCGGATTATTATTTCCAGGGACATGAAGTGCCCAAATATGAAGAATGACTAATCCTAAAATTAAAAATGGAAAAAGATAATGCAAGCTAAAAAATCTTGTCAAAGTTGGATTGTCTACTGAGTAACCTCCCCATAACCAAGTAGTTATACTGTCTCCTACTAAAGGAATAGCACTAAACAAATTTGTAATTACTGTTGCGCCCCAGAAACTCATTTGCCCCCATGGTAGAACGTAACCCATAAATGCAGTAGCCATCATTAAAAAATAAATCAACATACCAATAATCCAAATAACTTCTCTTGGTGATTTATATGACCCATAATATAGAGATCTAAAAATATGAATATAAACAGCTAAAAAAAACATTGAAGCACCGTTTGCATGTACGTACCTTATCAACCAACCATAATTTACATCTCTCATTATATGCTCAACGCTTTGAAAAGCTAAATCAGCATGAGCTACATAATGCATTCCTAAAATAATTCCTGTAATGATTTGAGTTATTAAACAAAAAGTTAAAATTCCTCCAAAAGTCCACCAGTAGTTTAGATTTTTTGGTGTTGGGTAGTCAGTTAAATGATTTGCTAATGTTAGTAATGGAAGTCTATCA
>CABZXV010000010.1 GCA_902529785.1 uncultured Pelagibacteraceae bacterium
AATAAAAGTATTAGAAAAAAAAGTATCCAAAATAAAAAAAGCAGAATGGGATATAGAAGTCCCGAATTTTAAAATCAAGGGAAGAGAATGGTTAAAAAGCCAGGTGTCTAGAGCATTTTTGCCTAATTATTTTCCTGGATATAAAAAATATCTATGGATAGATGCGGATGCTTGGGTTAATTCATGGTATGCAATAGATCTTTATTTGAAGGGATGTGAAAATAAAAGACTGGCAATAGCAACTTCAGCAGATAGATCATATGGTAGAGTTTTAAGAGCAGAGTGGGTATGGGGTAGCCTTGCAAGAATAAAATCACAAAATTATAAGCATGCAAAATCATCAGGATTTTCAGAAAAAATTTCTAGAGAGGTAGCGCTCAAACCGCATCTTAATATTGGATTATTTTGTTTAGAAAAAGATGCACCTCACTGGGAAATCTGGCAAAAAAATTTAAGAAAAGCTTTATCATCAGGCAAAATTTGGGGCTCCGAGCAAATTGCAATGAATATAACAATTTATTCAGACAATTTAGACGTAGAAATTTTACCTGCTTATTGCAATTGGACACTTATTGAGGCTATGAAATTTGACAAAAAAAATAAAACATTTGTTGAACCTTATTTGCCCAATCATGAAATAAGCATTATACATTTAGCTGGAAAACATAATGATAAAATAAGAAATAACAAAAATTTTATTTCAAAAATAAAATGTTTGGATGGAAGTGTAATTGAAAAATCACTAAGATTTGAGAACTAGTTGAAAAAAAATAAATTTTCAAAAAATTGGATAATCAAACAAAAAAGAGACATTTACGTAAAAAAATCAAAATTAGAGGGTTATAGGTCAAGAGCTGTTTATAAATTAAAAGAAATTAATGAAAAATTTAAAATAATTAAAAATAAGATTACAGTTGTTGATCTAGGAGCTGCCCCTGGAAGTTGGTCACAGTATATTTTGAGAAACTTTAATAATTGTGAGGTAATTTCTATAGATCTCAAAGATATAGAACCAATTAAAAATTTATTTCATATAAAAGGAGATTTTACTGACGGTGTATATAAAACTAAAATAAAAAAATATTTTGGAAAAAGGGTAGACCTAATAATTTCTGATATGGCAGTTAATACTACAGGAAATAAAAGTGTAGATTCTCTAGTTACTGGTGAATTATGTATAGATGCAATGTATTTTGCAATTGATTTCTTAAACAAAAAAGGAAGTTTCGTTTCTAAACTTTTCATGGGCTCATCATTTAACGAGATTGTCGCATTAGCAAAAAAATCATTTCAAGAAGTGGATATTTATAAGCCTCCTTCTAGCAGAAAAGACTCAAAAGAAAATTTCATAATTTGTAGAAATTTAAGATAGTTTGTCTTTTATTTTTTTAAGAATCATTTATATAAGGACATGGATACTATCAAAGAAGCTTTAACATTTGATGATGTTACGTTAGCTCCAAATTACTCGGAAATTTTACCTAGTGAAGTCAATACTTCAACAAATCTGACAAAAAACCTTAATTTAAGAATACCCCTAATATCATCTGCAATGGATACCGTTACAGAATCATCAATGAGTATTGCTATTGCAAAAGCTGGTGGATTGGGAATTATTCATAGAAATCTTAATATAAATGATCAAATTAAAGAAATAAGAAAAGTAAAATTAAAAAAACTTTTGGTTGGTGCGGCAGTTGGAGCGAGTGAAAAAGAACTAAAAAGAGCAGAGAAAATTTTAAAAGAAAATATAGATATAATTGTAGTAGATACGGCACATGGACATACAAAAAAAGTTGGAGATATAATTAAGAAAATCAAAAAAATAAAACCAAAGGGCACGGCAATTTGTGCAGGAAATATAGCCACAGCTGAAGCTGCAAAATTTTTAGTTAGACTTGGCGTAGATATAATCAAAGTTGGAATAGGGCCGGGATCTATTTGCACAACTAGACTTGTTGCAGGAATAGGGGTTCCTCAATTGAGTGCAATTTTAAGTGTTAAAAAGGGAATTGGGAAAAGTAATACAAAATTGATTGCCGATGGAGGCATTAAATTTTCAGGAGATATTGCAAAAGCACTAGCTGCAGGTGCAGATGCAGTTATGATAGGTTCACTATTCGCAGGAACTGATGAGGCACCAGGTAAAAAAATAAAGAAAAATGGTAAACTTTATAAGTATTTTAGAGGTATGGGTTCAATAGGTGCGATGAACAAAGGATCCGCAGATAGATATTTTCAATCTAAACAGAAAGATACTTCAAAATATGTAGCTGAGGGAGTAGAGGGATTTATTAAATATAAAGGTAGAGTCGATAAAATTATCTTTAATTTAGTAGGAGGCCTAAAATCCTCAATGGGTTATTTGGGAGCTAAGAAAGTAACTGATTTAAGAAAAAAACCAAAATTTGTAAAAATTACTAAAGCAGGATTTTATGAAAGTATGGTACATAACATAGATCTAGTAAAAAAATAACTATGAGATATTTAATTTTAATAATAACTTTTTCTTTGTTTAGTTTAGTTGCGAAAGCAGAAAAAAATAATTATTTTATAGAAGCTAAAGATTTATTTGATAATGAAAAATATGAGGAGTCAAAGTTTTTATTTTACAGAAATATAGTCTATAACCCAAAGGATGCACCGTCTTACCTCTACTTAGCAAAGATTTTTAAAATTGAAGAAAATAAAAGACAAGAAGAAAAAAATATTAAAACTACTTTGCTCTTAGACTCAAAAAATGAAGAGGCAATGTACTTATTAATAGATATGGAATTAGAAAGATCGAATTTTTCAAAAGCGGATGAATTAAGTAAAAATTTTAAGAAAATTTGTGTAAAAATGTGTGAAAAAATTCCTTCAATAGAAAGTCGTATAAAAGATTTTGAAAGAAAAGATGCGTCTTGAAGACACTCTAGGTAAAATATTAATTGTAGATTTTGGTTCTCAATTTACTCAATTAATAGCTCGAAAAATAAGAGAACTTGGAGTCTATTGTGAAATAACAAGCCATAAATCAATAGAAAAACATAAAAATTTCGACAAAAATATTAAGGGTATTGTTTTATCAGGTGGTCCTTTAAATGTTTATGAAAATAAAAAAGTAAAATTTAATAATAACCTTTTAAAACTTGAAATACCAGTATTAGGAATATGTTTTGGACATCAAATTATCTCAAAAGTTATGGGTGGAAAAGTAAAAAGTTCAAAGTTTAGAGAATTTGGACAAGCTGAAGTAACAGAGATAAAAAAAAGCAAATTAACAAAAAATTTTTTTTCAAATAAAAAAAACAATGTGTGGATGAGCCATGCAGACCAAGTAACAAAATTACCAAAAAATTTTAATATAATTGCAAAAAGTGAAAATTCTAAAATGTGTATTATTGAAAATAAGAGAAAAAAATTGTTTGGAATTCAGTTTCACCCTGAAGTAAGTCATACCAATAAAGGAAAAATAATACTAAGAAATTTTATATTTTCTATATGTAACTTAAATAGAAATTGGTCTTCTAGTGATCAGAAAAAAAAATTAATTAATGAAGTAAGAAGTGTTGTAGGAAATTCAAAAGTAATTTGTGCTTTATCTGGTGGTGTCGACAGCAGTGTAGTTGCAAAATTGTTATCAAATGCAATTGGAAAAAAATTGATATGTATTTTTGTCAATACTGGCTTACTTAGAAAAGGTGAGGAAAAACAAGTTGTTAATACTTTTAAGAAACGATTTAAAATAAATTTAATTTATGTGAATGCTGAAAACTTATTTTTATCAAATTTAAAAAATATTTCTGATCCAGAAAAAAAAAGAAAAATTATTGGAAATCTATTTATTAAAGTTTTTGAAAAATATGCAAAAAAAATTAAAAAAGTAAAATTTTTAGCCCAAGGAACGCTATATCCAGATTTAATCGAAAGCAAATCAGTTACAGGAAGTCAAACTTCAAAAATAAAATCACATCATAATGTTGGAGGTTTGCCAAAAAAAATGAATCTTAAATTAGTTGAACCACTTAAATATCTATTTAAAGATGAAGTAAGAAAGTTAGGATTGGAGCTTGGATTGACAAAAGAGATTATCTCTAGACACCCATTTCCAGGACCAGGTCTTGCAATTAGAATACCTGGAAATATATCTAAACAAAAAATTAAAATTTTAAAAGAAGCAGATAATTATTTTATAAAATCATTAAAAGATAATAATTTGTATGATAAAATCTGGCAGGCATATGCTGCTCTACTACCAGTAAAAACAGTAGGAGTTATGGGTGATAATAGAACTTATGAATATATTTGTTTACTGAGAGCAATTACTTCTGAAGATGGTATGACAGCAGACTTTTTTCAATTTAATAAAACTTTTATGCAATCAGTATCTAACCAAATTATAAACAATATAAGAGGAATAAACAGAGTTGTTTATGATATAACATCAAAACCCCCAAGCACTATTGAATTGGAATAATAAGACTATATAACTAATTCTATGAAATATTTACACACAATGATTAGAGTCTCAAATATAGAGGAGTCATTAAGATTTTTCTGTAAGGGTTTAGGTCTTAAAGAGACAAGAAGAAAAGACAGTGAAAAAGGAAGGTATACATTGGTATTCCTTGCTGCCCCTGATGACGATAAAGCTGAAATAGAGCTAACTTATAATTGGGACGGTGATAGTTTAGGAGAAGGATCAAGAAACTTTGGACATTTAGCCTACAGAGTTGAAAATATTTATGAAACTTGTCAAAGATTAAAAGACATGGGGTATACAATAAATAGACCGCCAAGAGATGGTCATATGGCATTTGTTAGATCTCCTGATAAAATTTCTGTTGAAATACTTCAAGATGGTTACTTGGAACCAATAGAGCCATGGAAATCTATGGAAAATACAGGCACTTGGTAATAAATATTTATGCCTTCGAAAATAAGTAGGCTTATATCAAAAAAAAATAAGTCAAAAATAGTCTGCTTAACAGCTTACTCGAAAAATATTGCTGAAGAAGTTGATAAATACACAGACCTTGTACTCGTTGGAGATTCCTTGGGTTCTGTTTTATATAATTTTGATACAACAAGAAAAGTAAATCTATCTATGATGATTAACCATTCTAAGAGTGTAAGAACAGGAGTAAAAAAAAGTTTAATGATTGTAGATTTGCCATTTAATACTTATAAAAATAAATTGCAGGCGCTTAAAAATTGTAAAAAAATAATTAAAGAAACAAAATGTGATGGTGTCAAATTAGAGGGAGGAAGTAAGATCAAAGATATAATTAAACATTTAGTAAATAATAAAATACCAGTTATGGGTCATATAGGTATAACCCCACAATCTCAAAGAGGTAGATTTAGATATAAAGGTAAGACTGAAAAAGAAAAAAAAAATTTATTAAAAGATTCAAAAATCTTAGAAGAAGCAGGTGTTTTTGCCATTGTGCTAGAATGTATTGAGAAAAAACTTTCAAAAAAAATTACAGAGACGATTGAAATTCCAACAATAGGAATTGGATCATCAAAGTTTTGCGATGGTCAGATTCTAGTTTTAGACGATTTATTAGGTTTGACTAATAGTAAAATAAAATTCGTTAAGAAATATGCTAATTTAAAAAGTAATATTAGAAATGCAGTTAAAAAATTTGGGTCAGATGTGAAAAGAGGTTCATATCCATCATTAAAGCATTCTTACTAAAAATACTTTTTAAATTCCTCATTAATTTTTAGAATTTCTAAGTCAACAAGTCCACCAATAATAAGCTGTATTGCAAGTATAAGAATAACTACTATTCCAATATAGACGACCCATAAATGTTTCTGAATATAATTAGCTAAATAAGTGGCCATAGCACCTGTGAGGACTACAGATAAAATTAAACCAAAAATCATAAACCCAAAGTTACCCTTAGAAGCACCAACAACACCTATAACATTATCAAAACTAATTGTTATATCTGCGAACAGCACTTTATACATACCCTTTGCAAATGAGGGTTCTAAGGATTTTTTTGTTGGTGATTTAATTTGTCTCTGAGCTTGTAAAAGATCTTTTCTAAGATCATTTACTATCCAAATTAGAAGCAAACCTCCAAGAATTTTTATGAAGTAAAATTTGAATAAATAGGTCGCAAATACTGCAAATAAAACTTTAAAAATTAAAGCTCCGACCACTCCCCAAAATATGATTTTTTTTCTATTTTTTGGGACAAAATTAGCCGCAATTAGACCAATTATTATGGCATTATCAGCTGCTAATATAATATCTATAAAGATAATTTGTAGTAAAATAAGGGCTTCTTCAATCAAAGTAATAATATAATAGTAACAATTTCAAATTTTTCAATAAAACATGGGAAAATTTTTATTGATTTAATAAATAATACATAATGAGATGTATTTTTTAAAAATTAAGGAGGATTAATGAAAATTTTAAAAACTTTGTTTTCTATTTTATTTTCTGTCTTATTAATAGCAAATGTAAATGCTTCTGAAAAATGGGATATGGCTTTAGCTTATGGTGCGAGTAACTTTCACTCAGCAAATGCTGCAGAATTTGCTAAAAATGTTTCAGAGAAAAGTGGAGGAAAACTTACAATAGTTACGCATCCTGGTGGATCATTATTTAAAGGTGGAGAAATCTTTAGAGCGGTAAGAACTGGTCAAGCACAAATGGGTGAGAGATTTATGTCAGCATTGGGAAAAGTTGACCCTATTCTTGAAATTGACTCACAACCTTTTTTAGCAACTTCATATGACGATGCTATGAAACTTTATCAAGCTTCAAAGCCAGCAATTATTGAAAGTTTAAATCAAAAAGGATTAGTATTTTTATATGCTGTACCATGGCCTGCACAAGGACTATATAGCAAAAATGAAATTAATAGTGTTTCAGATTTAGAAGGCTTAAAGTTTAGAGCTTATAATTCTGCTACAATTAGAATTGCAGAGCTTACAGGTATGGCTCCAACTAAAATCGAGGCGGCTGAAATCAGTCAAGCATTTTCAACTGGAGCAGTTGAAAGTATGATTACATCGCCAACAACTGGTAAAAATAGTAAAATATGGGAGAACGGTGTTAAATATTTCTACGATATCGCTGCTTGGTTCCCAAAAAATATGGTTGTTGCGCATAGAGGATCTTGGAACAAGTTAGATGCAGATACTCAACTATTAATTAAAAGAGAAGCTGCTGCTGCAGAAGAAAAAGGCTGGATGCTTTCTAGAGTAGGAAATATAGAAGATAAAAAAGCTCTAGCTGCTGCAGGGATGGTAGTAGGCAAAGTAAATGCTGATTTAGAAAAACATTTCCAAAAAGTTGGAAAAAAAATGGCAAAAGAGTGGAAGAAAAAGGCTGGCAAAACTGGAGCTAGCGTACTTGCCGCATACAAATAAAATAAATATAATAAAAAAGGCTGTTTAAAAAAACAGCCTTTTTTATGTTACAGAAATTAAATAAATCATTAAATAGTATTTATAATTATTCAGGATATATAGCTGCAGCTTTTTTAATTCTTATTGCAGTTTTTATATTAACCGGAATAGCATCTAGAATTTTCGGTTTTTATATAAGGGGTTTAGCTGAATACTCAGGATATTGTATGGCTGCCTCATCTTTTTTTGCTCTTTCATACACATTCATAAATGGTGGACATATAAGAATTACGTTATTTTTAGAAAAATCTACAGGTTTTAAAAAAAGATTTTTAGAAGTTTGGAGCTTAGTCGTCACAACAATATTCGCAGGTTATATGTCATATTATTTTATCAAAATGTTAAAAATCTCATACGAGTTTGAGGAAAGAAGTGAAGGTGCCGATGAAATTTTAATATGGATACCTCAGTGCAGTGTCGCTATTGGAGCAACACTTTTTTTTATATGTGCTTTTCATCTACTAATCTTAAAAATTTATAATAATGATTGAAATTTTATTAGCTATTTTTTTTATTACAGTTTTACTGCTTTTTTTAAGCTCTGGAATATGGGTAGCAATAAGCATGATTGGTGTTTCTTCTATTGGAATGATTTTATTTACTTCTCGACCAGTTGGAGATGCGATGGCCACAACAATTTGGGGTGCATCATCATCATGGACTCTGACTGCTTTGCCTCTTTTTGTATGGATGGGAGAAATTCTATTTAGGACTAAATTATCTGAAAATTTATTTGAGGGACTGGCTCCTTGGTTACAGAAACTTCCTGGAGGCTTGATACATGTCAATGTTGTTGGATGTGCATTGTTTGCAGCTATATCTGGATCCTCAGCTGCAACAGTTGCTACGGTTGGAAAAATGTCAATTCCAGAGTTAAGAAAAAGAAAATATCCTGAAAAAATTTTACTTGGAAGTCTCGCGGGCTCTGGAACTTTAGGATTACTAATCCCTCCTTCAATTATTCTAATTATTTATGGAGTAACTGTTCAAGAGTCTATTGCTAAACTATTTATAGCTGGAATAATTCCTGGAATAATGATTGCTCTTATTTTTATGGGCTATGTAATCATTTGGTCTTTATTAAATAAAAATAAAATGCCGTTAACTGAAGAAAATTACTCATTTTTAAATAAATTAAGTAAATCAAAACAGTTAATACCTGTAATTTTATTAATCCTTGGTGTGATTGGCTCTATTTATACTGGAATTGCAACAGCAACTGAAGCAGCATCTCTGGGTGTTGTGGGAGCCTTAATACTTTCTTATTTTCAAAAAAGTTTGAACTTAAAAACTTTTAAAGAATCTTTACTTGGTGCAACAAAAACCTCGTGTATGATTGCATTCATACTAGCTGGAGCAACATTTTTATCACTCGCTATGGGATTTACTGGTCTTCCTAGAAATCTAGCAATTTGGATCCAAAATATGGAATTATCACCATATGTTTTGATTTTCGTATTAATGATTTTTTATATAATTTTAGGGATGTTTCTTGATGGAATATCAGCTGTTGTGCTTACAATGGCTATTATCGAACCTATGATAAGGCAGGCTGGTTTTGATATGATTTGGTTTGGTATTTTTTTAGTTATAGTTGTTGAAATGGCTCAAATTACCCCACCAGTAGGTTTTAATTTATTTGTTTTGCAAGGTATGGCTAACAAAGATATGGGCTACATCGCCAAGAGTGCTTTTCCGTTATTCTTGTTGATGATATTTGCGGTAATCTTAATTGTTTTGTTTCCTCAAATAGCCTTATGGATGCCTGAGCAAATGATTCAAAATATAAACTAATATTTTGATTTTTTTGTTCCGTCAATAATTTCTTTTAATTCTTGATATTCTTTACAATTACAACTTTTTAAAACTTCCAATCTTTCTTTTGCCAAATCTATTCTGTTTGTAACAACATATAATTCACCTAAGTATTCATTTATTCCAACATGATTTGGTTCAACTTGTAAACCTAGTAAGTAATATTTCTCTCCAGCTTCAAAATCTCCAAGTTTTCTAGTTGTAAAACCTAAATAATTCAAAGTATCGGCTTGTAATGGTTTTTTTTTATCTAATTCTAATAAAATTTTTTGAGCTTTTTTATATCTTTTTAAAGCTTTATCCATTTTATCTTTAGACTCATATTTTTTTGCAGCCTCAATCAATTTTACTGCGTTTTTATAACTTGGTTTTTTATCTGATGAGCTCGTTCCAGCTGCAAAAGACTGAGTAGCAAAGGTTAAAAGTAAAAATAAGGTTAAATATATTTTAATAATCTTCATAAAAATTTACTCATTTTATTTAAAGGTTTTAAATTTAAATTATTTTCTAATAAATTTTGTTTTACAAACATTGCAGTTTTTAATGAACTTTTATTATCTCCATGTATGCAGACTGAGTCAATTTCACAAGGTATTTGTTTACCACTGTGACAATTAAGGGTTTGGTTTTTAACCATATTCAATACATGATTTTTAGCTTGGGTGGGATCTGTTATTAAAGCATGGTCTTTTGTTCTTGAAACTAGCGTTCCATCATCTTCATAATTTCTGTCGGCAAATATTTCACAGGCAATTTTCATGTTAAGTTTTTTTGCTGCTATTTCCATTTTAGAACCAGTAGGTACTAAATAAATGATATCTTTATCAATTTGGTATATTGATTTAGCTAGAGTTGTTGCTAAATCTAAGTCTTCACATGCCATATTATTCAACGCACCATGCGGTTTAATATGTGAAACCTTTTCTCCTTGTAGATAAGCTATATTCTGTAAAATCTCATATTGATTAATAATTAATTTATTTATTTCACTAGCCGAAAGGTTCATTCTTTTACGTCCAAAATTTTCAGGATCATTGAATGATGGGTGTGCTCCAATACTAACATGATTTTCTTTAGAAATTTTCACCACCTCATGCATTGTCTGCTCATCACCTGCATGATATCCACATGCCACATTAGCAGAATTTACAATTTTGAGTAGTTCAGGATCATTTTCATTTGAATGATGCTTTGATTTTTCACCTAAATCGCAATTTAAATTAATTTCCATACTTAATAGCTTAAAGTATAACATGGCATGATAAAAAATATATCAAATCTTGGTGACGCAGCTTTATACTGTGACTTTGGAAATGATGTAAACAGGGAAATAAATTTAAATGTAATTCAATTTTTTAAAAATATAAAGAAAAGTAATATCCCTGGTATTACAAATATTACACCAAGTTATAATAAATTAATAATTAGTTTTGACCTAAGCATTACTGACTTTGATAAAATTAAAACAGAAGTTGAACAATTAAATTTCAAAACTGAAATAGTTGAAGTAGGTAATCTCATTAAAATACCTGTCTGCTGTGACAACGATTTTGCTCTTGATATAAAAAGATTAGAAAAATTGTTAAATCTTGAAAAAGAAGAAATTTATAAAAAATTTTTTTCTAAAAAATATTATTGTTATATGACAGGATTTATTGCCGGTATGCCATTTTTGGGAGATTTGAATGATTCATTATATGCTAGACGTCTAGACACACCAAGGGTTAAAGTACCAAAAAACTCTATAGGATTAACAGAACAATTTTGTAATATTTATACATTTGAAAGTCCTGGTGGATGGAACATAATTGGAAAAACCCCTTTAGATATATTCGACAATAAAAATAACACTTCACCAAATTTAATTAACCCAGGTGATACGATATCATTTTTTCAAATATCAAAATCAGAATTCGAGAAAAAATATGGCTGAAAATTACTTTGAGGTTTTAAGACCTGGCATAAATACAACTTTCCAAGACAATGGTAGAAAAAACTACTATCATATAGGAATACCTTTTAGTGGTGCGATGGATCATAGAAATTTTGTTATAGCTAATGCTATATCAAATAATAAAAAAAATAGTCCTGTTATAGAATTTGCACTCCAAGGGCCAAAATTGAGATACAAAGGTGATAAAGTTTATTTTAATGTAACTGGTGATGTAAACTTTCAAATATTAAGAAAAAATAAAATAGAAGAAGGAGTTTGTTATCAAAATCTTGTTTTAGAAAATAATGATTGTTTAGATCTTATATCCACTAATAGATCTGTTTATGGTTATTTATCTATAAATGCATCATTTAAAATAGATTTTTATCTGGATAGTTGTTCAGTAAATACGAAAGCAGAAATTGGTGCTAACAATGGGAAAATCTTACAAAAAAATCAAATAATTAAAATAGAAAATATTACAAAAAAATATTCTTTGAATAAATTAGATTACATAAATTCAAAAATTGAAAATATTAGAGTAATAAAAGGACCACACTTCGATTATTTTTCTAAAACTGCAAAAGATTTATTTTTTAAAGAAAAATTTAGAATAACAAAATTGACAGATAGAATGGGAATTAGATTAGATGGACCAAAAATTGAAAACATAAAATATACAAACATCAAATCTGAGGGATTAGTTAAAGGAACTATTCAAATAACAGCTGATGGTGACCCAATTGTTATGCTTTCGGATCATGGAACTATTGGTGGTTATCCTAAAATTGGAGTTGTTATAAGTGCTGATTACGATAAGCTAGTTCAAATACCACCTGGAAGTAAAGTAAAATTTAAAGAAATCAATTTAAAAGATGCTGAAACTATTTACAAACTTTATGAAATGGAAACCCAAAATTTAATATCTAAAACTAAATGAATTTAATTTCAAAATTACCAGGACCATTTTTAATTTTTCTTGGTGCATTTTGTCTTAGTTTTGGAGGTTTAATTGTAAAATCGTTTGAAGGATCAACCTTATGGCAAATATTATTCTGGAGACAAGTTTTTTTTATAATAACTGTAACTATATTTTTATTCTTTAATTATAAAAAGAATGTATTTAGCAAAATTTATTTATCAGGAATTCCAGGATTAATTGGAGGTATTATTCTTGGTATTGGTTTCAGTAGTTATGTGTTTGCCATGTATAATACTACAGTTGCCAATACTAATTTTATTATCCAGACCCAGACAATTTTTTTAGCGATTTTTGGTTATTTTTTTTTAAAAGAAAAAATTTCAAAAATGACACTAGCGTCAATTATTTTAGCAATATCAGGTTTAATACTTATGCTTGGAAATACCCTTTCAAGTGGTCAAATGTCAGGAAACATCGTTGCTTTTGTAATGCCTATTACATTTGCAATTTTAATTTTAATTGTAAGAAAGTATCCTACTGTGGATATGGTACCTCTTCAACTAGTAGCAGGTATAGTTGCGATGATTATTGGTTTCTTAGCGTCAACCAAAATTTCTATATCTATGTACGATATATTTTTAGCGTTTTTATCAGGTACATTTCAAATAGGGCTTGGTTTTATATTTATAACAATTGGAGCTAAAAAAACATTATCTGCAATGGTTGGAATAATTATGCTTACAGAGGCAATTTTAGGTCCTTTATGGGCATGGCTTTTTGTAAATGAAAATCCATCATTTTACGTATTAATTGGTGGTGGAATAATAATATTTGCAGTTTTTCTACAATTTGTCTCATCATTTAAAGGTGAAAATAAATATAATCCTCAATAATGAAATTAGCAATTATAGGATCTGGTATTTCAGGTCTAAGTGCAGCATATTATCTTTCGAAAAACCATAAAGTTGATCTCTTTGAAAAAGAAGATCACTTCGGTGGACATTCACATACAATAGACATCAAAATTCAAGATAATGTAATACCTGTAGATATAGGTTTCATTGTATTTAATAAAAAAACATATCCAAATTTAATAAATTTTTTTGAAGAAAATAATATAGCCATAGAAAAAAGTAATATGTCATTTTCAGTATCTGTTAGAGACTCAGAAATTGAATATTGTGGAAAAGGATTATCAGGAATTTTTAGTAATAAATTAAATCTATTAAATATAAAATTTTTAAAAATGTTTTTTACAATAATTGATTTTTACAAAAAGAGTGAAAACAAAAATTTTATCAATGAAAACATTACTTTAGGAAAATATTTGGAAAAATTAAATGTTTCAGACTATTTCATAAAATTTCATATTATTCCAATGGTTTCAGCAATATGGTCAATGCCTCCTTATGAAGCAAAGCAAATGCCTTTAAGTTTTTTTTTAAAATTTTTCCAAAATCATGGTCTTTTTAAATTAAAAAATAGACCTCAATGGTTTACAGTTTCAAACAGAAGCAGAACATATGTAGATAAAATACTGAGTAATATAAGTGGCGAATACTATAAAAATTACAACATAAATAAAATTAAAAGAATTCAATCTGGAGTCCAGGTTTATTATGGTGATAAAAATGAGTATTTTACTTATGACAAAGTTGTACTAGCTACACATGCAGATCAAGCTCTTTCAATAATTGAAAATCCGTATGAAATTGAAAAAAAGATTTTGAGTAATTTTAAATATAAAACAAATGAGGCAGTTATTCATGAAGATATTAATTATATGCCAAAAAATAATAAAGCTTGGTGTTCTTGGAATTCATCAATAGAGTCTGAAAACAGCGAGCAAAATTCTATTACTTACTGGTTAAATTTATTACAGAATCTGAATATTTCTAAAAATATATTTTTGACATTGAACCCTTATTTGAAAATATCTGAAGAAAAAATAATTAGACGGGTGCAATTTACACATCCATATTTTGATCAGAAAGCAATTAATAGTCAAAAGGATCTTAATTTAATTCAAAATAAAAAAAATATTTTATTTTGTGGAAGTTATTTTGGTTATGGTTTTCATGAAGATGGTATAAAATCATCATTAGATATGATGAATTATATTAATGTTTAAAAACTCAAAAATTTATACTGGGAAAGTAATTCATAGAAGATTTAAACCTAAAAATCACTATTTTAAATATAGAGTTTTTTCATTGTTGATTGACCTTGATGATTTAGAGGAAATTAATAAGAATATTTCGATATTTTCTTATAATAAATTTAACATTATAAGTTTTTTTGACAAAGATCACGGTAATCGAGATGGAACATCTTTAAAAAATTGGGTTAAACATAATTTAAAAAATATTGGTATTGATGAAACAGAAGTAAAAGTTAAAGTTTTGTGTTATCCAAGAATTTTTGGGTATGTATTTAATCCTTTAAGTGTTTTTTTTATATATAATAAAAATAACAAAATAATTTCAATTTTTTATGAGGTTAAAAATACTTTTGGTGAACAGCATACTTATATTTTTAAAACGCAAGATACAGAGACTATAAAAAATAGCTGTACAAAAAAATTTCATGTATCGCCTTTCATAGAAATGGAATGTATTTATAAATTTAGAGTAAACAAACCTTCTGATAAAATATCGGTTATAATAGACCAATCTGATAAAGAGGGTAAATTATTATTTGCATCACAAGACGGTATTGCAAAAGATTTAAGTAACAAAAATTTATTCTTTTCTTATATTTTTCACCCATTAATGACATTCAAAGTTATTGTCGCAATCCATTATGAAGCATTTAAATTATGGTTAAAAGGAATAAAGTTTGTAAAGAAAAAGTTAAGAATTAAAAATAATACTTCAGAAGAAAAAAATGAATTTGAATAAATTGTCAGACAAGATTGTTTTTAGCTCACTCAAATATATAAAACATGGTACGTTAAAGATAATCAATCATGATGGAAAAGAATATAATTTTGGAAATAGCAATGACGGATTACATGCTCATTTAAAAATAAATAAACCTGGGATTACTCTAAAAATAATCAAAAATGGTAGCATCGGTTTAGCAGAAGCGTATATGGACAACAGTTTTGAAACAAAAAATTTAACCAACCTAATAGAATTAGCTGCCAAAAATATAAAAATAATACATAAATTTTCTGGATCCTTTGATATTGCAATATTTAACAAAATCAAAAATTTTTTTATTAAAAATAATAAATCAAGAAGTAAAGAAAATATAAGAAAACATTACGATTTAGGAAATGAGTTCTTCTCCTTATGGCTTGATAAAACATTAACATATTCGAGTGCAATCTTTGAAGAGGGAAATGACTTAGAAAAAGCACAAATCAACAAATATAAGAAACTTTCAAATTTGGTAAAGCCTAAGTCTGGCGACAAAATGCTAGAGATAGGATGTGGTTGGGGAGGCTTTGCGGAATACATTGGAAAAAATTATGATGTAAAATTAGATTGTATTACTATTTCTAAAAAACAATATGAATTTTCCAAGGAAAGAATTCATAAAGTCGGTTTAAATGAGAAGATAAATATACAAATGTTAGACTTTAGAGATGTTAAAAATAAATATAATTCAATTGCATCAATAGAAATGATCGAGGCTGTTGGTCATAACTATTTAAAAAATTATTTTAATACTATAAAGCAAAATCTAGTAGATGGTGGAACAGCTGCCATACAAGCAATCACTATTGATGATAGTATTTACGAAAGGTATAAAAATAAGACTGATTTCATTCAAAAATATATTTTTCCGGGTGGTTTTTTGCCAAGCAAAAATGAGTTAGTTTCTCTATCAAATAAATCAGGACTTAAATTTGAACAATGTAATTCTTACGGAGAACATTACTCAAATACACTGAGAATTTGGAGAGATGAATTTTTCAATAAGTGGGATCAAATATCATCACAAGGTTTTGATAACACTTTCAAAAGAATGTGGAATTTTTACTTGTCTTATTGCGAGGCTGGATTTAAATCCAAAAATATCGATTTAATACAATTTGCACTTCAAAAATAATTTTATGAAATTAAAATATTTTTTATTGATAATAATCTCAGTATTGATTACAAATTGTTCATCTAATCAAGGGATGAAACCAGAAGATTTTAAAAACCAAAAACCAAGACTGATAATTGAAGAATATTTATCTGGAAATGTAAAAGCATGGGGTATTTTACAAAATAGGTCAGGTAAAGTTACTCGACAGTTTTCTGCAGATTTGAATGGAAAGTGGGATGGAAAACAATTAATACTTGACGAAAAATTTGTTTGGAACGATGGAGAAATTCAAAATAGGCAATGGACAATCAATAAAATTGATGAACATAACTATGAAGGCACTGCTGGAGATGTAGTTGGAACTGCAAAAGGTTTTTCTTATGGTCCTGCATTTAAGTTTGAATATGTACTGTTAGTTCCTGTAAAAGGAAGAGAAATGAAAATAACTTTTGATGATTGGATCTTTATGCAAGATGAAAGAGTAGCAATTAATAGAGCAAAAATGACAAAGTTTGGTATTAAAGTTGCAGAATTAACTGTGATGTTTGTAAAAGATTAAATTTATTTTTTTTGAAGCTTCGTCATTTTTCTTATCAAATATAAGTAGATCCCATTTGGCAAAATCTTAAAAAATTTTAATATTAAAAATAAACTTCTAGGAAAAGCTATTTCAAATGAATTTTTATTTATTAAACCATCATAAATCTGTTCAGCCGCATATTGTGTGGTTTTTAAAAATGGCATTTTAAATGTGTTTTTATCCGTAAGTCTTGTTTTGATAAATCCAGGGCTGACTAGACATACGCGAACATCATATCTTTGAAAATCAAGATATAAACTTTCTGCTAAATTAATAAGAGCTGCTTTTGCAGGCCCATAGGCAGTTGAATTTGGCAATCCTCTGTATCCTGCAGTAGAAGATACAATAGATATAACTCCTTGCCTTTTTTCTTTGTAATATTTTTCAACAGCTTTAATACAGTTTATGGTTCCAATATAATTCACATTTGTAACATCAATTATATTCTGAAGATCAAAATCCTTCTCTTTTTCAGGCTCATAAATTGCAGTAGAAAAAAAACAAATATCAACCTTGTTGTATTTCTCAACAATAGTTTTAAAAACTGAATGACATGCTTCATAATCAACAATATCTAATTTCAAATAATCAATATTTTCATTTTTATCTGAAATATCTTTTAAGACTTCCTCACGTCTTGATGATATAATTACCTGCCATCCTTTATTTGCAAACTTTAATGCAACTGCTTTTCCTATTCCACTGCTACCGCCAGTTATCCAAATTACTTTTTTCATCTATTTTCTTTGTTTTATCTCATAAATTTTTATCGACATGCGACAAGAATTGAATAGTATTAATTATATTGAGAACTATATCAACCATATGTTCAAAATTATAATCATATATGAGTTAATTTTCGTCGCGTTTTGGAATATTCTTTATTATTCTAACTCTGGAGTAGAGAACTGGTTCCAAGAAAAAATTTTGACAGCCATCTTTGTGTTTCTATCTACCATGGCTTTAGGACTAACTTTAATTTATGTGATTTATTATAGTTTAAAAATTACGGGGCTATCAAAAATTTTAAAATCACTTAAAGATCCTAGAAAAAGCAATACACAATAATTAATTACTAGAGGCGCATCTCTTAGAGCAATACTTAACTTTTTCCCAATTAAGTTTCCATTTTTTTCTCCAAGAAAAAGGCTTGTTACAAACTTTGCATACCTTAGTTGGTAGGTTTTGTTTTTTCATTTAATTGTTTTCTGTTTTTTAAAAATAAGAAAAATGCAGCAATTTCATATATATAATGAAAAATAATAAATAAGGGTTTTATTGAAAAAATTTTAGATAGGATTTTATATTTTGGTATTTTTGACCAAATTATAATAAATGCTTTAGCACCTCCAATAACTTCACCATCATTTATTACATGCAACCTTCTGAGCAACTCTTTTTGCGACTTAGATGTTATTTTTATAGCCTCATCATTATTTGTAATATCTATCCACTCCAAATCACTATTTGCAATTTTTTTATAATGATTTATTTCCATTCTACAAATATTGCAAGAATCGTTAAAATAAACTTTAATTCCCATAAGTATTATCTTTAATGAATTTGTTTGCTTCTGATAATATTAATTTTTTTCTATTTTCTTTCATTTTATCAAAAATTCTTACCATCATAGACAACCTTGGATTTTTCAAAAAAAATTTTCTATTTCTATCTATGAAACGCCAATAAAGACCATCCATAACATTACACCAGTTGCCCCTTTTAAAATCCATCATTTTCATAAAATAACTTGATCCACAGATATAAGGCTTAGTTGCGAAAATTCCACCATCACTAAACAAACCCATTCCATAAACATTTGGAACCATAACCCAATCAGATGAGTCCACAAACATTTCCATGAACCATTTATAAACTGATTTTGGTTCAACTTCGCATAAATTCATAATATTTGACAATATCATTAATCTTTCAATGTGGTGCGACCAACCAAATTTGCTAGCATTTTTAATTGCATGATCTAAAGGATCCAAACCAGTGCTGCCATCATAGAATGTATCTTTCATTTTTCTATTATGTTTAAAGAAATTTCCACTTTCCATTTCTTTACTATAATTTTGATATATTCCTCTCATAAACTCTCTCCAACCAATTATTTGTCTTATATAACCTTCTAAAGAATTTAGTCTGACACTCTTACTATGGTGATAAGTCATTATTTTTTGAATGATAATGTCTGGCGTTATTAAACCTAGATTTAAATACGGACTAAGAGCACTGTGAAATAAAATATTATTTTTTTGATCAACAGCATCTTCGTAATCACCAAATAGGTTTAACTTATCTTTAATAAAAAAATCTAATAATTTTGAAATATCTTTATATTCAGTTGCAAACCAAAATTTTTTGGTATCACCTGGATGTTTACTAAATAATTTTTCAATAATTGGTTTTAAACTTTTTGTATGTTTAGTTTCTTTAATTTCTGGAAATTTTGGTATTAAGATATTTTTTGGCAGTTTTTTTCTATTATCCTCATCAAAACTCCATTTTCCTCCCTCTGGTGTACCATCTTTGTTTAACAAAATGTTTAATCTCTCTCGCTTTTCTTTATAAAACTTTGCCATAAAGGGTTTTTTTATTTTTGATAAATATTTTTTAAAATCTTCACGACTATCTAAAAACATTGGCGATCGAATTATATTCCACTGAATATTTTGTTTTTTTAAAAAATTATTTATTTTTGTTTCAAAAAATTTATCCTCTATTTCAAAACTAGTTACTTCTTTTATCTTATTCATCTTTAACAATTTTTCTAATTTCTTCGTATAGTCCTTTTTAAAATCAGTAGAATCAATTTTTGAGTAATTAAGCTTAAATTTATTTTCCTTCAATTTATCCGCATAAGATCTCATTGAAGATAAAAATAGTAGAATTTTTAATTTATGATGTCTTTCATATGTACATAATTGGTAGTCTTCTGACATAAAAAATAGGTGGTCTTTTTTGAAGCGGTCGAGGTTTTTTAATGGAAATAACTGATTTCCAAGTATAAAAAATAATTTCATTAATTATTATATGTCAGAAAAATATCTAATTGTCGGTGCGACAGGTTCTATCGGATCTAATTTAGCAGAACAAATGCACTCCTCTGGTAGAGAAATTCACTTAGTTGGCAGAGACGAAGCTCAACTAAAAAATTTATCAGAAAAATTAAACTCTCCATATACTGTTGCAGATGTCTTAAAGGATGGATTTGTCGATAAGATAAAATCTGATATTCCAGAAATTAAGGGTGTAGCTTATTGTGTTGGTTCAATAGATCTAAAGCCATTAAAATTGGCAACTGAAAATGATTTTAATAAATGTATGAAACTAAATTTTTATTCGGCTGTAGATTTAATTAAAGGATACCAAGATAATCTTAAACAAAATAATGGTTCAATTGTTTTATTTTCAACTGTAGCTGCTCAAAAAGGTTTCACAAATCACTCAATTATTGCATCGACCAAAGCAGCAATTGAAGGTTTAACAGTTTCTTTAGCTGCAGAATTTGCACCTAACATAAGAGTAAACAGTATTGCACTAAGTCTAACAAATTCTAAAATTGCTGAACCAATGTTGAAAAATGTAGCTCTAGCACAAGGAATAGCCAAAGCACATCCACTTAAGAGACTAGGAGAGGGCAAAGATGGTGCAGCACTGGCTAAATTTTTACTTACAGAAGAAAGTTCTTGGGTAACAGGACAAATAATTGCTGTTGACGGAGGAAGATCAAAACTTTCTTAAGGTGAAAATAAAATTTTTAATAATAATCTTAACTCTATTTTTCACTTCAAAATCTTACTGTGAGAAAATAGTTTTAGAAAAACTAGTAGAATTAGACTCTCCTTGGGGATCTTCTTTTATTAATAATAATGAAATTATAGTAACAGAGAAAAGTGGAAAAATAAAAATAGTAGATATTTTAACTAATCAAATACAAGAAGTGGATCATCAACTTGACTTTGTGGTTCATGGTCAAGGAGGATTATTAGATATAATTCATAAAGATAATATTGTTTGGATCTCTTACACTGAAGACAGAGGTAATTATAAAACTAGTACATCGATAGCTAGAGCAGAATTAAATAAAAAAAAATTAGTGTTTAAAAATATTTTCCAGGCTAATCCACCAATTGACTCAGGATATCATTTTGGCTCAAGGTTAGCTATTAAGGACAATTATATTTACGCTTCTGCTGGTGAAAGAGGGCAAGGTATGATTGCGCAGGATGCATCAAAGCACCCTGGAAGTATAATTAGAATCCATTTAGATGGGAGCATTCCAAATGATAATCCAAAGTTTGAAGGTAAATCAGATTGGCTACCAGAAATTTATCAAATAGGAATAAGAAATCCTCAAGGTATGGTGCTATCTGCATTTGATGGAAAAGTTTATATAAGCAACCATGGTGCTAAAGGTGGTGACTGGTTTGGTGAGGTTAAAAAAGGAGAAAATTATGGATGGAAAATACTTGGATGGGGTGGAAAAAATTATTCTGGAATTCCAATCGGTCCGAAATGGAAACCTGGTTTCACAAAAGCCATTCAGTATTGGGTGCCATCAATTGCTACAAGTGCAATAACTATATATAAAGGCAAAGAGTTTGAAGAGTGGAATGGTCATGCCTTAATAACTTCACTAAAAGACAAGTCTTTAAGAAAATTGATATTTAATGATTTATCTAATGTTAGGGAAGAGATTATTTTTAAAAATAAAATTGGAAGAATAAGAGATATACAAGTCCATCCTTCAAATGGAAAAATTTACTTCTTAAGCCAAGATGCAATGTGGTTAATGCAAAAAAAATAGTATATAATAGGGTATATGGATGATGTAGTTATAGTTGGTGGAGGAATTATTGGTGCTGCTACGGCTTACTTTATGTCTTTGGAAGGGCGAAAAGTAAAGGTAATTGAGAGAGACCCTACTTATAAGACTGCCTCTTTTCCACTTTCATTAGGTGGATTTAGAAGACAATTTTATCAAAAAGAAAATATTCTTTTAGGTAAATTTGCTAGAGAGTTTATTTTTAAAATCCCTGAATTACTTAAAACACAAAAAAATCCAAACCCAACAGCTAGTATGGTCCCAAATGGATACTTATTGATGTTTGGACCAGAACACGCAGAAGAACAATACAGAGCTTTACAGAATCATAAAGAGTGTGATGCTGGCACAAAAAATATTAAGGGCTCTGAATTAAATAAAATTTTTCCATATATAAATAATGAAGGAATAGAAACAGCCACATACACTGATAACAAAAGTGAGGGATGGATAGATCCTTTTATGTTTCATAGCGCATTAAAAAGTAAGGCTATAGAGCTTGGTGCTGAATTTATAAAAGGTGAAGTTAAAGATTTATCCGAACTGAATGCAAAAACAATTATTTCTGCGGCAGGTTGTTGGACAAAAGAACTGTTATCGGATATCCCAGTGGAACCACAAAAACATACAGTTTTTAGAGTCAAATGTCCTAAGCATTTTCCTGATATGCCATTGACTGGGGATTTAACTACTGGTGTTTATTGGAGACCAGAGGGAAAGGAATTTCTTGCTGGTTCACCGATATCTGTGTTTGATGCAAAAGATTTAGAACCTGCATGGAATGATTTTGAGGAATTAGTTTGGCCTGCTCTAGCAAAAAGAGTTCCAGCTTTTGAAGAACTTAAATTAACAGGGGGATGGGCAGGATTTTATGATTGTAATAAGTTAGATAACAATGCAGTTGTTGGAAAACATCCAAAGTATGAAAATGTTTATTTAGCTTCTGGATTTACAGGCAGAGGTTTAATGCAAGCTCCAGGTATTGGTAGAGCGCTTACTGAGTTAATAACAACCGGTAGCTATCAATCAATAGATATAAGTGTTTTTGGTGTTGAGAGAGTTTTAAAAAGTAATGCTAGACCAGAGCCTTACGTATTATAATTTTTTAACATAATAGCCTAGAAAACCATTGAAAGTAGATACAACTAAAATTAATAATTGTCCTTTAAATGAATAAAATTCAAAAGATGGATAGAAACTTATGCCAATAGAAAAAAAAAGATAAGTTAAAATAAAAGGTTTGTAAAACTTTTTAAAAAAATAAATAATTTTCATTTACTTTCTTGTTGCAATATAAACACCTATTGTTGCTAAAACAAAACCTATTACATCTATATTTGATAGTTTTTCTCCCAGAAATAAATAAGCCATGACAGCTGTTGTAGGAGGAACAAGAAAAAATAATGTTGAAGTCTTACTTACTGAACCTGCCTTTATTAAAAACATTAAAATTGTAAAAGCTCCAAAAGACACCAGTACAATCTGATGTGTCATTCCTAATATGAATCCTGTTGAAAAGTTAATATATGGAGTTTCTAAAAATAATATTAAAATCAGATTAAAAACACAGCCACCAAATGCTTGAAAACCATTATTTACTGATAAAGGAACATTCCCACTTAATTTTTTCTGCCATAAGGTCCCTGTTGTGATTGCTGCAAGGGCTATAAAACATGTGATAATTCCATCTTTGGGAAATTCATTTCCGAAATCAATTCCGAGTACCAATAAAGAACCAATAAATCCAAAAACTATACCAACCCACTGCCTCCATCCAATAACTTCTTTATAAATTGGTCCTGATAATAAATTTGTTAAAATAGGTTGTAGAGTAACAATTAATGCAACTACACTTGCAGGAACTCCTACATGAAAAGCGTACCAACAACCTCCAAGATACAATCCATGAAATAATACGCCTGTAGTAATACTTTCTAGGACATATCTTATTTTTGTTAAAATTATTTCTTTTTTAAATAGTGCAAATAAAAAAAACCCTATGGTTACAATTCCAAATCTAAAAGTAAGCGCTGCAAATGGAGATGCGTTCTGGACTATAATATCACCAGATATGAATGCAGATGACCACAGTAGTATAAATAGCAAAGGAAAGGTTTTTATCATTATAAAGGATTTATATTGTCATAAATTTTTAAACTAAATTTTGACAAGCATTTTACCAGTATTTTTTCCCTTTAATAAATCTATAAATGATTTTGGGGCACTCTCAATTCCTGTATAAATAGTTTCTTTAAATTTTACTTTACCTTCAGACAACCATTTCAACATATCAGTTTCAAATGGTTCTCTTTCATTTTCATGATCAAATATTAAAAATCCTTTAATGGTAAGTCTTTTAACAAGAACATGTGCCATGTTTTTTATTCCAGATCCCGGTGTTGTTACATTCATCTGGGAAATTCTACCACAAACAACTATACGACCAAAATTTTTCATTTGGAAAATTGCAGATTCTAAAAAATCACCTCCAACATTATCAAAATAAAGATCAAATCCCTCAGGACATATTTCTTTTAAATGTAATACAAGGTTTTCTATTTTTTTATAATTGAAAGCATAATCAACTTTTAATTCGTTTTTTAACCAATCAACTTTTTCATCGGAACCTGTGCTAGCAATAACTTTGCAATCAAGATTTTTCGCAATCTGACAAACTGTCGAACCAACACTACCTCCAGCTGAAGACACTAAAACTGTCTGTCCCGCTTTTAATTCTCCATGTTTAAATACTCCGATATATGCAGTATGTCCTGTCATACCAAGAGGACCTAAGTAAGATTGTATGGGTATATCAATGGGTTTAAGCTTTTTTAGTTTATCAGCATTGCAAACAAAATTGTCTCTCATACCCTGGCTGCTAAATACTAAATCTCCAACATTAAAACTTTTATCATTTGAAATCTCTACTTTGCCAATTGCATACCCTTCCATTTCCTCACCAATCTTAAATGGTGGTTTATAATTTTTTCTTTCGGTCATTCTTGCTCTCATATAAGGATCAACTGATATCCATGAATTTGAGACTAAAATATTTTTTTCCTCATTAATTGAGATTTCTTTTGATTTTATTTCAAAATCAGTTTCTTTTGGTAAGCCAGTTGGAATGTAATTTTTTAAAGCTACATATTTGCTGATTATAGCCACTTTAAGACCCCCAAATATTATTTAATGTTGCCTCTCGCCTACACGCCTTTTTATATCTTAAATAATTAACAAAATTTATTTGGTAATAATCTTGATGGAAAGCTTCTGCCTTGTAAAATTTTTCAAATTTTCTAACATAGGTTACAACTTTTTTTTTAAATTTTTTTTCTATTTCTTTAATACTATTTTCTATTAAATATTTTTGTTTTTCATTTTGATAAAATGCTACTGATCTATAGCTATATCCTTTATCACAAAACTGTCCTGCAGCATCAAATGGATCGATATTTATCCAGAATTCTTCTAAAAGTTTTTCATAGCTAACTACTTCAGGAATATATATCACTTCTATAACTTCAAAATGGCCCGTATTTCCATATGTGACTTCTTTATAGGTTGGATTTTCTGTAGTGCCACCTGAATACCCAGAAATAACTTTTGAAACACCTAGAATATTTTCAAATGACTCTTCCATACACCAAAAACACCCACCAGCAAAATATGCTCTTTCAAAATTTGGCGAGTTTGCAAAGCTCGTTGAAGAGAGTAATAAGAAAATTATTGATAAAAATTTTTTCATTAAAGGTAGCTATCTAGTTTATTCATAGCTTACCTTTAATGATTTGTATTTAAAAATCTATTTTTTTTGATATTTTGCCGCTTCTTCAGAACCGCCAGTAGCACTTCCTTTACTATAAGAATGTGCACCCATACCTGCTAATTGTCCGTCCTTAACAATTAAGTATTGGTTACGTATTTCACGACCCTCAAAGAAACATTCTAAAATCTCTCTAACACCATCAGCATATCTAGCTTGTGCTGAAAGAGAAGTTCCAGAAGTATGGGGTGTCATTCCATGATTTGGCATCGTTCTCCAAACATGATCATTTGGTGCTGGTTGTGGAAACCATACGTCTCCAGCGTATCCACTTAGTTGACCACTTTTTAATGCTTTAGCAATAGCGTCTCTGTTACAAATTTTACCTCTAGCAGTATTTACGATGTATGCACCTTTTTTCATCTTACTAATCATTGCATCATCAAATAAATTTTCTGTTTCAGGGTGTAGTGGACAGTTTATAGTTACCACATCACAAACTTTAACCATTGATTCTACTGTTTCATGAAAAGTTAAATTTAATTCTTTTTCTACTGATTCAGGTAATCTATGTCTATCAAAGTAATGAAGATGAACATCGAAAGGTTTCATTTTTCTTAAAGCATCTAGTCCAATTCTTCCAGCTGCAACAGTTCCAATATGCATTCCCTCGACGTCATATGATCTTTGAACAGCATCTGCAATGTTCCAACCACCCTCATTAACTATTCTATGTTGGTTATGGTAATCTCTTACCAATGATACAATCATCATCACAATATGTTCAGCAACTGATCTTGAGTTACAAAATGTAACCTCTACAACGTCAATTTTATTATCCATCGCCGCTTGTAGATCTACATGGTCTGATCCAATTCCAGCAGTAACTGCCATTTTTAAATTTTTTGCTTTTGCAATTCTTTCTTTAGTTAAATAATAAGGGAAGAAAGGTTGAGAAATCACTATATCTGCATCTACGATATGTTTATCAGCCTCACATCCTTCACCATCTTTACTATTTGTTACTATTAGCTCGTGACCATTGCTCTCCAAAAATTTTCTTAATCCCAACTCTCCAGATACACAACCTAATAATTCTCCTGGTGTAAAATCTCTACCTTTTGGACTTGGCAAAGTCATTCCATCAGGATATTTTTCCAATTTTGGAAGATCTGACAAGGCATAAGACTTGGGCATACCACCTTTAGGGTCATCATATAACACGCAAAGTACTTTCATTTTATCTCCTAATATTTAAGTTTAAAATCTCTCTATAGATATTTTGTAAATAAAGTTTAGCATAATTGGAACATCAATCAAATGAATAGTAAGAGGTTAAGGGTATTTCTTTTGAGCCACAAACTTATTTAGAAAAATTCCAAAAACTATTATAATCAAACATCCAGTTAAAATTGGAGAGATTAGATATTCAAAAGATACTGATCCTAAAATGACTATAATGGGGTTTCCTCCTGCGGGAGGATGAGTTACATTGATTAAAATCATTATTCCAACACCCATACCTACTGCCAAAGGTATTAAAATAAAAATTGGTAATGGAACGTAGTTATAAAATATAATTCCAATTGCTGAGGTTACTAGGTGACCAAATAATATATTTTTAGGCTTTGCAAAAGGACTGTCAGGATAACCATAAAGTAGAACCATTGAAGATCCAAATGAAGCTACTAAAAAAAGACCATAGTTAGTTTTATATGTTAATAATGTTAGAACTCCAATTGTTACTGTGGAAAAAGCCAAAGCTAAAAGAGATTGATAGATTTTATCTTTTTTCATTTATTAAATAATTTTTTTTAAAGCCTTAATTGGTAGTGTTATACATTCTTTTCTTGTAAAATTTTTTGTGTTAAAAATTTTTTTAAAATCTTTCCATTCATTAGGAAAAGAAATATTTTGTTTATCATTATATCGTTCTAGTAATTTAAAGAAGCCCTTAATTTTATCCTTACTTTTCATCTTAAAATTTTTTGTAGCTAAATTTGCTGATGCATTACAATATATGCAAGATTGTGATTGATATGAAAAATCTTTAATCATATTATTTTTCATAATTAAAAAAATTTCAATTTCGTCTCCACAAATTTGACTTTTATATTTTATCGAGTGAGTACAGTTATTAATAGGTTTATTATTTTTAGTATCTGAAGCTATTTTTAAAATATTAATATCCATTAATTTAAGTATTTATTTGATTGTTATTATACAAATTTATATTTATATTTTTACACTTCTTAAATAAAAAAATTACATATGCTCGATTTAAAAAATCCAAAAGCAGCCATTCCAATTGTACTAATAGCTGGAATTTTCTGGTCTTTTGGCCCTTATGTTGTAAGACACATTGATCAACCAGAAACAGTTCCATGGCAATATTTATTCACTAGAGGTTTAGTTATTTTTCTATTGTTGAATATGTATTTATTTCTTGAAGAGGGAAAAGATTTTTACAAAAATTATTTTAAGGTTGGAATATCTGGTATTATAGGGGGAATTGGCCTAGGGACTGCAATGATTACATTTATATGGTCTATAACTAACACTACTGCAGCGATAACTTTGCTTTGTCTTGCTGCTATGCCATTTATAACTGCTTTGCTTGGTTTTTTATTTTTAAAAGAAAAAATCTCTATAACAGTATGGATAGCTATAGTAGTAGCTGCAGCTGGTATATGTATAATGGCATTTGATAATTCAGAACAAAATACTTTTACTGGACTTGTATTTGGACTTATCTCTGCACTAGGTTTCTCAATATTTTCAGTTTCACTAAGATGGAGAAAAGAAACACCAAAATTTACAACAGTTGCACTAGCTGGATTTTTTTGTTTTTTATTTTCTGCCGTGATGCTTATTAGTATTGGTACTGACTTTTTATCTACTGGTAAAAATGAAGCTTTATTTGCAACCCATGGAACTTTAGTTTGCATGGGATTGATCTTATATTCAATTGGCTCTAAAAATATACCTGCAGCAGATCTAACTTTACTGTCATTAACTGAAGTTATAGGTGGAATTTTTTGGGTATGGTTACCGTGGTTAGGAATTAATGAAATTCCATCAACAAATACTATAATTGGTGGATTTTTTATCTTCATGTCAATTTTCTATTATAGTTTTATAATGCAATCTAATAGAAGATTTATAGGCTTAAATTAATATGAGTGATGAAAAAACAATTGTTAATAGTTGGAATGAGTGGGACCCACTAAAACACGTGATTGTAGGTAAAGCAGATGGTACTTGTATTCCAGCTCCTGAACCAGCATTAGACGCAAAGGTTCCCGAAGATAGTGATATGAGAGGTCAGTATGGACCACGCACTAAAGATACCGTAGATAAAGCAAATCAACTTTTAGATGATTTCTCAAACATTTTAAGAAAAAGAGGAATTAAAGTTGATAGACCAGTACCAATAGATTTCAATCAAAAAACATCTACACCGGACTGGGAAGCAGAGACGATGTTTGGATGTATGCCTCCAAGAGATGTATTGTTGACTGTTGGTAATGAAATTTTAGAGGCTACTATGAGTTATCGGTGTAGATGGTTTGAATATTTATGCTACAGACCTTTGCTAAAGAGATATTATAATTCTGATCCGAATATGAGGCATGAGTCTGCCCCTAAACCAAGATTAACAGACGATGATTATCGAGAAGATTATCTTTCAGATAAAATTGGTATTCAAAAAAGATTAGAATGGACTGAAAAAAAATATTTTGTAACTACTGAGGAGGAGCCATTATTTGATGCTGCTGATGTTTTAAGATTTGGTAAGGATTTAGTTGTTCAGCACGGTTTTACAACAAATTTAAAAGGAATTGATTGGCTAAAAAGACATTACAAAGATCATAGAGTTCATGCTGTTAATTTTCCAGGTGACCCATATCCTATTCATATAGATGCAACCTTTACACCTATAAAAGAGGGCTTGATAATCAACAATCCTCAAAGAAGACTTCCAAAAGAACAAAGAAAATTATTTGAAGATAATGACTGGGAAATAGTTGACAGTGCTCAACCTGCACACAATGAACCACCACCTTTATGCTACTCATCAACTTGGTTATCAATGAATGTATTAGTTTTGGACTCTAAAACAGTGTGTGTTGAAAAAAGTGAAATATATCAAGCAGAACAACTTGATAAATTGGGAATGGAGGTTGTTCCTATTGAATTAAGAGATGCTTATGCATTCGGAGGTGGATTACATTGCTGTACAGCTGATGTATATAGAGAGGGTGAATTAAAAGATTATTTTCCAAAGCAATAATTGTGGCAGAGATAAAAACAAAAAGAGAAAGAGTAAAATTTGCGTCAGATAATGTAACTGGTGCTTGTCCAGAGGTTTTGGATGCAATTCTTAAAGCTAATGATGAAGATAGAACTCCCTATGGTAATGATGAGCTATCAAAAAATCTTCAAAAAAAATTTTCTGAAATTTTTGAAAAAGAAGTAACAGTCTTTCCTACAGCGTCAGGAACAGCTGCGAATGCTTTAGCTTTATCAACTATGACACCATCTTTCGGAAATATATACTGTCACAGACTTTCCCATATTAATGTAGATGAATGTGGAGCACCTGAATTTTATACTGGAGGAGCAAAGTTGGTTAATCTTGATGGGATTAATGGTAAGATTATTCCCGAAGAGTTAGATGATAGCATATCTGGCACAGGAATTGTTCATCACACTCAGCCTTCATCAGTTAGCATTACACAACTTTGTGAAACAGGTGTAGCTTATCAATTAGATGAAATAAAAAAAATATCAGAAGTTGCACATAAACATAAGCTAAATATCCATATGGATGGTGCTAGGTTTGCAAATGCATTAGTTTCATTAAACTGTTCTCCAGCAGACATGACTTGGAAATCTGGTATTGATGTTCTCTCATTCGGGGCTACTAAAAATGGATGTTTTGCAGCCGAGGCAATTATTTTTTTTAATCAAGACTTAGTAGGTAGCTTACCTTTTTTAATGAAACGAGCAGGTCATTTGCTATCAAAAATGCGTTTTGTATCCGCACAGTTAGATGCCTATATATCAAACGAAGTTTGGTTAAAAAATGCAAAACATGCGAATGCTATGGGGAAAAAACTAAGCCAAGGCTTGCTGAAACACAAAAATATTGAATTAGCTTACCCAACAGATGCAAATGAAGTTTTTGTTAAAATACCAAAAAATATAATTGATCAATTTAATTCAAATGGTTACAAAATTAATGATGAAGAATGGGAAAATAAAGCAGTTAGGTTGGTAGCTGCATGGAACACAGACCCATCTGATGTTGATTCATTTTTAAATATAATTAAATCTTAATTTAACTAGGATTTTCTCTTAGAAAGTTAATATAATTTAACACTTCATCAAATTTTTCATCCTCAATATCTTTATAACTTGCATTGAATTTACTTTTTACGCAAATTGCGACATGAGCATAAGGATTTCTGCCTTTAGGATGATTAGGATGATCTGGAAGTTGTCCTTCCAAATAATCGCCAGCTTCCTGAATAATTTTCCAGAGTTTACTTGCGTTTTCTGGCGTCATTAACCCTCAAAACTTGATTTATCTCTTTTGTATCTAGTTTGTATCTAGTTATCCAATAAAATCCTATAACCATTATCCCTAAAAGTTTTTTCATTTTATTTTGTAATTAACATTGGGTGTAATGTAAAAACTCTAGAAGGCTCAGATTTAATTTTTGGTAAATATTTATTATTATAGGTATCGTTATATTTTTTTAAAACTACATCTGAATTTTTATAATCTGGAAATTTACTTACATACACCATCAAATAAGTTGAAGATTTTATAAAACTTTTTGAAGGTTTTTCAATTGATCCCCATCGATCACCCCCACCTGGACACGAGATTGCATAGATTTGATTTGTTTTAGAGGGATCCATTATGCCTTTGATTACAAAATCTGCTCCGTTATGTAGACTTCGATCATCTACATTATATTTAAATAAATCTTGTTCTGTAGTATCCTTTAAAAGAGATGCCATCATT
>CABZXV010000011.1 GCA_902529785.1 uncultured Pelagibacteraceae bacterium
AAAAAGAATAAATTTTACAATAAATTAAAGGCTTTAAAATATTTTAGAAACAATAATAAAGAAACGAAAGAACATAATATGATTGTTGATCTTGAAAGAAATGATTTATCAAGAATTTGCAAACCTGGAACCGTTGAGATTAAAAAGGAGAAGTATGTTGAAGAATATAAGCATCTTTATCATTATGTAACAAGTATTGCGGGCAGGATAAAAAAAAATATTTCTGTAAAAGAAATAATAACTTCCATGATGCCTGGTGGATCTGTCATTGGATGTCCAAAAATTAAGACATTACAATTATTAAACTCTCAGGAAAAAGAAGACAGAAATATTTTTACTGGAAGTTTTGGTTTTATCAAATTTAACGAAGATATGAGGTTTAATATAATAATAAGATCTATTTTAAACTTCAAAAAACAATCAGAGATTTCTGCGGCATCAGGTGTAGTTTTAGACAGTGCGGCAAAAAAAGAATTTAATGAGAATTTTATAAAAGCAAAATCATTATTAGAATTATTTAAATGATATATATAATTGATCATCAAGACTCTTTTACTTGGAACGTTGTTCATCAATTTTCCCAATTTGATGAGGTTATCTGCACAAATTATTTTGAATTAAACAATAACTTACTTGAAAAATCTGAAACAATAGTACTATCACCAGGACCAGGATCTCCTAAAGATTACCCAAATACATCAAAGCTCTATAAAAAATTCAAGGGAAGAAAAAAAATAATAGGAATATGTCTAGGATATCAACAAATTTTATTTTCTGAAAAAGCAAAAATTATTCAACAAAAAAATATTTTCCACGGATACCAGTCTGAAGTAAAAGTAACAAGTAACAAGTCAATCTTTCAAAAAAATTCAAAATTCAAAGTTGGTAGATACCACTCACTAAAACTTAAAGAGCCATTTTCAGCTAAAAATTTTGAAATAACAATCAGATGTTCAAACACTGGTATTGCAATGGGTTTTGAAAACATTAAAGATGATGTATATGGATTTCAATTTCACCCAGAATCTTTTTTAACAAAAAATGGTAAACTACTTATTAAAAAAATCTTATCAGCGTAACACACTTAAAGAGATTAAATTTAATGATCTTTGGAATAAAAATGGTGTCTTTACTACAATGTGGATATACAGCAGGCCACCTAAAATTCTTTTTTTTAAATCACATATTCAAAATTTAATCAAATCTTTAAAAGCTTATAAAATAAGTGAGGATAATATTAAAAACATTATTTTAAATTTAATTAAAAAGAATGTTAATAGAAAAATTTCTTACAATCATTTACTCAGAGTTGCTTTAAATAAAAAAATTATATCTGTTTCTATTAGGGAGAGAGTAATACCAAAAAGTAAATTTAGTTTAAAATTAGTAAATTATGAGAGAGTAAAACCTGAGTATAAAAATCTGAAATATAAAAAAATATTAGAATTTTTGTCAAAAATGAATTCATCAAAACAGGATATCGCTCTATGCGTAAATAATAAAATTCTTGAAACTGGAACTTCTAATCTTTTGTTTGTTTATGAAAAAAAGATTTATTCGCCAAAATCAAATTATTATAAAGGAACGAATATTAAGTTTTATGAAAAAAAATTTCGTATTATTAAAAAAGATATTTACCTAAAGGATATTGAGCAGTTCGAAGAAATTATATTAGTTGGATCAGGAAAAGGTGTTGTATCTGTTAATTTTATTGAAGGTTATAATTGGAAAAGAAAAAGTAAAGAAACGTTTAATAAAATTTTTAAAACCTTCAAAAGTGAGTTCAGCAAAAATATATATAAATATAAATAATGAGAGATCCAAATAATCCATGTCTTTTTTGTAATGTTCCATCAAGTGAGTACGTATTTGAAAATAATTTAGCCTTTTCTACTTTTGATTCTTATCCAGTTTCAAAACATCATACGCTAATTATTCCAAAGAGACATGTTGAAAACTATTTTGATTTGTCTGAAGAAGAAGTTTTATCCTGCAATAAACTAATAAAAAAAATGAGAAATAAAATCCAAGAGCTTGATCCGACTGTAGATAGTTTTAATATTGGCACAAATTCAGGCAAAGAAGCAGGGCAATCAATAATGCATTGCCATATACATTTAATTCCTAGAAGAAAAAACGATGTGGATAACCCGCAAGGTGGCGTGAGGGGAGTTATACCTTCAAAACAGCATTATCAGCGTAAAAAATAAATTTTTAACAATATACCAGTGCTAAAATGTCACTTTATCGTAGTTGATCTATTTTAATAAGTATACTAAGAATTCACTGGCGGAAGGAACATCAAAATGATTTCAACAAATCCATTTTTTATTTTATCCCAGAGTGTCCCGGCTATTTTAATGCAGTCGTTCGTTATACTTATGGGTATTTTAATTTTAGTGGGGACTGTTATGGATATTATCCATAAAAAAAATGTAAAATACTTTTTCCAAAATGCAAAAAAAGCAAAATTGTCAGCTAAAAAAGAATTAACAACTTCTGAAAGAATAACAGTAATATCAAAAACTATTGCAAGCGATATAGCAACTACTTCTGAGCTAGGAGCAGGTAAAAGAAGATTGGCACATGTAATGGGAATGTATGGAACAATTCTGTTTTGGGTTGGATCAGTTGTGATGATATTTTTTTATACTTCTCCAAATTCAGTAACACCATCTTTTTGGCCAATTATTTGGCATGTTGGTGCGGCTTTAACAGTTCTTGGTGGAGGTTGGTTTTGGTTTTTTTTAAGAGTTGATGTCTACTCCGAAGCTCAACCATGGTACAGAATAATCCAAGCAGACTTATTTGTACTTGCATTGATTGCATCCTCATTGTTCGGATTAATTTGGTCATATCTTCAATCTTTAAATTTAGTAGGCAGATGGGATGATTTTGTATTTTTGGGATTATTTATAATTGCAAATTTAGTTTTATTTGGCGGTGTATATTGGTCTAAATTTGCACATATGTTTTATAAACCTGGTGCCGCTTTACAGAAAAATTTAGCAGAAGCTGACGGATCTAGAGATAATCTTCCACCAGAAGCTGATGCTCCTGAGCAATTTGGCCTAGGCATAAAAAGAGAAGAGCCAAAACATTATTAATATGATACAGAACTTAAAGGAGAAAATATAAATTATGTCAACTTTTGTATACATGACTAGATGCGATGGCTGTGGTCATTGTGTAGATATTTGTCCATCAGATATAATGCATATCGATGAGACGATTAGAAGAGCAAAGAATATTGAACCAAACTTTTGTTGGGAATGTTATTCATGTGTAAAAGCATGCCCTAACCATGCAATTGATGTTAGAGGTTATGCAGATTTTGCTCCAATGGGACATAGCGTCAGAGTCAGAAGAGAAGAGGAAAAAGGAACTATTTCTTGGAGAATTAAATTTAGAAATGGAACAGAAAAGAATTTTGTATCACCAATAACAACTAAACCTTGGGGTAAGTTTATTCCAAAGTTAGCTGAAGGTGACAAACCAAATCAAGGAGAAATTAATTCTCAAATTCTTTATTCAGAGCCAGAGGGACTAAATACAAATAAGGAGTTACCAAAAGTAGATAAGAGTGCCTTTAAAAAAGGAGTTTATTATTAATGGCTAGAAAAACGATTGTAGAAAATTGTGATATCTTAGTTGTCGGTGGGGGTATGGCTGGAACTGGAGCAACTTTCGAAGCAAGACATTGGGGAAGAGATTTAAAAATAGTTTGTGTTGAAAAGGCTAATATAGATAGAAGCGGTGCTGTTGCTCAAGGACTATATGCAATTAACTGTTATATGGGAATGCAATGGGGCGAAAACCAACCAGAGGACCATGTAAGATATGCAAGAAATGATTTAATGGGATTGGTAAGAGAAGATCTTGGATATGATATGGCTCGTCATGTAGATTCAACTGTGCACATGTTTGATGAATGGGGTCTGCCTATGATGAAAAATAAAGAGACAGGCCGTTATCAAAGAGAAGGCAAATGGCAAATAATGATACACGGTGAAAGTTACAAACCAATTGTTGCAGAAGCAGCAAAAAAATCTGCAGATAAAATTTACAATAGAATAATGATCACTCATCTTTTAATGGATGAGAACAATGAAAATAGAGTTGGTGGTGCAGTCGGATTTAATATGAGAACTGGTGACTACCACGTATTTAAATCAAAAACAGTTATTGTAGCTGCTGGAGGAGCTTCACATATTTTCAAACCTAGAGCCGTTGGTGAGGGGATGGGAAGAACTTGGTATGCACCATGGAGTAATGGATCAGCATATGCATTACCTATTGCTGCTGGAGCTAAAATGACCCAAATGGAGAATAGAATTGTACTCTGTAGATTTAAGGATGGTTATGGTCCAGTTGGAGCATATTTTTTACATTTAAAAACGTATACTCAAAATGCAAATGGTGAAAATTATGAGAAAAAATGGTACGAAAAAACAAAAGAATTAGTTGGAGAGTATATTGATCATCATCCTACCCCTACATGTTTACGTAACCATGCTTTCATTCAAGAAACTATGGCCGGCGGCGGACCAATTCACATGGTTACGAAAGAAGCATTCCAAGATCCACACTTAGAAACAGTTGGTTGGGAAAATTTCTTAGGTATGACAGTTGGACAGGCAGTTGTATGGGCTTCTCAAAATATCGATCCAAAATACACAAACCCTGAGTTAACAACATCTGAACCCTATGTAATGGGATCGCATGCAACTTGTTCAGGAGCGTGGGTAAGCGGGCCAGAGGATTTATCTCCACCAGAATATTTCTGGGGATATAACAGAATGACAACAATTCAGGGTTTATTTGGTGCTGGAGATACAGTAGGCGGAAGTGCACATAAATTCTCATCTGGATCTTTTACAGAGGGAAGATTAGCTGCAAAAGCTGCAGTAAAATACATAGAGGATCAAAAGGCAAAGGATATTAAAGTAAGCGATAAGCAATGTGATGATTACAAGGAAGTGATTTATAAACCGTTAGAAAATTATACAGTAGGTAGAAATGAAATAACGGGTGGAACAGTATCACCAAGTTATATTTCCCCGATCCAAGGGTTACAAAGACTTCAAAAAATTATGGACGAATATGTAGGTGGAATTAGTTATAATTACATGACAAACGAAAATACTCTTAAAAAAGGGCTTGAGCTACTAGCATGGCTTGAAGAGGATTTAGAAAATGTAGGAGCTGAAGACTATCACCAACTTATGAGAGCTTGGGAACTTAAACATAGAACTATTACATCTCAATGTGTTACAGAACATACCTTGTTTAGACAAGAAACTCGTTGGCCAGGTTATTATTATAGAGGAGATTATATGAAATTAGATGATGAAAATTGGCATTGCCTAACTTTATCTAGAAGAGATCCAAAAACAGGTAAGTTCACTATGGAAAAAGCACCTGTCTATCACATAGTTGATGAAAAAGAGAAAAAAGAAGCTTCTTAAATTCAATAGATCATAGAAATGGCTTTATTAGATAAATCCGATGAGGAAATTATTAAAATAGCCGAACCTATTTGGGCAAATTTGGTTAAATCATCAAACATTAAAGATTATGGTGGATTTACAAGAGATTTGTCATCACAAATGATGTACGGAGCCAATGAGGTAGAGCTAGGCAAACAATGGGCAAGCAATAAACTTATTTCAAGTCTAGCAGAAGGATGTAAAGCAATAGGTTGCTTAAGAAGAGGTCTTTATATTACCATACTTTACAAACAAACTAGTACTGAAATACCAGGAGACTTTTTAGGTAGACTAGTCCTTGGAGATGAAGGAGACGAGGTTAAAGTTTTTGGAGCAACAATATTTTAAATAGCTAAAATATTCTTTGCATTTTATACAACTTGTGGTATCCCGCGAGTATGTTTCAAATAATAAATCAAAATTTAAAAAAATTACCCTTATTCTTTGAAAATCAATTAAGTAAAATAATCAAATCATTTTTATATCTTTTTATATTCTTTGCTTGGGGCATTATAATCTTAAGTACAGCTCAAAATTTCATATAAAATATTCATATTTATTGACTTTGAACTATTAGAAGAATAGTTACTGCTAATGGAGTATTTTCTTCCAATTGCACAAGTAGAAATTAATATTTTATACATTTTTGGTTTAAGCTTAGTTGTAGGAATTTTATCAGGATTATTTGGAGTTGGCGGTGGGTTTTTAATGACGCCATTTTTAATTTTTATGGGTGTACCTCCAATTTATGCTGTCCCAAATGAAGCAAGCAATATTCTTGGAACTTCTGTTTCAGGTTCTACAACGCATTATCTAAAAGGTACGCTTGATTATAAAATGGGATTTATGATTGTAATTGGCGGGATAGTTGGAACAGTATTAGGTATTATAACTTTCTCATATTTTAAAGATATTGGAAAAATAAATGTAGTTATTTCTCTTGCGTATATGTATATCCTCGCAATTTTAGGAACTTTTATGTTAATCCAAGGTGTTTCAGAAATTGATAAAGCTAGAAAAAAAATTACTGAAAGAAAAAAATTACATAAACACTATTGGATACATGGATTACCTTTGAGAATGCGTTTTAAAAAATCTCAACTTTATGAAAGTGCGTTCACCCCAATTATAATTGGTTTAATTGTTGGTTTTATAGCTGCAATTATGGGTATTGGCGGTGCTTTTATACTTGTTCCAGCTATGATTTATATAATTGGCATGCCGACAAGATTAATACCAGGCACATCTCTATTTGTAACTATCTTTGTTAGTGCAATTGTAACAATTCTCCATGCATTAAACTATGGTACTATAGACTTGATTTTAGTTTTTGTTTTAATTTTGGGATCAATAATTGGAGTACAGTTTGGTCAAAAAATTGGTGAAAAAATTGACAGCTCAGAATTCAAAACCATTTTAGCTATTCTTTTACTTTTAGTAGGTATTGCAATTGCTTATGATACTTTTATTAAAGATGAAAATGCAATAAATACAGTTGTAAATACAAGTGATAATTTAGGAACCTTAAGTCAATTTATATTAAACTTTTCTGAAGATATGCCAATATTTTATGGTCTTACATCAGTATTGTTAGCAGTAGTACTAGGAGTTGGTGCTGCAATGATAAGAAGATTTTACTCTAATTGGAATGATTCACGTTTGGCAAAATTAAAAAAATAATTACGCACTTCTATATAGTTTAGTCATAACAAATTCTTTATGACCTAATGCTTCTGCACAAGTTAATCTTCCATTTGCAACTCTTAAGGTTGATTTAATTAACTCATCTCCTGCTTGACTTAAATTCATCTCTCTAGATAGAATTTTTGATACATCTACATCAATATGCTCACTCATAGTTTTAGCTGTAAGTGGATTTGCAGTCAATTTAATTACAGGTTCAATTGGATTTCCGATGATATTTCCTTGCCCAGTTGGAAATAGGTGTATATTAAAGCCGCCTGCGGCTTGTAAAGTAACACACTCAGCCGCCGCCGATGAAGTATCCATAAAGTATAAACCAGCTCCTTTTGTTGGTTCTTCTGCAGGTTCTAAAACATCTATAAATTGACATCCACCAATTTTTTGAAAGTTACCAAAAGCCTTTTCTTCAATAGTGGTCAAACCACCAGCTATATTTCCTGCTGTAGGTTGACTTTCTGATAGGTCATCAGTTGCTTCTTTAAGAATAAAATCATTGTAATCGTTCCAGGTTTTTTTGAATTTTGCTTGTGCCTCAGGTGTTTTTCCTCTTTTTTCACAAACTGTTTCAGCACCTGTTAGTTCAGAAGTTTCTCCAAAACATAAATGAACACCTAGCGGCTCTAATTTATCCATAAGGTTACCAACCGTTGGATTAGAAGCTAATCCAGATGTAGTATCAGATTCACCACATTTAACTGAAATCCATAAATCGCTCATTGGACATTCCTCTCTTTGTTTCTCAGATGCCCACATTGAAAATTCTTGTGCTTTTTTTGATACTTTTGCAATTGTATCTATATCACCCACACCTTCTATACTAAAACCTTCAACTGGTTTTCCAGTAGTAGCAATCGCATCAACAATTCTTTTTGTCCATTTGGGCTCAATACCTATAACAATTACTGCTGCTACATTTGGATTCTTTCCTGTTCCGATCATTGTTCTGAAGTGAAGTTCTAAGTCAGCACCAAATTGTAATCGCCCATAAGAGTGAGGTAAAGCTATGGTACCTTTAATGTTATTTGCTACTGCCTCAGCACATGCATTTGAAATATCATCGACAGGAAGTATTATTACATGATTACGTGTTCCTGCTCTTCCGTTTTCTCTTTTATATCCTAAAAAACTTTTTGGAATTTCCATATATTACCACTTTTTTGTTTTTACATTATGAACATGAACATGCTCACCTTTTTTAATATTTTTAACTACTTTTCCAATATCATGACCATATTTTAAAATTGTATCACCTTCATTTAAGTCTATCATTGCAATTTTATGACCCAAAGGTATTTCGTCTTTTGATTGAATTGATATAGATTTGTCATTCTCCATTATCCAGCAATTACAGTCTTGATTTGGTGTTATTTTTTCAATAACAACAACACCTACATTGTCTTTTTCATCGTGAATTATTATATCTGTATTAGACATTGTGACGATTTCTTTATTTGAAATTTGATCAATCTTATATATTAATCGATCACTTTAACAAATAAAAAAAAGAATTAAGAAAGGCTGAACTATGACTAAAATGACTACAGAAGAAGCATTTATAAAAGTTCTTCAAATGCATGGAATTGAACACTCGTTTGGAATTATAGGTTCAGCTTTTATGGCTATATCTGATTTGTTTCCTAAAGCAGGAATTACTTTTTGGGATGTGGCACATGAAACTAACGGTGGTTTAATCGCAGATGGGTACACGCGAGCTACTGGTAAAATGTCAATGGTTATTGCTCAAAATGGGCCGGGCATAACAGGATTGGTTACCCCAATTAAAACTGCTTATTGGAATCATACCCCATTACTTCTAGTCACCCCACAAGCAGCAAATAAAACAATGGGTCAAGGTGGTTTTCAGGAAGTTGAGCAAATGAATCTGTTTAAAGATATGGTTTGTTATCAAGAAGAAGTAAGAGATCCATCAAGAATGGCTGAGGTATTAAACAGGGTAATTGAAAAAGCTTTCAGAGGATCAGCTCCAGCACAAATAAATGTACCTAGAGACTATTGGACGCAAGTTGTTGATATAGAATTACCACCAATAGTTAGATTTGAAAGACAAGGGGGAGGAAAAGAGGCGGTAGATAAAGCTGCAAAACTATTATCAGATGCAAAATTCCCAGTTATTTTATCTGGAGCAGGTGTTGTAATAGGTGATGCTATAGAGGATTGTAAAAAATTAGCAGAAAAATTAGATGCACCAGTTTGTAATGGATATCAACATAATGATAGTTTTCCTGGTAGTCATCCACTAGCAGTTGGACCTTTAGGATATAATGGTTCGAAGGCTGGTATGGAATTAATTTCTAAAGCGGATGTTGTTCTAGCATTAGGAACAAGACTTAATCCATTTTCTACATTACCTGGTTATGGAATTGATTACTGGCCAAAAAATGCAAAAATAATTCAAGTGGATATGAACCCAGATAGAATTGGTCTAACAAAGAAAGTAACAGTTGGAATTTGTGGAGATGCAAAAATGGTATCACAACAAATTTTAGAAAAATTATCACCTAACGCTGGAGACAATGGTAGAGAGGATAGAAAAAATTTAATTCACCAAACAAAATCTGCATGGTTACAAACCTTAACAAGTTTAGATCATGAAGATGATGATCCAGGAACGGTTTGGAACAAAGAAGCAAGAGAAAGAGACGCAGACAGAATGTCACCAAGGCAAGCATGGAGAGCTATTCAAGCAGGAATGCCTGAAGATGTGATTATTTCAAGCGATATAGGAAATAATTGTGCAATAGGTAATGCTTACCCAACATTTGAAAAACCAAGAAAGTATTTAGCACCAGGTTTATTCGGACCATGTGGTTACGGATTTCCATCAATTTTAGGAGCTAAAATTGGATGTCCAGATACCCCAGTAATAGGTTTTGCTGGAGATGGAGCTTTTGGAATTAGTATGAATGAGATGAGCTCATGTGCGAGAGAAGAATGGCCAGCGATTACAATGGTAATATTTAGAAATTATCAATGGGGAGCAGAAAAAAGAAATTCAATATTGTGGTTTGATGATAATTTTGTAGGTACTGAATTAGATCCAGAACTAAGCTACGCAAAAGTTGCAAATGCTTGTGGCTTAAAAGGAATAACAGTAAAAACAATGGAAGAAACTACAAAAGCTATTAAACAATCTTGTGAAGATCAAAAGCAAGGGATCACAACATTTATTGAAGTAATTTTAAATCAAGAATTAGGAGAGCCTTTTAGAAGAGATGCAATGAAAAAACCTGTTAAAGTAGCTGGCATCGAAAAATCTGATATGAAGCCTCAAAAATCATTAGTTAGTTAATAATAAATATATTTCATAGGTAAATAAACTTATATATTATTGATTTATACTTATGGATGTAAAATTAGATAAATGGTTTAGACCAAAAATTGACAAAGAAGTTTTAAGAAAACTCTCAAAAAAATCTGACCTAAAAGGAATGCTCCATGTAGGTATTTATTTTTGTTTTTTAATAATTACAGGATTATTTGCTTATTATACTTGGGGTACATGGTGGTCAGTATTTTGGTTTTATGTTTATGGAAACATTTATTGTTTTTGCAACCCAATATGGCATGAAACAGGACATAAAACTGCATTTAAGACAAAAGCTTTTAATGAATTTTTTTATTATTTAGCGAGTTTTATGGCATACTTTGAGCCAACTAGATGGAGATTTACTCATTTTGTTCATCATGGAAATACTTATTCAACAAAAGATCCTTATGATCATGAAATTGAGTATGACAACAATTTAAAAGATACCCCAAAAAAATTATTGATGAACATAATTCCTTTTGGTGAATTATTATTTTTTAAAAAAAGTATTGCTTTTGAGGTAATAAAACATGCTTTTAGTATACAAACTAAAGTTATGATTGATAGTATTCCAGAAAATGCAAGGCCTAGAGCTATTATGATATCAAGAATTTATGTTGGTATCTGGTTATCTATAATTATCTGGTCACTATTAATATCTTCGTGGTTACCGGCGTTGTATCTTTTGTTGCCTCATTATTACGGAAAAGGATTACACAAATTTGTTGCTTTTACACAACATGCTGGTTTAGCTAGAGATGTAAAAGATCATAGATTGTCAGCAAGGGATATGAAATTGAACCCAATTCTAAGCTTCCTATATTGGAAAATGGAGTATCATTGTGTGCATCATATGTTCCCATCAGTTCCAGCTTATAATTTAAAAAAATTACATTCTCATTTAAAAGATCAATTACCTGAGATTAAAAAAGGATTATTTGATACTTATAAAGAGATAATACCTGCATTAATAAAGCAAAGAGATGAGCCTGAATATCATTTAGACATTTCTTTACCAAGGCAACAAATCTCCTAATGTATAAAAATTATAAATTATTAATATTTTTAGGAGCAGCAATAATTTTTCTTTATTTAAGTGTAGGAAAATATGAGGAATTCAGTATTGAGAAATCTATATCTGCATGCACAATTGCAAAGAGTAAAATTAAAAAAGAATTAAAGCCAGAAGAGGCAAGAAAAATCTGTGAAGTTGAGATTAATCAAAAAAAATAATGAAATTTCTATTTTTGTTAATAATTTTTTTCACTTTTCTAACAGAAGCTAATACAGCTAATACAAAATTAAGAAAATATGAATCATATCTAGATCAGATTACCTGGAAGCATTTAAAATTTAATTTACCAAACGGCGAATGGCTTTATTATTCCAAAGATCCTTGGTCATTAGAAAATTTTCATGGTTCTTGTGTAAATTTTTTAAATGTAGAAAAAAAAATTATTAACGGTCATTATCAGATTTGCTACATTCAAAGTGGTGGAAAGTGGAGAAATTTACTTGGCTCTTATCTTCAAGCAGAATGGAAAAAAAATAAATATGATAATTGCTCCTTAAGACCTGAGTATTTTTATGTCAAATCTATTTTTAAAGGAGCGAGTTCAAATTGTTATGTGAGTAGACATATAGATCCTAATAAAGAGATATATTTTCCAGATGATCCAAATGATACCTCAGCAAGACTAAAAAAATTTATAAGAGATAGGTCTCTTAAATTACCAAAAATTATGTTGTCGTTTGAAAGCATTTATTACTCAAATTTGAGAGACAAAGCTATATCAATGTCTGTTGCAATAAATCCTGAAGCCTATGGAGCAAATAAAACATTGTATGACAATGAGATAGATAGCGAATATCATAGAAATAAAATTAATAAATATTTAGATAAAAAAAACTTCATAACTAATTGGACTAAAAAAATGTCTATTCAGCATTCTTTACTGGAAGATCAACTAGAAGCAAAAATAGATTTCAAATTAAATTTTTTAGATTTAAATGACACACAAAACAATTATTCATCAAGCTTTATAAAAGATTTGAACAAATTAAACGAATTATATAAATCTGGAATATTAAATGACACAGAATTTGAAAAAGCAAAAAAAAAACTTTTAAATTAATTTAATAGATAATTAAATATTTACAGAAATTTAATTATAGTAAATTTGGTAGCCAAGTTGAAAATTTTGGAAATAAGATCATTAATGCCCCATAAATAATTCCAACAATCGTAAATAAAGGCACTTCTTTAAAAGCTTTAGCTGGATTTTCTTTTATAACTCCAGCTGCTGTATATATACCAACACAGACTGGCGGTGTAATCATTCCTATCCCAGCAAAAGCTACAAAGACAACGTATAAATGCAATAAGCTTTGATCAAAAGATAAAGTCAAAGCAGCAAAAATTGGCACAGTTAAATAAAATACTGGAACAATTTCAATAAATGTCCCAAGAAGTAAACATATAGTTCCTAACATTACCCAGAATAAATTTACACTTACACCCATGTCAGTAAAATAAGTTATAATTTTTTGAGGAGCTTGAGTATACGTTAGCACAACACTTAAAAAAGTTGCTGTTGCAATTATTGAAAATATTACAGCAGTAATTATTGCAGTATCCTTTAAACAACTTAATAAAGATGAAAACGTTAATTCTCTATAAATTAGAAACCCTATTGCTACAGCATAAACACCCGCGATCGCTGCAGACTCAGATGGAGTTAAAAAACCTGCATATATGCCACCTAAAATTATAACTGGAGTTATTAAAGCTGGAAGAGCTGCAATAAAAGAACTTAATCTTTCTTTAAATGTAGCTTTTTTGTCCGCTCTTATATGTCTGCACTTAAATAAAACTAACAAAACCATTAAAATCAGAAGAATAATTCCCGGTATAACTCCTGCAGCAAATGTTTTGGAGACGGGAACGTATGTAAGAGCACTAAATAAAATTGCTGCGTTTGATGGAGGTATTAGAGCTTCAAGAAGTGCAGCAGATGCAGCAAGTACGACAACAAATGGAGTAGGGTAACCTTGTTCAATCATTTTGGGCATCATGATGGTTCCAACAGCAGTAATTGCAGCTAATATAGATCCACAAAATGCTGCAAAGAAACCCATCGCAATAACCATTGCAACACCTAGGCCTCCAGGCCAATGTCCAACCAAAGTAGTTGCAAACCTTACAAGTCTTAATGCTGCCCCACCTTTAAGCATAGCCATCCCACTAAAAATAAATAATGGCACAGCTATTAGGACATGTTTTGTTAGAGCCCCAAAAGATACTTGAATTAAAACAGACCAAGGAAGATTAAGTCCACCAATAGCAGCTATAGAGCTACCTAAACCAAATACTAAAAAAATAGGAACAGAAATTATAAGAGCTGTTAAAGATAATATAGATGCTAATGCAAACATCAATTTTTAATTAAATTTTTGATGTTATCAAATAGTAACTCTAACGAGGTTAAAGCTAATATCAAGAAACCAACAGGGAAAGCTAAAAACATCCACCATATAGGAATGCTAATTTCAATCTCCATTACTTGACCTAAATTAAAATACATAATTGTTGCATCAAGACCTGCTTTAAAGAAAATGCAAGCTGATATGAAAGCAATTATATTTACTATTAGAAATAATATTTCTTTATTTTTTTTTGAGAGTAAGGGAGATAAAAAATCAACTTTAATATGTTGTCCTTTTTTTAACAATGGACCCAATAAAGGAAAGACTAACCAACTAACTAAAACTGGTGGTAATTCAATAAACCAAGCAAATCCGGTACCTGTTATGAAACGAGTAGCTGCACTTAAAAATAATGCAGCAACCATAATAAAAATAATTAGCATTGCGAGAGCTAAAGAGGCCGAAGCCAAATAACTATTAACTGCTCGCAACGCTTTCATTTTAATAGATTAAGCAAATATAACTTATTCTAATTATTTTTTGCGTACTCTTGTGCTGCTTTTAAAGCATCAGCATCAATCATTTTTGCCATAGCAGGCATAACTTTATCTTTCATTAACTTATCAAATTTTGCTTTCTCAGCTCCTGAAAGAGTTGTTACTACACCACCTCTGTCTTGGAATTCTTTAAGCACAGTTTCACCATGATCCATAATTCTGTCTGTTGAAAGTGTTCCTACCTCCTTACCAACATCCATGATTATTTTCTGTAAATCAGCAGGTAAACTATTAAACCAAGTAGAGTTTGCCATTATGTATGCATCTGCATAGTATTGGTAAGGTTTTTGAGCGTATTTTAAAAACTCCCACCAACTATATGCTTTTATACTTCCTGGAGGACTGTTTATTGTATCAATCATTCCAGATTGTAAAGCGTTGTATACTTCGCCAGTTTTTAAAGATACACGGTTTGCTCCAAGAGCGTCCCACATAGGTTCTTCACTTTTAAGCAGTCTTCTAGCTTTAAGACCTTTCATAGCATCAATGCCTGTCAACTCTCTTGCACTTGAAATTGACATTACAGGTCCCACTGGGTTGTACATGACTAATGTTGAATTTGTTTTTTTTGTTAATTCACCCCAAATTTCTTTTCCTTTTGGAGAATTTTGGAAAAAACCTCTTTGTTGCTCCCAAGAGTTAAATAGCCCTGGAAAAGAGGCAACATTAAAGTTCTTATTAATTGGTGGAAAACTTACAACACCAACAATTCCTCCTAATTCAACAGCTCCCGAAGTTACTGCACCCATTACTTCTCTAATTCCAAAAAGTTGTTTAGATGGATATACCTCAATTTTAAGTTTTCCATTTGCTCTTTTATTTACTTCATCTGCAAAAATTTGAGCATGTTTTGCGCTATGATGTTTTGGACTCCAATGTACAGACAAACGTCCAACAATCTCGGCAAAAGCTGCAGTTGAAGAAACTACAAATGAAATAACTAAAATAAAGCTAACTAAACTTTTTGATAAAGTTTTAATTTTATTCATATTTTCCCTCTCTTTTTTTTTTATTAATCTTATTATTTTGATTTAATTAAGACAATCAAAATAAAGCTACATAAGTTTGAATAATAAGTTCTAAATGTTATATTAGGTTAAATCATGATTTATAAATTATCAAAAAGCCTTTTTGTGCTTTTTTTTCTATTTTTATTATCAAATTATTCTTATAGCGACACCAAAATTGACGAAGCCGTTGATAAAACAACTGATTTTTTAAAGTCCGTTTCAAAAAGAGGACTAAACAAAAATCAAACAGCTGAATTTTTAAATAATTATGCAATTATTCTTAAAGATGAAAGAACTGATGGTGAGGTAACTTATATTTTTGATAGCGAGAGTTATAAAAGATATAAGGATGGCAATGTCATATCCGAAGATGGATGGAGATTTTCAAAATTAGGAGCTTTGAGGTTATTTAATGGTGATGTAAAACTCACATGGAAAATTAAAATTGGCAAAGAAAATTTAATTGTTATTAAAACTAAATTTCAACCAATTGGGAAAGAATATCCCTTTAATTATAAATTAAAAAAATTATTTTTTGAGGAGATTCAATGAACCCAACAGATATTCTATTAAGTATTGCAATTGTTGGGATATATACAATTATTTATGTTTATTTAAAATCTAAATATGATGATAATAAAACTATATTAAAGTTATTTGTTGTAGGATTTATTTACGCAACAATAATTACAGGTGTCCTTTATTACTTAATAAAATTTATAGCATCATAAGAATTCATATGAAACATAAATTAGAGTTAATTTATTTCAAAATGAGAGCGTTGGCAGAAGCTCCTCGTTTATTATTTCATTATACTAAGATTAAGTATGATGATGTTATGTCATGGGATTATTATGGAAAAGAATGGTCAGAGGTAAAACCAAATATTCCTTTTAAACAACTACCAATGTTAGTGGTCGATAAAAAACACAAAATTTGTCAAAGCATGGCAATTATGACATTTATTGAAAATTTAGCAGGAATAGATATTACTGATCCAATACTAAATGCTAAAGCAAATGCTATTATGCAAAGTTCTCAAGAGCTTTTTATGCCGCTAAATCCAACGGTTAATTTTGCAACTGGAGAAAAGTTTATAAAAAAAAGAGATGATATGATGTCTTTCCTAATTTCAAGATTTGAGGATCTTGAGAAAGCTATAAAAGAAAATGATCAAAAATTTTTTATTTATGATGAGCCAAGAGCATGTGATTTTGTTACGTTTCACCATTTAGATTTATCTAAAATGCTTGAACCTTCAATAATAAAGAAATTTCCTAGGTTAGAAAAATTTCTTGAAGACATAATGTCTATAGATAGTGTTAGATCTTATTTAGAAAATAGACCAGAATTAATTGATGTAAGTGTAGAACCCAAATTAGTAATTGATGGAGTTCCACATCTAACAGGAGTTAAAAAGACTTAGTTTTTTTAATATTAGTCAATTAAATAAAAATTATAAAAACAAAAAAATATCTTAAGATTTTACCAATAGAGACTAACAATAAAAAAATTTTGAAATTAGTCTTCATTGTTCCAGCTACAAATGTGATTGGATCACCAATTATAGGAACCCAAGAAAATAATAATGACCATTTACCATATTTTTCAAACCAATTAGATGCTCTTATTATTTTTTTCTTATCAAAAGGAAACCATTTTTTTTTTTCAAATTTTCTTGAATAAATACCTAATAACCAATTTATGCATGAGCCTAAAATGTTACCGAAACTTGCAAATATCAACAACAAGATATTATTATGAACACCCACTTTAAATAAACTTGCTAATCCAACTTCCGAAGAAAAAGGAAGTATCGTAGCAGCTAAAAAAGAAACAAAAAAAATACTCAAATAAACCATTAAAAAATTATATTTAAAAAGCGTGTTGAAAGATAATATAAATTAAGTATAACAATGTTCATTAATGGCGGGGTAGCTCAGTTGGTTAGAGCGCGGGACTCATAAGCCCGAGGTCAGTGGTTCGATCCCACTTCCCGCTACCATTTAAGTCTATTTTATTTAATGACCTGGGAAGTCCATCAAATTTTCAATTTTATAACCTTTTTTTATAAGATTATCACAACCTCCTAAATCAAAGAGATTTATAACAAATATAAAGGCTGCAACTTTGCCCTTTGAAATTTCAATAAGCTTTGCCGCAGCCTCTGCTGTACCACCCGTAGCAATTAAGTCATCAATTATTAATACTGATTCATTTTCAGAGATAGAGTCTTTGTGAACTTCTATTGTTGCTGTTCCATACTCAAGCTCAAAATCAACAGAATGTACATCAGCAGGGAGTTTGTTTCTTTTTCTTAACATTATGAATGGTTTTTTTAATATGTAAGAAACTGCGGATGCAAATACAAAACCGCGTGACTCAATTGCAGCGATTTTATCTACCTTAAATTTTTTTGATCTTTCAACAATTTGATTAATTGTTTCTTGAAAAGCAGTCTCATTCTTTATTAAAGTGGTTATATCTCTAAATAAAATACCTTTTTTGGGATAATCTTTTATTGAACGAATATAGTCTTTTAAATCCATAATAGTTATTTATAAATACAATATAATTAGTTTTTACATGGCAAATAATAAATTAGCAATAATTGGTGGAAGTGGTTTATACGATGTTGAGGAGTTTAAAGATAGAGAATTAATAGATTTAAATACTCCTTGGGGAAAACCATCAGACAAGATTTTAAAAACAAATTATAATAATAAAGAGATATATTTTTTACCAAGACATGGAAAAGGACACTTTATATCACCTTCAAATATAAATTTTAGAGCAAATATTGATGCATTAAAACAATTGGGTGTAACGGATATTGTTTCTGTCTCTGCAGTTGGCTCATTAAAAGAAGATTTACCTCCAGGTAAATTTGTAATTATTGATCAATTTATAGATAGAACTTTTGCAAGAAATAAAACTTTTTTTGATGATGAAATAGTTGCTCATGTATCAATGGCACATCCAACCTCTAAAGGTTTAATGAATGCTTGCGAGGATGCAATTAAAAAAGAGGGAATAGATTATCAAAGAGGAGGGATTTATGTAGTAATGGAAGGTCCTCAATTTTCAACTTTAGCTGAGTCGAATCTTTATAGATCATGGGAAGCAGATGTAATTGGAATGACTAATATGCCAGAGGCTAAATTAGCAAGAGAAGCAGAGATTAGATATGCCTCTGTTTCAATGATTACAGATTATGATTGTTGGCATCCTGATCATGAAAATGTAGATGTTCAACAAGTAATAAAAGTATTAATTGATAATGCTTCTAAAGCAAAAAGCATGATTAAAAATCTCATTGATAATTTTGAAAGTCATATTGATCCAGATGATCCAACAAATAACTGTTTAGATGTTGCTATAATTACTACCTCTGAAAAAAGAACACAAAAAACAATAGAAAAACTTAAAACAATAGCAGGAAGAATTTTAAATAAGTGACAGTAAAATTATCAGATAAACAAATTTTAAATTATAAAAAAGATGGGGTAATTTTAATAAAAAAAGTTTTTTTACCTTGGATTGGAAAACTTAAAAATGGATTTAAAAAAGTATTGAACAACCCTGGTCCACACGCAAGAGAAAATATTCCAAAAAAAGAAGATGGAAGATTTTTTGAGGATTATTGTAATTGGGAAAGAATTGAAGAATTTAAAGATTTTATGTTTAATTCACCAGCACCAGAAATTGTCGCTCAATCAACTCAATCTAATAAAATTCAGATATTCCATGAGCACATCTTTTTAAAGGAACCTGGAACAAAAAAAGAAACCCCATGGCATCAAGATCTTCCATATTATTGTGTAGATGGTGATGATACTGGAAGTTTCTGGATACCACTAGATGATGTATCAAAAGGTAACTCTATCAAAGTTTTAAAAGGATCTCATAGGTTACCAAAGCTAGTAAGACCCACTAAATGGTCAAATGATTCTTTTTGGTATAAAAATAATAAGAGATTTATGGACATGCCAAAGATAGATAAAAATAATATTTTTAATGTAGAGATGAATGTTGGAGACGCTATATTATTTAATTTTAAAGTTTTACATTCATCTTCAGGAAATAATGACAAAAAAAGTCGTAAAGCTTTCTCTGCAAGATTTATTGGAGACGATGTAAGATATATTGATATAGAAGGGGAAACTTCTCCGCCTTTTATAGGAATAGATTTAAATCAAGGAGATAAAATGAGAAAAGATTGGTTTCCTGTGGTTTGGAGTAATTAAATGAGAGTAAAAGGAAAAAAATATAGAACAATTTGGTATGAAAATAATTTAGTTAAAATAATTGATCAAACCAAACTTCCACATCTGTTTGCTGTTAAAGAATTGAAGTCAATAAAAGATGCAGTAAAAGCAATAAAAACTATGGAAGTAAGGGGAGCACCTCTTATTGGTGGCACTGCTGCTTATGGAATAGTATTGGCAATCCAAGAAAATAAAGATTTAGATTTTATTAAAAAAAGTTCAGAAGAATTAGTTAATTCAAGACCTACAGCTATAAATTTACAATGGGCAATTCATAGAATGAATAACAAATTATCATTTGTGAAGTCTAATGAATTATTGGAAGTAGCGTTAAAAGAAGCAAAATTAATATGTGACGAGGATGTAAAATTTTGTGAAAATATAGGTCTAAATGGATTAAAAATTATAGAAGAAATCTATAATAAAAATAATAAAACAGTAAATATCCTTACTCATTGTAATGCAGGATGGTTGGCAACTATAGATTGGGGAACAGCGACCTCACCAATTTATCATGCTCATAAAAAGGGAATCCCTGTTCATGTATGGGTTGATGAAACAAGACCAAGAAATCAAGGTGCAAATTTAACTTCATTTGAATTAAATGAAGAAGGAATACCAAATACAATTATAACAGATAATACAGGTGGTATTTTAATGCAAAGAGGTGAGGTTGATATGTGCATTGTTGGAACTGATAGAACTTTATCAACAGGAGATGTTTGTAATAAAATTGGCACTTATTTAAAAGCATTAGCAGCACATGATAATAATGTACCCTTTTATGTAGCCTTACCAAGCTCCACGATTGATTGGGAGACAAAAGATTTTAATAATATACCTATTGAGGAGAGGGACTCAGATGAATTATCTCATATGCAGGGAATGGATGACCAAAATAACATAAAGAGAGTTTTAATTTATCCTGAGAAAAGCAAATCTATGAATCTTGCTTTTGATATTACACCTGCAAAATATGTAACAGCTTTTATAACAGAGATGGGTGTGTGCGAAGCATCCACAAATGGTTTAAAACAAATTTTCAAAAGGTAATGAATAAAGTTAAAAATATATTATTTATAATGGCTGATCAGTTAAGATTTGACTATCTATCTTGTTATGGTCATCCACACTTAAAAACACCTCATATAGATGGTTTGGCAAAAAAAGGTATGTTGTTTGAGTCAGCTTATGTTCAAGCGCCTGTTTGTGGACCTTCAAGAGCATCATATTACACTGGAAGAACAGTTTTTAGTCATGGCTCAACATGGAATCAAATACCCTTGCCAATAGGAGAATTAACTATTGGGGATTATTTAAGACAATCTGGGATAAGAACTGGCGTTGTAGGTAAAACTCATATGAGACCTGATTTAGATGGAATGAACAGACTTGGAATATCTAAAGATACAGAAATAGGTCTGACAGTTAGTGAGCCAGGGTTTGAGCCTTACGAGAGAGATGATGGACTTCACCCAAATAATCATATTAAAAATTCAAACAAAAAATTATCTTACAATGAATGGTTAAATAAACTTGGATATGAAGGAGAAAATCCATGGGATAGTTGGGCAAATTCATCTGAGGATGAAAATGGAAAAATTTTAAGTGGTTGGAGGTTAAGAAATTCAAATAAACCTGCAAGGGTTAAAGAAGAACACTCTGAAACTGCATTTATGACAAACCGTTCAATGGAATTCATTCAAGAAAGTGAAGATAAACCTTGGTTTTTACATTTATCTTATATTAAACCTCATTGGCCATACATTGCTCCTGCACCTTATCATAATATGTATTCAGCAAATCAATTTTATCCAGTTCATCGAAGTAATACTGAAAAAGAAACAGATCATCCTGTTTACAAAGCATTTATTGAAAATAATATTTCAAAAACTTTTTCAAGAGAAGAGGTGAGAAATACTGTTCTTTCAGGGTATATGGGATTGATAAAACAAATTGATGACAATCTTGGAAGATTATTTAAATTTCTAGAAGATAAAGATTATATGAAAAATACCATGATAGTCTTTACTTCAGATCATGGTGACTACCAGGGTGATCATTGGCTAGGTGAAAAAGAATTATTCCATGAACAAATTGTTAAAGTCCCAATGATTATTTATGATCCTAGTAATTTGTCGGACAATAATAGAGGAGTAAGAGAAAAGAGATTTGTTGAGGCTATTGATTTGCTCCCAACTTTCTTAGACTCTGTTGAAAGTAAAGTAAGCAGACATCGTCTAGAGGGACAGTCTTTACTTCCAATTATAAGAGGTAACAAAGTATTAAATTGGAAGGAAAGTGTATTTAGCGAAATTGATTATTCATTTAATGAGGCAAGAAAAATTTTAAATATTGGTGTATCTGATGCTAGGGCATATATGATTAGAAATAATAAGTGGAAGTATATATACTATAAAGGATTTCCACCCCAATTATTCGACTTAATAAATGATCCTGATGAATTTAATGACCTTGGACAGTCTCCTAAATACTCAAAAATAGCTGATGAAATGAAAGATATTCTCCTTGATAGGATTACTAGTCGAAAAAATAGAGTTTCTGCAACAGATGAATTTGTTTTGAAAGATAGAGATTATACTAAAGACGATGGAATTATGATAGGTGTATGGTAATGAATCCATTAATATTATCTTTAATTGGTTTAGTATTAGTCGGCGTATCTGCAAACTTATTAAAATTAATTAAAAAAAATAAAATTTTTTTATTAATATCAATGCTACCTTGTGTTTATATTTTTGTTTATGGTTTATATGCAACTTTTGGACCGATTGATTTATACAAAGACGGCACTGAAAATTTTATTGCTCAGAACCCTGGAAAAGATTTACCAGTAGTATTTGTCCTTTTAAAGTTTTATCAATATATATTGATCCTCGTTGGAGCTATTTTTGGATTAATTTATTTTAATTATTTTCGAAATTTTGATAATTCTACGGAGTCATCAGACTAGGCAAATACAAACATATAGCTGGAAAAGCTATAATTAATGCAAGTCTAATTACATCAGTCATTAAAAAAGGAAGCGTACCAAACCAAATAGTTTGTAAGGGTGTTTTCTGCATGACACCTTTAATTACAAATAAATTCATACCAACTGGGGGAGAAATTAATCCAAATTCAACAACAATTACCGCAAATATTCCAAACCACACAGGATCTATTCCTGAATCAACTATCACTGGATAAAAAACTGGAATAGTTAAAAATAACATTGCTAACGAGTCCATAACAGTTCCAAGAACTAAATATATTACACAAATGACTAGAATTACCCCTAGCGGGGTAAGCTCAAGATAATTAATAAAATCAACTACTGCAAAAGGCAATTGTGTAACAGTTATTAGATAATTAAATATACTTGCTCCTATTACAATTAAATATAATGATCCAACCGTTTTTATAGTTGTCCAAACTGCATCTTTTAAAAGATTTAATTTTAATTGACCTCTAAAAAATATAAAAATTAATACTAATATTACTCCTACAGCTGCACTTTCAGTTGCTGTAAAAAAACCTAAGTAAAGTCCGCCCATCATGATTACAAAAATTAAAAAAATGGGAAAAACTTTTGAGAGGGCAGAAATTCTTTCTTTTAATGGCATCTTAACTCCGTATCCACCTTGAGATGGATAAATTAAAAGATAAACCCTTATTGCAATCATATAAAGTACAACAGCAATTATCCCAGGAATTAATGCAGCGAAAAAAAGTTCCTGAACAGATTGTTCCGTTAAATATGCATATATGACCAATATTACACTTGGAGGAATTATAATCCCGAGTGTTCCACCTGATGCAATAGAACCGCTTATAAGAGCATCACTATATCCATGTCTTCTCATTTCAGGACCTGCCATTTGAGACATTGTTGCAGCTGTAGCAATTGATGATCCACAAATCATGCCAAAACCAGCACAAGCTCCCACAGTTGACATTGCTAGTCCACCTTTATAATGACCTACTATTGCATAAGCTGCATCATAAAGATTTCTTGATAGATTGGAGCTATTTGCAAGATTCCCCATCAAAACAAAGAGTGGTAAGACCGATAATGTATATTTAGATACAGCATCAAATGGGGCGGTTCCTAGTACAAATATCGCTGGATCAAATCCTGAAATCATTGCAAAACCAGTAAATCCAACTACTAACATTGCAATACCTATTGGGACGTTCAACACCATTAAAATTAAGACTGCAGCGAAAGCTAAGCCACCGTTAATTACAGCATCAATACCCATTAGGCTTTTTTCTCTAAATTTTTTACTAAAAGAGTTTTTACAAACCATACCACAATAGCAAGTACACTTAACCACATACCAATAGAACAAACAAAATAAAATGGATAAAAATAAAGCTCTAGATCTATAGTTACTCTTTGATTGTTCATAAATTTATAAGAAGTTAAAGTTGTCGAATATGCCATTAATGACATGATTGATATCATTAAAACAAATTTTAAAATCATCAAATAAGTTTTAAATATACCTAAATTTAAATTATTAATAAAATCTGCTGATACATTGGCATTTAAGAAAAAAGCTCTAGGCATAGCAAGAAAAGCAACCAAAGCCATGCCTATCTCAACTAGTTCAATTGTACCTGTAACTGGAGAGTTTAAAAAACGTCTTCCAAAAACATCACAAAAGGTTAATACAGCTAATAAAAATAATATAATACCTGAAGCTATAGCTGAATAATCAAAAACTCTACTTACTTTAGAAATCATAAAAATGTTGCTTCAAATTATTTAAACATTACCATATAAACTGTACCAAAAATAGAAAGTATTACTTATGAAATTTATTTCCTTTGCACACAACGGACAAAAAAAGTTTGGGATTATCAACAATGATAAAATAACAGATTTAACTGGAAAAATTTCTAATTCAAACACATTAAAAGACTTAATTTCAAATAAAGGAATTCATGAAGCAAAAAATTATGCAAAAAATAATCCAGGAGATTTAAATGTCTCAGATGTTGAATATTTACCATTAATACCAAATCCAGGAAAAATTATATGTGTTGGTTTAAATTATAGCGAACACGTAAAAGAAACTAATAGGACAGTAGAGGAAAATCCTGTTATATTTCACAGATTTCCAGAAAGTCAGACTGCGCATTTGCAATCTATTCAAAGACCAGTTGTTTCACATAGCTTAGACTTTGAGGGTGAGATGGCGGTAATTATGGGTGAGGGTGGAAAACATATAAAACCAGATGATGCACTAAAACACATAGTTGGATATTCTTGTTATAACGAGAGTACTATTAGAGAATGGCAAAGACATACAAGACAATTTGGAATGGGAAAAAACTTTGAAAAGACAGGAAGCTTCGGTCCACACATGGTGTTAGCAGAAGATATTAAAGATTATAAAAATCTAACTATTGAAACCAGATTAAATGGTGAAGTCATGCAGAATGCAAAATTAAGCCAACTTATATTTGATATTCCAATCTTAATTTCTTATGTATCTAAAGCTATGGCTTGGAGAGCAGGAGATGTTCTTGTAACTGGAACTCCAGGAGGAGTAGGGTTTAAAAGAAACCCTCCAATATTTATGAAACCTGGTGATAAAGTTGAGATAGAAATTACAGAAATTGGTATTTTATCTAACACAATTAAGGATGAAATCATCTAGATTTCACTATAGACTTTCTTAAATTATTTTTAACAGAGGGAAATTAATATGAAAAAAAAATTAATTGGAATTGTTTTAGGAATCTTTTCCTTAGGCATTATTAGTTCAGTTTCTGCTACTGAATTAAAGTTGGCAACTTTTGAACCACCAAAAGCATTCATAGCAAGTAAGATTTTAGCTGCTTGGGCAGATAAGGTAAATAAATGCTCAAATGGTGCTTTAAATGTAAAAATGTATGCAGGTGGAGTTTTAGGAAGTCCTCCTAAACAATATGATATTGTAACATCAGGTGTAGCAGATATCTCTTGGACAGTATTAGGATACATTGGTGGTCAATTCCCACTAAGTTCTGTTGTTGAATTACCATTTTTAACAAAAACTTCAAAAGCAGGATCTAGAGCTTTGAACACTCTTTATGAAGAAGGTTACCTTGATAAAGAAATGGCTGGAATTAAACTTATAGGTTTACATTCCAACCCTGGATATCAAATCCATATGAAAGATACAAAAGTAGTTAAACCTGCAGATTTCAAAGGTAAAAAAATGAGAGTACCAAGCAAAATAGCTGGAACTATACTTAAAACTTTAGGAGCAACAGGGGTAAAAGTACCAGCGCCTGGAACTTCTGAAGCATTAAACAAAGGTGTTATAGATGGAACTCCTTTTCCTTATACAGCTATTGGTTCATTTAGATTATTCGATGTAACAAAATATCATACAGAGGTTAACATTACTAATGCAACATTTGGATTAATAATGAATGAAGGAAAGTATAATGGCCTTTCTTCAGCAGCAAAAGGATGCATTGATAAACATTCAGGTCAGTGGTTTGGAGACTGGGCTTCTAATCTGATTGATACTCAGAATGCTAAAATGAAGGTACAAGTTGAAAACACACCTGGTCATGAGATTACTGTTGCATCAGATTCAGTTCTAGCTGAATACAAAAAAATATTAGCTCCAATCGAAGCAGACTGGTTAGCAGAAATGAAAGGCAAAGGCCTTGATGGAGATGCTGTTTTAAAAAGAGCAAGAGAAGTAATTTCTAAAATAGACGGTTAATCGTTTAATTCTGAGCCCGCTAATTTCATAGCGGGCTCTTTCAAAATCTAGTATATTAATAAAATGGCAGTTAAAGCACTTAGTTATATTGGAGTTAATTCTGATAAATTTGAGGATTGGTCTATTTACTCACAAAATTACTTAGGCATGCAAAAGATAGATCGTGGAAAAGATATTTTATCTTTTCGTATGGATGATCAAAAACAAAGATTAACTATCACAGGCGAAAATGGAGATAACCTTGGTTTTTTAGGGTGGGAAGTTGAAACTAAAGAAGATCTTCAAATTTTTGCATCAAAACTTGAAAAAAATAAAACAGTTGTTCAACAAGGTAATTCTTCTTTAGCAGATAAACGTTTTGTTGAAGATTTAATTTATTTTGATGATCCACAAGGGAACCGTATAGAACTTGTTTATAAACCAATGTTAGACACTGATCCTTTTAAGCCTGGAAGACCTATTTCTGGATTTAAGACAGGAGCCTTAGGAATGGGCCACGCTGTTGTTCATGTAAAAAAAATTGACGATTTAATACCTTTTTATAGAGATATAATGGGCTTTAAAATTAGTGATTATAGCCATACACCTATATCATTATGTTTTTTTCATGTTAATGGAAGACACCATAGTTTAGCGTTGTTTGGTTCTGGAAGAACAGGCTTTCACCATTTTATGGTTGAATATAATAATCTTGATGATGTTGGCCAAGGTTATGACCTATTACAGTATAAAGATAATGCAATCGCTTACACAATGGGAAGACATACAAATGATTACATGACGTCTTTTTATTCAATAACACCATCTGGTTTTTTTATTGAAAATGGCTGGGGAGGGCGAATTATTGATCCAGCAACTTGGCAACCTATAGAAACATTTGAGGGACCTAGTTTTTGGGGACATGAAAGACTTTATTTACCTGATGAAGAAAGAATGAAATTCAGAAATAAAAGACTTGAGACTGCATCTCAAGGAAAACAAGCGCCATTGTTAATCGATTGTCCTTGGTTATATTCTAACTTAAATAAAAAAAATAAATAAAAATATCAATGAGAGAATTTGATATAGTTATTGTAGGATTAGGACCTACGGGGGGAACTTTAGCAAATCTTTTTGCTATGCATGGTTTTTCAATTTTAGTACTTGATAAAGAAGAAAGTTTTTACCCATTACCCAGAGCTGTTCATTTTGATGACGAAATAATGAGGGTATTTCAAACTATAGGGATAACAAAAAATTTTTTGAAATATACTATTATAAACAAAGGTACAAAATTTGTTAATTCTAAACAAAAAGTAATATTAGATTGGCCTAGACCAAAAAAAATTACAGATAATGGTTGGTACCCAAGTTATAGATTCCATCAACCAGATTTGGAGAAACAGCTCAGAAAAAGATTAAAAAGTTATAAAAAAGTATTAATAGAGCAAAATGCCAATGTATTAAAAATTAAAAATTCTAAAAATAATGTAAATATCAAATATATAAATTCTAAAAGCAAAAAAATTTTTCATATAAAGTCAAAATATTTAGTCGGATGTGATGGAGCTAATTCAATTACTAGAAGACAAATGAAAACAAAGATGAATAACTTAGGGTTTACACAGAAATGGGCAGTTGTAGACCTAATTTTAAAAAAGAATAAAAAAGATTTACCGGATAGGACAATTCAGTATTCAAATCCTAAACAACCTGCAACTTACTGTAGAAATGTCGGCAAAAGAAGAAGATGGGAATTTGCAATTAAAAAAAATCTTAGCGAAAAAAAAGTTTTATCTGAAAATTATATTTGGAATTTTTTAAAACCTTGGATTAAGAAAAGTGAAGCTATAATTGAAAGGAAGACTGTTTATACCTTTAAATCAGCAATAGCGAGAAAATGGCGTAATGGTAGAATGTTTATTGCTGGAGATGCGGCTCATTTAATGCCTCCATTTATGGGACAGGGAATGTGCGCTGGAATAAGAGATGCATCAAACCTAGCATGGAAAATTTCATTATGCTTAAGGTCTAAACATAATGAGGCTCTTTTAAATTCATATCAATCTGAAAGATCGCTTAATGCTAAAGAATATATTGAAACAACTATGAGAATGGGAGAGTTTGTAAATGCAGTAGAATCTATACAAATAACTAAAAATATAAGTTCTAATGATAAAGGCATTAAAAGTATGCAATCAATTAAACCAAAATTAGGAGATGGTATAGGACATGTGAAAGATAAAAATAGAGGAAAAATTTTTCCTCAATTTAAATTAAAAAAAAATAAAAATTTGGACAATTATTTTTCAAAAAAAGGAATTATAATACTGTCATC
>CABZXV010000012.1 GCA_902529785.1 uncultured Pelagibacteraceae bacterium
TGGAATTGCCTTTTGAGGATTATTGCCTTTTGCTGGCATTGGCATTATTTCATTTTCTCCCAACAATCTTGCAACTCTAGTAGTTGGTTGAGCACCTTGACCTAACCAATACTTAACTCTTTCAACATCTAAACCCATTCTCTCTTTTTTTTCTTTTGGAATTAAGGGATTAAAAAAACCTAATTTTTCAATAAATCTTCCATCTCTTGGAAACCTGCTATCAGCAACTACTATTTTATATACGGGTCTCTTCTTAGTACCTCCCATTGATAAACGCATTTTTAACATTTTTTCTCCTATTTATTTTAATTGATTAAAAAGTTCTGGAGGTATGCCTTTATCCGCCATCCCTTTTATATTTCCTTTTGACATTTTTTTCATCATCTCTGACATCATTTTAAATTGCTTTAGCAATTTATTGATAGTGGCCACATCTGTACCTGAACCATTAGCAATTCTTTTTTTTCTGGAACCATCTATTATCTTAGGATTTTCTCGTTCTTTTTTAGTCATTGATAATATTACAGCCTCATTTTGGGTAATTATCTTTTCATCAACTCCAGCTTGATCCATTTGGGATTTAACTTTTGAAACACCAGGTAAAAAAGACATTATACCTTCAATTCCACCCATTTTTTTCATCTGTCTTAGTTGAGTAAGATAATCCTCTAAAGAAAACTGACCTTTTTTAAGTTTTTCCTCTGTTTTTTTCAATTTTTCTTCATCAAGATCTTCAGCAGCTTTTTCTACTAAAGAAACAATGTCACCCATACCCAAAATTCGATTTGCAATTCTATCTGGGTGAAAAACTTCAAAGTTTTCTATCTTTTCACCAACCCCTAAAAACTTAATAGGTACATCTGCAACATACTTCATGCTTAGTGCTGCCCCACCTCTACCATCACCATCTGATCTTGTAAGAATGATACCTGTAAGATTTACTGTACTTTTAAATTCTTTTGCTACATTTGCAGCAACTTGACCTGTAAGAGAGTCAGCAACAAGTATTGTCTCTGATGGATTTATAATGCCTTCAATTTGTTTGATCTCACTCATCATTTGCAAATCAATTTGCGTTCTGCCAGCTGTATCAAATAAAATTACATCTGCTCCATTAAGATTAGCTGCACTAATTGCTCTTCTACAAATATCTGCAGGTAACTGATCTTTAATAATTGGAAGTGTGATTATATTGTTTTGTTCACCAAGAAGTTTTAATTGCTCTTGTGCAGCAGGTCTGTAAACGTCTAGACTCGCCATCATCACTTTCTTCTTTTTATTAGTCTCTAAAAATCTTGCGAGTTTAGCTGTCGTAGTTGTTTTTCCAGATCCCTGTAGTCCAACTAACATTATTGGAACAGGTGGAACTGCATTTAGTTCAATATCAGAATTTTTATCACCAAGAAAAGAAATTAACTCATCGTTAACAACTTTAACTACCATCTGTCCAGGTGAAGTTGATCTGATAATTTCCTGGCCTAGAGCTTTTGGTTTAACTCTGTTTATAAATTCTTTTACAACCTCTAAAGATACATCTGCCTCTAAAAGGGCAAGCCTTATTTCTCTTAAACCTTCATCTACTTGCTTTTCATCAAGTGAAGGGGCTTTTTTTAATGAAGAAAATATTTCTTCAAATTTATTTGTTAAGTTTTCAAACATAATTCCATCCAGCAAGTATCGCACCAGTGGGCGAACTCTCGCTGACTGGTGTCGATCTCTTTGTTACCAAAGACACCGCAAATTGCTGTATTTTGCGGAAACGGCGATAAACTATAATAGAGGTTCAAAATGTCAATAAATAAGTTAAATACTGAAGTATATGGAATTTAAAGCTTTTAAAATGGATGGCCTTGGAAATGATTTTGTAATTATTGATAATAGGTCAAATAATGTAGAATTAACTAGGGATCAAATAATTAGAATTTGTGATCGAAAATTTATTGGTTGTGATCAACTAATATTTGTAAATAAAAGTAATAAAGGTGATGCTGAAATGGAATTTTATAATTCTGATGGAAGTATTTCAGGCGCATGTGGAAACGGCACAAGATGTGTAGCATTTTTAATTTCTAAAGAAACAGATAAAAAAGTTGTAGATCTTTTTGTAGGATCCAATCAATTAAAATCAAAAATATTTGAGAATAGCGAAGTTGAAACAATTATAGGAGTACCAAAAACTCATTGGAAAGATATTCCAATGTCAGAAAATCTTGATACCAAAAATTTAGGTATTGAAATTAGTGACAAAAATAATTCAAGCTCTAAAGGAGGTATAGCTGTTAACGTTGGAAACCCTCATGTGATTTTTTTCGTGGACAATGTTGATGATTTTGATTTAAAAAAAATTGGTCCAATGGTTGAACATAACAGTTTATTCCCAGAAAAATGTAATTTTACACTTGCAAACAAAATCAAAAATAACCATTATAGAGTTAAGGTTTGGGAAAGAGGAGCGGGATTGACCAAAGCTTGTGGCACAGCAGCATGTGCAACAGCAGTTGCGGCAAATTTAGAAAAATTAGAAAATTCATCTACAGAAATTGAATTTAGCTTAGGTAAATTAATAATTAATATTGATCAAGACAAAAAAATTCATATGAGGGGACCAGTCTCAGAGATAAAAGAAATTACAATAAATATATAATGGGAATTTTTGAAAAGTTTAAGTTTGGTTTTAAGAAAAGTGCAGAAAATATTAAATCTGGTCTAAAGGAAATAATTGTTAAAAAAGAAATAGATGACGAAACATTAAATAAAATTGAGGAATTTTTAATAAGTTCAGATGTCGGTATTGATGCTGCGTCTGAAATTAAAAGTATAATTTCTGAAAAAAGGATTGATCCAAAAAATGAAACTGTTGATGAAATTAATTTAATATTAAAAAATTATATTCTTGAGCTGATGACACCATTAGAGAGAAAAGATTTTTTCGAAAATAAAGAAAAATTAAATATTACTTTAGTGTCTGGTGTTAATGGAGTTGGAAAGACTACAACGATTGGAAAAATTGGAAAAATTTTTAAAGATAATGGATCTGAAGTATTGTTTTCTGCCTGTGATACTTTTAGGGCAGCCGCTATAGAACAACTGGAGGTTTGGTCAGGCAAGGTAGGTGTCCCAATAGTAAAATCTGATCCTGGTTCCGACCCAGCATCTGTCGCATATAAATCGATAGAATACGCTAAAAACAACAATATTAAGCGTGTATTGATTGATACCGCTGGAAGACTACAAAATAAAAAAAATTTGATGGATGAATTTAGAAAAATAGCAAATGTAATTAAAAAAACTGATGAAAGTGCCCCACATGATGTTGTTTTGGTCTTAGATGCTACATCAGGACAAAATATAATAAATCAATTTGAAGAATTTGATAAAATTATAAAAATTACAGGTTTAATTATGACAAAACTTGATGGAACAGCAAAAGGCGGGGTGTTAATTGCAATTTCAAAAAAGTATAAGGTTCCAATTTTAGGTCTTGGCCTTGGAGAAAAGGTAGATGACCTACAAATTTTTAGTGCAAAACAATTTGCAGATGCATTTACTCAATTTAATTAATTAGATTTTTAGAAATTAAAGGTTTTTCAATAGAACATTCAAAATTATTCTTATTTGTTTCGTATCCACAAATCTCTGCGTAGCTTGAAATAATAAAATTAAGTTTACCATTACTAGAAAATTTTTTTAGGTTTTTAGTTTCGATATTATATTCTAAATTTTGGTGAAAATTTTTTTTACCACTCACTAGAATGAGAGTATTATTATCCTTCATTAAATAATATGCAAAATCTTCAGGAAAGACAGGGTAGGAATAATTTTTAACAATTTTTTTAACTTTGTTTGGAAACCACTCGTAAGTTAGTAATGGGAGATCTTCTTTTGAACTATGGTTGTAAATATATAAATCTTGTGGATAATCATTAATATAATTTGCTCCTTCTCCTCTTGCTAGAATAGCTTTATTTCTAGTTTTGAAATATAAGGTAAATTTATCATTATATGCTTTCATTTTTCCAACATAAAAATATTTATTCCTAGTTTCACTACTAATTTCTGAATAAGAAATATTTGAAAAAAAAATTATAAGTACTATAGATAAAATTCTTATCATTTGAGACTTAAAATAAATAAAGTTGATAAATGTTTGTTTGAATTGTGTCTTAATTTAATTCTACAATAAACATCTCAATTGAATTAATAAGACTATCATTAAAATCCATCATATGATCGTCGTTTTCAACAAAAAAACTTGACTTTTTTCCATTAAACTTAGTAAAAATTTCTTTTCCCATTTTAAATGGTACGATTTTATCTTTCATACCATGCATTACAAGAATTGGAGCAGAGTTGTTATTCAATTTACTAATTGAGTTATATTTATCTTTTAACAAATATTTAACTGGTAAATAAGGATAATAACTTTTTGCTAGTATTTCCATAGATGTAAAGGGCGATTCCAATATCACGCCACTAAAAGAATAATCTTTAGCAAGGTTTAGTGCGATAGCTGTACCTAGCGACTCTCCATACAATATTATATTTTTATCCTCTATTTTCTTTGAATTAAGCCATTTCTTTGCTGCTAAAGCATCATCATAAAGACCAATTTCTGAAGGATTTCCATCATTACCACTAAATCCTCTGTAAGCAAATATCAAATAGTTAACATTCATTTTTGAGAATTCATTTAGTTTATAAATACGATTGTCTAGTTTGCCAGCATTCCCATGAAAAAATAGTATGGTCTTATAATTTTGATTTTTATGAAAATGCCAACCAACTAAACTACTTTCTGAATTAATATAAACCTTTTCAATTTTATGATTTAAAGGACCCTCATCTAAATAATTATTTTCTCCAGGATGATACAATAAATTTCTTTGATAAAAAAAAATAAAAATACAAATTAAAATATAAATTGAAAATATAATTAAAAGTATATTTATTAATGTCATTTTTATTCTAACTTTCATTTCTATTTAAATATATAAAAAAAATATAACTTAATACACAAAGAATTAAAAATAGTGAAAAGGAAATTCTGTAACTACTTAAAACATCAAATCCTTTATTATTACAAAAATCGATAACTAACCCTATTCCCCACTGGATAAAAAAAGTTCCTGAGAAAAGAAATACATTATATGAAGTTAGAGATTTTCCAGCTAAATTTTTTGAAAAATTTAGAGCAATCGCTGGCTGAGTTAAAGATATAACAATTGAAGTCACAATATAAATAGTAAATAAAAAAGCTCCTGAATTATTTCCAAAATAGATAATGAGGAATAATGAAAAGTAACTTATTGGTAAACCTAATTTGATTAATTTAAAACTACTTACTCCATATTCCGTAATTTTTGGTAAAATATACCCCCACACAAAATATGAAATTAACATAGTAATATTTATCCAAAATAATCCAGTAGCACTTTCTAGAGGTGTGTAACCAGCTATATTTAACATCCATGGACCAGCCCATAAAGTTTGAATTGCCTGAATACCTCCATAGTTAATAAAAGCTAGAGGAATCATACTTATAAAAAATTTATTTTTCCAAATTTTACTTAAAGCTTCTTTCTCAGATTTTATTGAAGTATTCTCTTTTTGCTCCCAATTTGGAATTAACAATAAAATTAAAATTATGCTAAATAAGATAAGTATGGCAATTAAAATAAAAATCCATCTCCATCCAATATATGGTAACAATAATTGAACAGGTAAAGTTGATGAGACAAATCCAATATTTGCCACCATCAACATCCATGAGTTGGCCCTTTGTTGGTATTTTTCCGCAAACCAGACTCTATATCCAGTGAGGGGACCCATCATACAAGCACTTACACCAACACCAATAAACACCCTAGAAATAAATAATCCAGTAAAACTTTTTGCAAGTGCAAATGATATTGTTCCAATCAATGCTATTATTAAAAAATAACCAATTACCTTTTTTGGACCAATTTTATCTAATAAAAGTCCTACTGGTATTTGCATTATTGAAAATCCAATAAAATAACCTCCTGCTAATAATCCTAGGTTTCCTGCAGTTAAATCAAATTCAAAAGTAAGAACGGGAGTTAAAGTTGCAGTTATAGATCTAACAAGATTAGATAATAAAAACCCAAAGGCAAAAACGCAAAATATGATAATACTTTTATTTGCTTTATTAATCATTTATAAATTTTTTGATAATAAATCTGTACTATGAATAATCGATCAACAAAAGATAAAGATGCACAATCGTCAAATGCAATGGCAGCGACTTCTCATCCATTGGCCACTGAAGAAGCATTAAAAATACTTAAAATGGGAGGAAATGCAGTGGATGCCTCTATTGCTGCTTCAATTGTTTTATCAGTTGTTGAACCTAACGCCACAAGTATTGGCGGTGATTGTTTTGCAATAGTTAAAATGAGTAATAAAGATGCAGTATCTTTTAATGGGTCTGGTTTGGCTCCAGAAAAATTAAATTATGATTTCTTTAAGGAAAAAAATATAGATAAAATTGGATTAACAAGTCCTCATTCTGTAACGATACCTGGAGCAGTTCATGCTTGGGAAACTATCCATAAAGAATTTGGCAAACTTGATTTTGAACAATTATTTTCAGGAGCAATTGATATTGCAAAAAATGGTCATAAAATTTCTAAAGTAGTATCACAAGCTTGGCATAACAGTTTAAATAAGATTAATGGAAATGAGAATTCAAAAAAAATTTTTTTAAAAGATGGTCGTACATATCAAGAAAATGAATTAATGAAAAATGTTGCATTAGGAGAAACGCTTGAGGCAATTAGTAAAAAAGGAAGTAAAGAATTTTATGAAGGTGAAACTGCAAAAGATATAATTGAAAGTTTAAACGAATTAGGAGGCGTTCATACTTTTGAAGATTTTTCTAAGCAGAAAACAATAAGATCAGAAACTATCAAATCTTCATATAAAGGTGATTTTATTCATCAATGCCCTCCTAATGGACCTGGTGTTACGGTATTAGTTATGATGAAATTATTAGAAAGACTCAACATTCAAAACTATAAATTCAACAGCGTAGAAAGATTTCACCTTGAAGCAGAAGTTACAAAACAAGCCTATAAAGTTAAAGAAACAAGTTTGGGTGATCCAAGTTTTGCAAATATTAATTTGGATGAAATTTTAAGTGATAAAAATATTGAAGATATTTTTAATAAAATTAATCTAAATTCATGCAGTGATGTTGGTAACTTAAATATTCCAGCTCACCCAGAGACAATTTATCTAACAGTAGTAGATAAAGACTTAAATAGCGTATCAATAATCAATTCTGTTTGTTATGTTTTTGGATCAGGGATTACAACAAATAAAAGTGGAATACTTTTGCATAATAGAGGTACAAATTTCAGAGTAGAGCATGGACACCCTAACTGTATTGCTGGCTTAAAAAGACCATTGCATACTATTATTCCAGGTATGGTCATTGATAAAGATAACAACGCAACCTTAAGCTATGGTGTTATGGGTGGTCAATATCAACCAGTCGGACAAGTTCATGTTTTAAATAATATGATTGATTATGGGATGGGACCGCAAGAAGCTTTAAGCTTTCCTAGAGCATTTCATTTTAATAATATTTATAAGCTCGAAAAAACTGTTGATAAAGAGATTTTTTATGGTCTTAAAGAAGTAGGTCACAATGTAGAATATATTGATGGTACACATGGCGGAGGGCAAGCAATAAAAATTAATAGAAGCGAAGGTGATCTATTAGGTGGATCAGATCCTAGAAAAGATGGGTACGCAAAAGGATATTAGAGGTGTCAAAAAGAATTGTTAAAAACATTTTTGAAAATAGTGAAAATGATAAAATTGCAATTTCGTCTGAAAACAATTCAAAAATTAGTTACAGAGATTTAAAAATATTTGTTGAAGATATCTCAAAACAATTATCAGGAAATGGTATATCTAATAAAGATAGAGCCGCAATAGTTCTACCGAATGGACCATACATGGCTAATAGTTTCTTAGGAATTTCAAGTTACATGTCTGCTGCTCCTCTTAATCCATCATATAAATCAGAAGAGTATGAGTTTTATCTTAAGGATTTAAATCCTAAAATAATTATTGTTGAAAAAAATTCAAATAATCCGTCAGTAGAAGTTGCAAAAAAATTAAATATAGAAATTTGTGAATTGAAAATCCATAAAGATCAACCTGAAGGTTTGTTTGATTTGTTTGATAACAAGAGTGATTATTCATCCCCAAATGAAAATGATGAGGCTTTAGTCCTGCATACTTCAGGAACTACCTCAAGGCCAAAAATTGTTCCGTTATCAAATAATAATATTTATTCATCTTCTGAAAATATTTCAAAAAGTTTAAGTCTTACAGATAATGATCATTGTTTAAATATTATGCCATTATTTCATATTCATGGACTTATAGCAGTTTTAGCGACATCAATGAAAGTTGGTGCATCAGTATGTGCATCTAGTGGTTTTAATGCATTAAAGTTTCTTGATTTGGCTAGATTAGAAAAAATTACTTGGTATTCAGGAGTACCAACTATGCATCAAGCAATCTTATTAAGAGCAAATAAAAATAAAGAGGCAGCAAAAAACTTAAATTTAAGATTAATTAGATCTTCCTCAGCTTCATTACCTCCTGCTGTATTTAAAGATTTAAATGAAGCATTTAATTGTCCTGTTATTGAAGCATATGGGATGACTGAAGCAACGCATCAAATGACATCAAATCCATTACCACCAAAACAACAAAAAGCAGGATTTGTAGGCCTACCAGCAGGTCCAGAAGTGTGTATTATGAGTGAAAATGGTGACATGATGAAACAAGGTGAAGAAGGCGAAGTATGTATAAGGGGTGAAAACGTAACACTTGGCTACGAAAATAATGAAGAAGCAAATAAAACAAGTTTCACAAATGGTTGGTTTAGAACTGGTGATCAAGGATATTTTGACGAAGACGGATATTTGAAAATTTCAGGAAGATTGAAAGAAATAATTAATAAGGGTGGAGAAAAAATATCTCCTTTGGAGGTTGATAATGTTTTAATGGATCATCCATCAATAGACCAAGCTGTATGTTTTGGTTATGAGGATAAAATGCTTGGTGAAAATATAGCAAGCGCTATAATTATTAAGTCCGGAGAGATGTGTTCAGAAGAAGATGTATTAAAATATGCTCAAGAAAAATTAGCAAAATTTAAAATTCCTAAGAAAATTTTTTTTGTAGATGAAATTCCAAAGGGAGCAACTGGTAAGTTACAAAGAAACGTTTTAGCAAAAAAATTTGGTTTAAGTAGTTAATGACAAAAATTTGTATATTTGGTGCAGGATCTATCGGTGGATATTTGGCAGCTTGTTTAAGTAAAACAAATATAGATTTATCCCTTATAGCAAGAGGACCACACAAAAAAGCGATAGAAGAAAATGGATTAACTTTAATTAAAGAGGGTAGGTCTGAAAACTTTAAATTAAAAGTAACCGATGATCCTAAAACATTAGATGTACAAGACTATATATTTATTTCTGTAAAGGCTCATGCAATTTCAAATATTGTTGATTCACTAAAAAATATTATTGGAGAAAAAACTTCGATTATATCAGCTGTAAATGGCCTTCCTTGGTGGTATTTTTATAAAGCAAATACTGAAACGAATTTAGACAACCATCATATTGATAGCGTGGATCCCGAGGGAAAAATATGGAAATATTTAGATCCAGCAAAAGCTATTGGTTGTGTTGTTTACCCAGCTGCTGAAATTACAGAACCAGGTGTAATAAAACATAATGGAGGAGAAAGATTTACACTTGGTGAACCTGATGGATCTAAATCAGAAAGACTTAAACTCATTGCTGATTTATTAATTGCAGGCGGCTTAAAAGCTCCTCAAAAAAGTAATTTAAGAGATGAAATTTGGATAAAACTTTGGGGTAATTGCTCGTTTAATATCATTAGTGCTCTTTATGATAAAACCTTAGATGAAATTGGAAATGACCCAGAATTGTTAAAAATAGTAAGAAAATTGATGGAGGAATGCCAACAAGTAGGTGAAAAAATTGGTGTAAAATTTAATGTTTCTATTGATCATAGAATAAATGCTGCGATTTCAATTAAAGGTCATAAACCATCAACAACTCAAGATTTACATGCTAAGCGTCCATTAGAAATTGATCCAATTATTGGTTCTATTATTGAAATTGGTAACAAAGTTAACATCAAAACCGAAAATTTAAAATCTGAGTACGAAAAATTAAAAACAAAAGCGGAAAATCTTGGTTTATACGAAAGGTCAAAATTAATTGATCAAATCACAAAATAATTAAAAGTTTAAAGATATATCTCTGTGGATAGAGTTACATTTTGAAACATATATAGCTTGTTCTTTTGTAAGTTTTGATTGCAATCTTAATCCAATAGTCTCACTAATAACTTTGTCATGGGCATTTATTCTATCCATATATTTTTTCTTGAAATTTTTTCTCCAACTAACTTCTTGCTCAAATAACGCAATAGTATCGACCGTTGAGGATTGAAGTTTTTCAAAATCAACTTCGTCCTCATCCATTAAAGTGATAAGATAATCTAATTTATCGGCAAACTCATCAGATCCAGAAATTTCTCCAACTTTTTCAAATATATTATCTATAAACTCTATTGCATCAATGTAACCTCTGTTATCTATTTTATTTTTAAGAAGTTTCATTTCTTGTTCTAATTCTTCAAATTTTTCACCATCATTTATAAAACTCTTAATCAACAATAAATCTTCGTAAGCATTATCAACTGTTTTTCGATATTTTCTTGTTGCAAGATTTTTTGCTTTATTAATTTTATTAAATTCATCATTTTTTGATTTCCATTCCTCTGGGATTTGACTACTTATCTCGTCTATTTCTAGTTTCACATTTTCAATTTTTTGTTCAAGTTTATTTTTATCTGAAACATCTTCATCGTCTAAGTTTCTAATCTCAGCTTTATACTTATCTATCTTTTTATTTAATTTTAAAATTTTCTTTTGTTTCTTTCTTGTTTTAAAATGTAAGTCTCTATAATCGACTGCATAATCGTTATATAACGTCTCTGTGCTTTTAACCTCATTAACAAGTTCAAAAGAGTACTTAGAATTATCAACATGGCGTTGAAAATAACTTAATTTATCTGCTGGTAAATTTGCAAGAATAATGTCGTCAAAGTCAGTTATACTTTTATTTATTACATCAGCATTATTAGAGTAGTTTGCAAATTTATACTCTTGTAAGCAATATTGTAGTTTTGGATTCATCGGTGGTGGAGCAACATTAGATGTTAAATAAACCCTGTTTGGTAAATAATTTACTAGACTAGGGTATGCGCCCACAATTCCTAAACCGATAAGTTGTAAAATAATAAAAGGAACAACACCTTTCCAGATATCTAATGTTTGGACCACTTTTGGAGCTACACCTTTTAAATAAAATAAAGCAAATCCAAATGGAGGTGTTAAAAAAGAAGTTTGTAAATTAACACCTATCATTACTCCAAGCCATACAGCTGTAACATTTGCTCCTGTTTCAGCTAGCAATATTGGTGCAATTATTGGTACAACAACAACTGCAATCTCAATAAAATCTAAAAAGAAACCTAACAAGAAAATTACAATCATGACCACAACAAACTGAGTCCAAAAACCCCCTGGTAAATCTTGAAGAAAATCTCTTACTAATTCCTCACCACCAAATGCTCTAAAGCCTGATGTAAGCATCGCAGCACCAAGAAGAATTATAAATACCATTGAAGTAGTAATACAAGTCTCAGTAACTACTTCTTTTAAAACATTTTCAGTTTTAAATGTTCTCCAAAAACTCCATGCAATACCATAAACGAGTATTGCTACAAAAAATGCGGTAATATAGATAGCACCTAAATTTCTTTCTTCTAGATTTTTAACATTCAGTTCATATGTTGATGCAAGAAAAGTAATAGGTATTAATGATCCAATTATAAGAATTAAAGGATAAAATGCGCTTTTCTTACCTTCAAATAATCTATAACCAGCCATCAACGTTGCACCAATTGCTCCAATTGAACCAGCTTGGTTAACTGTTGCTATACCCATCAAAATTGAACCCAAAACAGCAAAAATAAGTGCAAGAGGAGGAATAATTATAACAATTACCCGTAACCAAAATTTTAAATTAAATTCTCCTTTAAATGGAACTGGTGGGGCTACACCTTTTTTTATTCTAGCATAGAAAAATACATAGATCATGTAAAGCGCAACTAAAACGAGACCAGGTAAAAGAGCACCAAGGAACATATCACCAGCACTTGAAGACCCAACTCTAAATTCTCCTGGCATGTTAAATTCTCCAGTGACTGCTTTGTAATCATTTTGACGGATGTTGTTTGCAACATCTGATGCGCTAGCTAATTGGTCAGCAATAATAATTAAAACAATAGATGGGGGTATTATTTGACCTAACGTTCCAGATGAACATACAATACCACTGGCAAGTTTCCTATCGTAGTTATTATTTAACATAGTAGGTAATGAGATTAATCCCATTGCAATAACAGTTGCCCCAACAATACCTGTAGTTGCTGCCAACAATGCTCCAACGAAAATTACTGAAATACCAAGACCACCAGGAATTGGACCAAATAATTGACCCATTGTTATTAATAAATCTTCTGCAATTTTGGATTTTTGCAGCATAATTCCCATAAAAATAAATAAAGGAATTGCAATTAGGGTGTCAGTCTCAACATCCCAATAATTACTCCTAAAGTTTGTAATACCAGCAACAAGCCATTCAATCGGACCATCAACTGCAAAATAAGCATCTGCATCACCTTCAAATAAATATCCAAAAAATGCGGCTAATCCAATTGATATTATAGCTGAACCAGGAAGCGCAAATGCTACAGGATATCCTGAAGCAAGAGCAACTATCATTATTAAGACTAAAACTGCTAAGAAAAATAGTTCCATACTTTAATTTTCCTTACCATTTAAAATTTTATAACTACTACCCATGAAATAGCTCGTAAACTGTAAAAGCATGGTAACTGCAAATACTGCTAAGTATACAGCCATCAAATATAAAAGGTATAAACCATTAGATCCTTGTTGCGTAACTTCAAAGGCAACCACCGGTCCATTTATTATACTTGCTTTTCCATTAAGTCCTAAAAATAAAACTATCAATACAAGTGGAACACCTAGAAGAGCAGAACCTAAAAGATTTGTCCAAGCTTTTTTTCTTTCACTAAAAGAAGAGTATAGAACATCTACTCTTACATGACCTTCGTGAATTAAAGCATAAGCACTTGCAAATAAATATAGTGCGGCATACCAGAAACGAACAAGATCTCCTTGAAAAGCTTGCTCGTAAGAAAATATAAATCTAGATAAGACAATTATGAATTCACTGACAACAACTAAAACTGCTAACCAAATAAAACCAACAGATTTTGTAAAGTAACCAATTACAAATGAAATTAATATAATTGGAAAATGTATAAATGTAATTCTTTCTGGTGATTTCACCATAAAGGCTTTCACTTCTGGACTGAATATTGCTTCCCATAATCTTTCAACGACCATGAACGAAATTATAAAGTCTGCAACACCAACTAAAAAGACCGCCCAAAAAGATGATCTAACCAAGTAAGCTGAAAATTTTGATAATATCTCTGAGTCTCGTTCTAAAGTTTGAGAGTAAGTTTTAAAAACATAAATTATTACTGCTACTATGCATATTAAATATACTCCAATTTGCATGAAACCGTAATTTAAAGCAGATCCATCAAGTGCCTTTTTTTTGAAACCAAACATTTCATAATGAGAGAAAATTTTCTTAACTCCAGGCCAATCACTCCAAACTGTTAAAACATTATTTATTAGGAATGCTAGGGTGAAAGCTAATACTGAGTAACTTAAAATTCTTAAATATAAAGATATTTTGCTGCTTTCTGAACTCATATGAATTTAAATTTCTCTTAGTAATACTTAATTTTAAAATAAAAAAAAGGGCCCAAAAAGGGCCCTTTTAATTATCAAATTAAGTTTGATTACATTCCTAAAGCTCTGTTTCTTTGAGAAATGTAAGGTGAGTCAGACAAGTTAGTCCAAGACCCAATGTCTTTTCTTGCTTTTAAGAAGCTCGAATGAACTCTTTCAGCAAGACCACTGCTAGCTCTTGTTTCTTCAAACACTTCGTTAGCAGCTGATGCAAAGCCATCATAAACCTTGTCGCTAAACTTCTCTAGTTTAACACCATGATCATTGATCAATCTAGCTAAAGCCGCACCATTTTTAGCATTGTACTCAGACATCATTACGTCATTTTCCATTGCTGCAGCAGCTTCAATTAATAATTGATCAGATTTGTTTAAGCTTGTGAACCAAGATTTGTTTGTTCCACATGCTAACATTGATCCAGGCTCGTGCATACCAGGATAGTAGTAGTATTTAGCAGCTTCTTGGAATTTCATAGCTTCATCATTCCATGGACCTACCCACTCTGTAGCATCAATTGCTCCAGATACTAGGTTTTCGTAAATTTGTCCACCAGGTAACGAAACTGGAGATCCTCCAAGTTTACCAATTACTTGTCCACCTAAACCAGGCATACGCATTTTTAAACCTTTGAAGTCATTAGGGCTTCTAATCTTTTTGTTAAACCATCCACCCATTTGAACTCCTGTGCTTCCACACATAAAGTTTTTAAGACCAAATTTGTCAGCTAGTTCATCCCATAACTCTTGACCACCTGCAAATCTAATCCATGCATTCATTTCAGTGTAAGTAAAACCAAATGGTACCGCTGTAAAATAACCCCAAGCTGGATCCTTCTTCACCCAGTAGTAGTCAGCAGCATGGTACATTTGTGAGTTACCAGATGCAACTTCATCAAATGAGTCAAATGCTTTAACTCTTTCATTAGCTGCATAATAAGTAACTTGAATTCTACCATCACTTATATCTGAGATTCTTTGTGCAAATCTTTGAGCCCCTGTTCCTAAACCTGGAAAATCTCTTCCCCAAGTAGCAACCATTGATGCTTCAATTCTTTCAGCAGCAACAGCTGGAGCAGCTAAAGATGATGCAGCTACAGCGGCAACACCAGTTGCAGCAGCAGCTTTAAAGAACTTACGTCTTGAAGGTGTTTTTTTAACCTTCAGCTTTTTGTCTTTAATCATTTATTTCTCCTCTTTAGTTAATTAACTGCAGGATATTAAACACATATGTAACTTAGAGTCATTTTAAAAATGACTGATATTCAATTAAATACAACTTCAGATTGTTAATTTACTTTGTTTTTACAGTTTCCTGTTTTGAAGAATTCATCAATATTATCAATAGCTAAATTAGCCATCGCAGTCCTAGTTTCCTTAGTGGCACTACCTAAATGTGGAAGAATGAAAGCACTTTTGTGCTTATAGTAACCTTTATTTAAATGTGGCTCATTTTTATAAACATCTAATCCTACTGCATAAACTTTCCTTCTGTTAAGTGCATCAATCATTGCCTCATCTTCAATAATGTCTCCTCTTGCAACATTGGTGACAACAGCTCCTTTTGGCAAATATTCAATTGTATCTTTGTTAATCATATCAATTGTCTCTTTTGATGCTGGACAGCATACAGATAGTACATCTGATACAGATAGAAGATCTTTTAGATTGTCATGATAAATAGCGCCTTGCTCTTTATCTTCACTTAGTTTTGATCTGTTATGATAGTGAATTATCATGCCAAGAGATTTTGCTACTTTTGCAATTTTTTGTCCAATTCTTCCCATCCCTAAAATTCCTAATCTAGTACCTGTGAGTTGTTTGCCAATTAAAAGATCAGCTGACCAAACCCATCCTCCTTGTCTTGCTTGCTCAATTCCTTCTGAAGCTCTTCTACATGCACCTAAAATTAATAATACTCCAATTTCAGCAGTAGCATCTGTTAAAACATCTGGAGTATTTGTTACAGCAATACCTCTATTTTTTGCTGCCTCTAAATCAATATTTCCAAAACCAACTGCAAAGTTTGAGAGTATTTTAATACTATCTGGTAATTGATTAATTGTATCAGCATCCAACTTATCAGTTAATGCTGAAAGTATACCATCACAACCTTGGCTCATTTCAATTAATTTTTTTTGTGAGTAAAGTTCATCATTTAAGTTTAGATTCGCATCAAACATTTCCTTTGCTCGATCTTCACAAGATCTTAGCAATCTTCTAGTGACTAAAATTTTTTTCATACAATTTGATTAGTTTAAATCAAAGATTTTTCCAGGATTCATAATGTTATTAACATCTAATGATCTTTTAATAGATTTCATAACAGGAACATTATCTGGATGTTCTCTAAGTAAATAATGTTTCTTTTGAAGTCCAATACCATGCTCTCCTGTAATCGTTCCCTCGAGTTCAAGAGCTTTATTAATTAAGTCATCACTGTATTGTCGGATTTTTTTTTGTTTTTCTTCATCATCTGGATCATAAAGTACTATTGAGTGAAAATTCCCATCTCCTACATGTCCTACCATTGGTGCAGTTAATCCTAACTTTTGTACCTCTTTTTCTGCCCATGAAATACATTCAACTAATCTTGAAATTGGCACACAAACATCTGTGGAATAAACTTTCATATCGTTACCCAAAGCTTTAACTGAGTAATACACATCGTGTCTTGCTTTCCATAATTTTTTCTGTTCCTCAGGTGAAGATGCCCATTGAAAATCACTTCCTCCATTACTTTTTGAAATTTCTTCGACTATACCTATTGACTCATTGTTTGAATTTTCACTTCCATGAAATTCAAAAAATAAAGTGGGTGATGCTTTTATGTTATCTAATTTTGAATATTTAATACTTATTTCCATTTGATCTTTATTTAGCATTTCAATTCTCGCTATTGGTACACCATATTGAATAACCTCTTGAGCAGCTTTTACTGCTGAGTCTAAATCTGGAAAGTAACACACTGCACTCATTATGCTTTCAGGTATCGGAGATAACCTTAATTGAACTTCAGTGATTATTCCTAGGGTTCCCTCAGAACCAATAAACAAATTTGTTAGATTATATCCTGCAGAAGTTTTTTTTGTTCTGGCTCCAGTTTTAATAATATCTCCATTGGGAAGAACAACTGTTAGACCTGAGATTACAGTTCTCATAGTTCCATATTTCACAGCCATTGTGCCTGATGCCGATGTTGCTGCCATTCCGCCAAGAGCGGCATCAGCTCCTGGATCTATTGGAAAGAATACTCCATCCTCTCGAAGATATTCATTTAATTGTTTTCTAGTTACATTTGCCTGTACTCTGCAATCGAAATCTTCAGCATTGACACTCAATACTTTGTTCATTTTTTCAAGAGAAATTGTTATTCCATTTTGATTTCCAACAACATGGCCTTCTAATGAAGTTCCAGTACCAAAAGGAACAACTGGTATTTTGTGTTCATTACATAACTTTAATAACTGTGATACTTCTTCATTAGTCTCAGGAAATACTACAGCTTTTGAGAGAATTGGATCATAAGTATCTTCTCCTCTAGCATAGTTTGCTCTTGTAGACTCTGAGGTTGAAAACCTTCCATTAAAAATCTTTTTTAATTCTGTTTGAACAGTTTCATTCATAATTAAATATTATAGAAGTTTCTTTTAAAAAATACAGTCTATTTAGAAAGCATCTTGCCTATGTTTTCTAAGGCTTGTTGTATGTTATCTCTAGATGCGGCAAAACTAAATCTTACATAATCTTGGCAAGTTTGACCAAATGCAGTTCCCGGTACTATTGCTACTCCAGCTTCATGCATAGCTTTTTTACAAAACTCAGCACCTGTCATTCCAGTTCCTTTTACATTTGGAAAAGCATAAAACGCACCACCTGGTAAACTACATTCTACTCCTGGTAACTCATTTAAACCTGTATGAATTAAATTTCTTCTTAAAGTAAATTTATCTAACATATCATTAATTGAGTCGTCCGGACCATCTAAAGCAGCTATTCCGGCAAATTGTGCAGCTGCGTTCACACAAGATACACTATTAATTAGTAGTTTGTTTACATGTTCAACTAGTTCTTTTGGCCAAAAACTCCAACCTAATCTCCATCCAGTCATTGAATATGCTTTACTCCAACCCTCTAAAACAATAAGCCTATCTCTTAAATTTTCATAATGGAAGAACGATGGCATTTCTTTGTAATCAAAAATCTGTCTACTATAAATTTCATCACTTAAAATAGTGACATGTGGATGTTTTTCCAATTCCTTTGCAAAGTAATCTATAACTGGTTTCTCAACAAAACTACCTGTTGGGTTGTTAGGATTAATTAGAATTAATAATCTTGTTTTATCAGTTATAAGTGAAAGTATTTTATCCGGATCAAATTTAAGATCCTTATCTTCAGTTAGATCATATGGTACTGGAGTAGAACCAGTATAGTTTATCATTGACTCATAAATAGGAAATGCAGGTGTAGGATGGATTATTTCTGCTCCTGGTTCACCATAACATTGAATTGCATAACTCATTGTAGGTTTTCCACCTGGCATAATTAAAATTCTTTCAAAGTCTATATCTGTATTGTAACGTTTTTTAATCCATCTTGTTACAGCTTGCCTACATTCTGGAATTCCATTGGACATAACATAACCATGATGACCATCATCTAAAGCTTTCTTAGCAGCCTCGACTACATGTTTTGGAGTTTTAAAATCTGGTTGTCCTAAACCCAAATGTATCATTGGATGACCTTTAGCCTCTAATGCTTTCGCCTCAGCTAAGACACTAAACGCAGATTCTGTTCCTAAATTTTCTAAACTTTTTGCTAATTTCATAACTTTAATTTTAAGGTGTGAAAACTAACTGAAAAGTTAGTGTATGTCTATTATATTTAATTTTTTTTACTTATTTTTTATATTAGTAATTTTTATTTATTTTCGGAAAATAATTTTTGATTCATCAAGGTCTTTAATACTTTTGCATCCCATTAATATCATGTTACGTCTTATTTCATCATACATATTTTGTAATAACCTCTCTATACCTTGTTGTCCTCCAGCCCCTAAACTAAACAAAAATGCTTTACCAAAACTACAAGCTGTCGCACCCGCCGCAAGTGCCTTCAATACATGTGTGCCTCTTCTAACACCCCCATCTAAAATTACCTCCAATTTGTCTCCTACGGCATCTCTAATAGCTTTTACCTGATCAAATGGAGATCTTGAGCCATCAAGTTGTCTTCCTCCATGATTTGATATCATTATAGCTGTACAACCTATATCTATAGCTTTTTTTGCATCTTCAACTGACATAACTCCTTTAAGAGCAATGGGCCCATCCCATTTTTTTATACAATACTCAGCATCCTTCCAATTCATAGCTGGATCATACTGTTCGTTTATATATCCCATGACTGATTGAGCGATATTTGTGCCTTTTTCAACTTTATCTTTAAGATTAGCTAATTCAAATTTCTTATTAGTAAAATAATTAAATACCCACTGTGGTCTCATGGCGAAACTCATTAGGCTATCTAATGTAAATCTTGGAGGTGTTGTAAAACCTGTTCTATGGTCCCTTTCTCTATTTCCAGCAACAATTGTATCAACAGTGATACACATTCCATTGAAGTTTGCTCTTTTACATCTATCAATTAAGTCATCAGTTATAGATTGATCTTTGTGTATATATAATTGGAAAATTTTTGGACCACTAGAAAGATTTGCAATTTCCTCAATCGAAAAAGATGCCATTGTAGACATGCTGTAAATTGTACCAAATTTTTCTGCTGCACGAGCAGATGCTTTGTCACCATCTGGATGGTATAAACTTTGCATGGCAGTAGGTGACAAAAAAATTGGCATTTCCATTTTTGTTCCGAAAACCTCAGTCTTTAAATCTGGCTCACCAACACTATTTAAAATATTTGGGACTAGATCGCAGTCATTAAATGAATCTGTGTTTCTATTCATTGTGACTTCATCGTCAGCTCCACCATCAATGTAATGAAAAATCGGGGCAGGTAATTTTTTTTTTGCTAGCTTTCTAAAATCTTCGAAATTGTAGCAATTCTTTAGACTCATTATCTTCTGAATCTTAAATTACTTCTATTCAGATCACTAATTTTTGTGCAGCCCATTAGTTTCATGTCTCGTTGGAGCTCTGTTTTGTATTGGTTTAAAGCTCTTTCAACACCTGCTTGACCCGCAGCAGCTAGTGCGTATAAATAAAGCCTGCCACCTGAACATGCTTTAGCGCCAAGCGATAACGCTTTAAGCATATGAGTTCCTCTATGAATTCCCCCTTCACAAATAACATCAAGTTTATCTCCAACAGCATCAACTATTTCTGCTAGTTGATCAAATGGAGACCTGGAACCATCTAGTTGTCTTCCACCATGATTAGAAACCATTATACCGGTACATCCAATATCAACAGCTCTTTTTGCATCTTCTACGCTCATAATACCTTTAAGGGCAAAATGACCTCCCCATTTAGAACAAAGATTTTCAGCATCTTTCCAGTTCATTGATTGATCTAGCATAGTAGAAAAATAACTGCCAATCGAAGAGTTAGTACTTGTACCTTCTTTAACAAAATCTTGAAGATGAGGTAATTCAAATTTACCTTTTGTTAAATAATTTATGCCCCACATAGGCTTTGTAGCAAAACTAAATAAACTTGCCAAAGTTAGTTTTGGAGGTGATGTAAAGCCAGTTCTTAAATCTCTCTCTCTATTTCCGCCAGTAATAGTGTCAACAGTTAAAGCCATTACATCAAACTTTGCTGCCTTAGCCCTCTCTAGACAAGAATCATTTAAACCTCTGTCTTTATGAAAGTAAAATTGAAACATCTTAGGAGTATCAATCATTGAAGAGATTTCCTCTACACTTACAGTTGCTAAAGCTGAAACACCAAACATTGTATTAAATTTTTTAGCTGCTTTACCTACTGCTCTTTCTCCATCATAATGAAAAAGTCTTTGTAAGGCTGTAGGTGCTAGGTAAAATGGTAGGTCCAATTTTTTTCCAAATATTGTTGTTGAAAGGTCAACATTTTCTACTCCTCTTAAAACATTTGGAACTAGATCAACATCATCAAAAGCACTTGTATTTCTAGCATATGTTATCTCATCATCTGCAGCACCATCTATGTAATGGAAAATTGGAGAAGGTAATTTCTTTTTAGCTAATTTTCTAAAATCACCAAAATTATGACAATCTTTTAAATTCATGAATTTTTTTAGTTTATTCTTTAATTATAAAATTAATTAGCACTGAGTCACTGCCTGGATTTGTCCCACCAATATCAGCATTTGAAATATGGTTCCAAGTAACTCCAAAAAGTGAGCTTTTTGATAAATTATAGTTTAACTCTATCTCACTTTTAAATTCTACTGGATAACCCATATCCTTACCATCATCAAACTCTTCATATAGACCAATACTAAAACTTGGGACTAATGAAATTTTTTGTGATAGATCTATTTTTTTTTGAAGTCCTGAAGATAAATAAATTGAATATTCCTCTCTTTTCTTAATTTGCTCACCTTTACTAAACCAATTGTTTTTATCAATAAAACCAGTGAATTCATAAATTTGGGAAAGCTCACCTAAATTAAGAAAATTAAATGTATTATCAGTTACATTTTTGATGTTTAAAGCCATTCCACCTGTCTCATGTTTATAATCAAACAGACCTATTTTATAATATAAATGTTCTTTTGAACTTGAGGATACAACTGAAATAAAAAAAATGATTAAGATTTTAAGGGTTAATCGCATAAGAGTATTTTTATATCTACCTTATAGATACTTTTCTAAGAATTAAAAGACTCCCAAAAACAAATAAAATCAAAGGTAATACCCAAAGCAAAACTGTATTTTTGTTCATTTCTGGATCATAAACTATCCATTCACCATATTTGGCTTTAAGATATTCATAAATCTGTTCGTCGTTTTTACCTTCGTCAATTTTATTTTGTATTAGAATTTTCATACTCAACGCAAAATCTGATTGGGAATCATAGACTGATTGTCCTTGACAAATTAAGCATCTTAGATTTTTCGAAATTTTGTCAACTTCTTCAGAAGTTTCAGCTAAAGAATTATTTTGAAGGAATAAAAAAATAATCATTAATTTCAATAAAATTTTTATCATTTTCATTTAATTATTTTAATAATTTTTTCAAATTCCTCATCATCTAAAGGACCAATAAATTTTTGAATTATTAATTTAGATTTATTATCAATTAAATAAGTTTCAGGTACACCAAATGCTCCAAGTTCAATTGAATTTATACCTTTTGGATCAGTAATTATATTTGTATAAGGATTTCCAAGTTCACTTAGAAATTGTTTAGCGTTTTTTTCGTCATCTTTATAATTAATACCTATAATACTTAATTTGTTTAAGGATTTTAAATTTAACAAATATAAATGCTCATCTCTACAAGGCAAACACCAGGAAGCCCATATATTAATTAAGGACATTCCCTCATTATTTAGCAGTTCATTTATAAAAACTTCTTCTTCTGAGAAAAGATATTTTGCTTTAAAATTAAAATTAACCTTACTCTCTTTAATTTCTGGAGAATAAATATTTGATTTGTCTAACCCTTTCAAAAGTATGAAAAAGGAAAACAGTGTAAATAGGACTATACTAATTAACTTTATATTTTTAGACATTTTTTTTCTTTAAACTAAGTATTCCACCTAACGAAATTAATAATACAGAAATCCAAATCCAAATCATAAATGGTTTTATTTGATATCGTACGTTATAAAAACCATCATTTTTAATTATATTAAATACTAAAAAGTTATCTGCAAAAATAGTAGATGAAATATCAGCTTCGCTAGTTACTGTTTGAGGTTGATCATAAATTCTTATTTCAGGTTTTAAACTTAGTGAACTATTTTCATCAACAATATTAAATTCACCAATTAGTGACTCATAATTTTTTTCTTTTATTATCTCAATTTTTTGAAATTTAATAATTTTATTTAAATATTTTATTTCGTCGCCAACTCTCATATTTGAGGAGTGTTCCTTGGCTAAAACACCATTTAATAAAATACTCAAAATTAAAAGGCTGAAACCAAAATGAGAGATTTTTTGAGAGATGTTAATATTTTTTCCAAAAAAATCTCTAATTGTCACAAAAAATAAAAATAAACTAAAAATAAATAGAGGTAGAGATAGAAGATAAGAAACACCAAATTTATTTACAAAAATATAAGAAATTACTATTGATATTATAAACATAAATATTTCTTTTAAATTAAATTTACCTATCTTATCTTTTATCCATTTAATGTTAGGTCCAATTGCCATAAAAAATAAAAATGGAATTAAAAATGGGATTATTAGTTTGTGGTAAAAAGGCGGTCCAATCGAAATTTTTTCATTATTAATTACCTCTAAAAAAATTGGATATACTGTACCAATCAAAACTACTGATAAAAAAAACATCATGAATAAATTATTGACTAAAACTGCAGTTTCTTTACTTATCAAAAAAGTTTTTGTTGGATCAACCGTAATAGTTTTTTGATAAAAAAAATAAATAAATATAGAGATAAAAATTAATACAAATAAAAAACACAAAATAAACACTCCACGTGATGGATCGTTGGCAAAAGTATGAATTGAATTTAAAATTCCAGATCTAACTAAAAAAGTTCCACTCATGCTTAATGAGAAAGTTGTAATTGATAAAATTATCGCCCATGATTGAAATGTTCCTCGTTTTTCTAAAGTAAAAATTGTGTGTAATAATGCTGTAAGGCAAAGCCAAGGCATTAGTGATACGTTTTCAACAGGGTCCCAGAACCAAAAACCTCCCCATCCTAATTCGTAATATGCCCATATTGATCCTAAGAGAATACCAATAGATAAAAATACCCACGAAATTAAAACCCATCTTTTAATATGACTTGCCCAAGATTTATTTATAGAGCCAGAGATAATTGCGCCTAAAGCAGATGAGAATATAATAGAGGTTCCAACATAACCTAAATATAAAATGGGTGGGTGAATTGCTAAAGCAGGATCTTGTAATATTGGATTTAATCCTGTTCCTTCAGATGGAATTGGAAATATATTTGCAAAGGGATTGGATGTGAAAAGTATAAAAAGAAGAAAACCGAAAATTATAATTTCTTGAAAAAATAATGTGAGAGTTCTATATCTTTGAGAAAGACTTTTTGAATCTATTGTAAACAAAAATAAAAAAATTGTTAATACTAATAACCATAAAAGCAAACTTCCCTCATGATTACCCCAAGTCCCAGATATTTTATAGAATAAAGGTTTTGTAGTGTGAGAGTTGTTGTAAACAGTCTCGTTACTAAAGTCTGATGTTATAAAAGCATAAATTAAAGTTAGAAAACTAATTATAACCATTAAAGATTGTATGGATATTAACGAGAAAATATTGCCACTCGATACATTAGAAGAATTCCTAAACGATAATGAGGTTTTTATAATTATAAAAATCGAAATTAATAAAGCTATATATAAAGAGTAATTGCCTAGTTGATTGACCATTCTAATTTTCTTTTAAAGATTCTGCAACCTCTGGGGGCATATAGTTTTCATCATGCTTTGCCAAAATTTTCACCGCCTTAAAATAATTTCTGTCTTGAAGAAATCCCTCAGCGACAACTCCTTTTTCTTCCTCAAACAAATTTGGTATTGACCCTTTATAATTTACTATAAGCTCGTTTTTAAAATCAGTTATCACAAAATTTACTTCAGATTGATTAATATTAATTGAATTTTTTTTTACCATTCCACCAACTCTAATTTTTTTTTTTGTGACTTCAGAAAGTACTTTAATTTCTGTTGGTGATTTAAAATAAACTACATTTTCTTCTAACGATTTGATAATTAAAAAAGAAACTAGAATTAAAGAAATAAATATTGATAATATAAAAACAGCTCTTAATTTTACTTTTTTACCATACATGAAAATAAGTAATTAAATCTTAGAAACTAATGAGGTAGCTAAAATTTCTTTGAAAGTTTCTTGTTTTTTTGCTTTTTCAATTTTCTCTATATCTAAACTTTCAAATTTTGCCTCAAATTTTTTCTGCTCTTTAATTAACTGAAGCTTAATAACTGAATGTAAAATCCAAAAACAAGATAAAGTAAATACAAAAGAAGACCATACGTATAGGCCGTACCCATTCATGAATAAAACGTCTTGAATCATAATCTATCTAATCCTTTATTCTTAATTTTTATCAGTTCTGTATTATATTTCATCAAAAATATCAAAAGTGAAAAAAGTGCAAATGCCGCAGTCATTATTCCTAAAGGAAGCAGCATTGACGAATGAATTGAAGTTTCTTTTAGAAGATTTATTGAAGCTGGTTGATGGAGAGTAGACCACCAATCGACAGAAAATTTGATAATTGGAACATTAATAACTCCAAATATAGCAATATATGAACTTAATTTTACAGCTTTATCCTCTGTTCCTGCAATTCTCCAAGACAAAATAAACATTAAATAAAATATTGCTAGTAATAACATCGATGTAATTCTTGCATCCCATGCCCACCACGTTCCCCAAGTAGGTTTTCCCCATATTGATCCGGTTACTAGAGCAATTATATTAAAAACAAATCCTGATGGAGCTAAACTTTTAGTAATTAGTGAAAAATTTTTATTTTTAAAAATAATAATACCAAAAGATAAAACTGATATTAAAGAAAAAATTCCTAATGAGATCCAAGCAGCAGGAACATGTACATACATAATTCTAACAGAGTCACTTTGTTTATAATCCTCAGGTGAAAGAATTAATGCTTCAACAAGTCCAAGAATTAAGATTAAAATAAATATAATAAAGACAAATTTTTGAGATCTATTGATAATCTGAATCAGGTTTTTTGGTTTAAAATAATTTAACATTTTTTTAGCTATCTATATCAAATTAAAAAATTTTGAAAATTTTTATGGTGAGTTATTCTGACCAAGAACACAGAGGGAGATAAATAAATGGATAAATTATGCATCCTTGGCCAAAATATTTAATTATCTTAGCCTCAATGTATGTCTAAGATTTACACGAAATGTGTTTAAATAATGTAATTGTATCTAGTTAGAGGGTTTGAAATAACTAGAGCCTCTTTTTCCTGAAAATATTTCATTTATTAATGGATGTTTAATGGGCTCATCAGAGTCGTCCACTAGTAGATTTTGCTCAGAAACATATGCTTCGTATGTTATTTCATCATTCTCAGCTAACAAGTGATAGAATGGTTGGTCTTTTCTAGGTCTAACATTTTTTGGTATAGATTGATACCACTCCTCTGAGTTATTAAACTCAAAATCTACATCATAAATTACACCTCTAAAGTCGAAGTGCTTATGTTTTACAACGTCTCCAATTGAAAATTTTCCTTTTTGAATAGTCACATAATAAATATGGATATTTAAAAATAAAAATCAATAAAAAAAATATGATTGTTTTATTATTCTGCTATTATGTAGCAGTGAATAAATCTGTTTTAAAATTTGTTACTGATTTAGGGCCTTTGGTAATATTTTTTTATTTTTATTATAATAATGATAAAAATTTAATCGTTGCAATACCTCCACTTATAGTTGCAACTATCATAGCAGTTTTAATTATGTGGATTGTTGAAAAGACAATTCCAAAAGTGCCACTAATTAGTGGAATATTGATTACATTATTTGGTGGTTTAACAATTTATTTTGATGATCCTATTTTTATTTACATGAAGCCAACAATAATAAATATTTTGTTTGGTCTTGCATTAATGTTTGGAAAATACTTTACAAACGAACCAGTTTTAAAAAAATTACTTGGTAAATCTAT
>CABZXV010000013.1 GCA_902529785.1 uncultured Pelagibacteraceae bacterium
ATATTTAAAGAACGATAACTGGAAAAAAGTTTGCGATGAAGCTTTTAGGATTGCAAACACAAACATAGAAAGCAAACCCTCACCAGCTGGAGAGATGAAAGTTGTACTCGGACCAGGCTGGCCTGCTATTTTAATTCATGAAGCTGTTGGTCATGGTTTAGAGGGTGACTTTAATAGAAAAAAAACTTCTGCGTTTCATGATTTAGTAGGAAAAAAAGTTGCAAGCAAAGGAGTTACAATAATAGATGATGGTACAATAGATAATAGAAGAGGTAGTTTAAATATTGATGATGAAGGAACTCCAACCGAAAAAACTGTTTTAATAGAGGACGGAATTCTAAAAAATTTTATGCAAGATAGATTAAACGCCAGATTAATGAATACAAAATCCACAGGAAATGGAAGAAGAGAAAGTTATAAACATGTCGTAATGCCAAGGATGAGAAATACAATTATGTTAGGCGGCACAAACACTCAAGAGGAAATGATTAAATCAGTCGATAAGGGTATATTTGCGGTAAGTTTTGGTGGTGGTCAAGTGGATATAACATCAGGAAAATTTGTTTTCAATTGTACAGAGGCATATGAAATAATTAATGGCAAAGTAGGAGCTCCGATTAAAGGCGCAACTCTAATAGGTGACGGACCATCATCATTAAAAGAAATTTTAATGGTTGGAAATGATATGATGTTAGATCCTGGAATTGGCACCTGTGGAAAAGCAGGACAAGGTGTTCCGGTTGGTGTTGGACAGCCATCTTTGTTGATAAACAATATGACAGTTGGTGGAACTCAATTGTAATCTCAATGATTAAAGATCAAGATTATCTAAAAAAAATTGCTGATATTTGTCTTAGCAAATCAAAAAAACTTGGCTCAACTGACGCAAGTATTTTGGTACAGAGTTCTGTATCTGAAAATATTAATGTTAGGAATAAAAAATTAGATGGTTCTGAAAGATCAGAAAATCTTGGAATTGTCCTTACTACATATTTAGGAAAAAAAAAGTCCTCAATTGCATCATCAAACCTTAAAGAGAGTAACTTAAATGAATTAGTTGATAGATGTATTGAAACAATGAAGATAACACCCGAAGATGAATATAATTCACTGCCAGATAAAGATCTTCATTTTAGCGGTTTGAAAGATTTAGATTTATACGATGAAACTCATTTGAGTAATGAAGACAAAATTAATTATATAAAAGAGGCAGAAGATGAGGCTTTTTCAAATAATAAAATTGTAAATACCAATGGTTCAGGATTTGGGGAAAATAAATCAAATTTTTTATTAGCTAATTCAAATGGATTTGCTGATGGATATAAAACTTCTCAATTTACAGCTTATTGTGAAGTTGTTTCTAAAAGCAATGGAAGTATGGAAAGAGATTATGAATATACTAGCAAAAGATTTTATAATGACATTTTAAAACCAAAAGAGCTTGGATCTATCGCAGCGGATCATGCTGTAAAAAAATTAAATCCAAAAAAGATTAAAAGTGAAAAAATTAGCCTTATATTTGACAAAAGAATATCAAAAAACTTTCTTTCAATTTTTGCTAGCGCCATTTCATCAAGTGCTATTGCAAAAGGTACTACTTTTTTAAAAGATAAATTAAACCAAAAAGTATTCAACACTGAATTAAATATTAATGATCGTGGTGATATCAAAAAAGCTAATGGATCACGTTATTTTGACAGTGAAGGTATAGGTATAATTAATTTAGATTTAATTAAAAATGGAATACTTCAAGATTATTTGATTGACACTTACAATGGAAAAAAAATAAACAGAAAGTCTAATGGTAGAGCAAGTGGTACAACAAATCTGTATTTTGAAAACGGATCTAAAACTTTTAGTGAGTTGATAAAATCAGAAAAAAAACTTCTTTACATAAAAGAAACTATCGGTCACGGCACAAATATTATTAATGGAGATTATTCCGTAGGTGCAAGTGGTATAATGATTGAAAATGGTGAATTTTCATATCCGGTAAGCGAAATAACAATCGCTGGAAATTTAAATAATATTTTTCAAAATATAACTCTAGCTGACGATCTAGAATTTAATTATTCTACCAATTCACCAACAATGCATGTTGAAGGTATGATTGTCGGGGGAAAATAAGAATTAATGAAAATTATTTTAAAAAGCTTAATAGTCTTAACTTTATTTTTTAATCCAGTCTATTCAGCAGATAATAATCAATTAGATAAACTTTTTGAAAAACTTTTAGAAGATGGCGAAATCTCAGCAAGGGAAACTGAAATGAAAATTTGGGGTATTTGGACAACGCATCCAAAAGATCAAAACTTAACCAGTTTATTATCTAGAGGAACATCATTTATGAACAGTCAAGAATACCAAAAAGCTGAAAATATATTTACAACTGTTATCGAACTGGATCCAAAATGGGCTGAAGCGTGGAATAAACGAGCTACAGTTCTTTATTTGATGGGTAATTATCAAGCGTCACAAGATGACATTGATGAAGTTTTAAAATTAGAAAAAAGACATTTTGGAGCTTTATCAGGTCAAGGCTTAGTGCAAATGAAATTAAAAAACTATGAAAAAGCTTTAAGCAGCTACGAAAGAGTAAAAAAAATTTATCCATCAATGAGGTCACCAAAAATAATGATACCTCAAATAAAGGAACTAATTAAAGATCAATCTGTTTAAGATGAAAAAATTAATTTTAATTTTTTCAGTTTTATTGTTTCAATTAAATTATTCATTTGCCAATGACAAAGTTATTGAATCTTTAAAAGAGGGAGGCAAACTTATATTTATAAGACATGCACTTGCTCCAGGTAATGGTGATCCAGAAAATTTTGAATTGCAAGACTGTTATACTCAAAGAAATTTAAATGAAATAGGAATTCAGCAATCAAAAAAAATTGGATTAATTTTTAAAAAAAATGAGATTAAAATTGATAATATTTATTCTAGTGAGTGGTGCAGATGTAAAGATACTGCAAAATATGCTTTTGATGACTTTGAGACATTTGACGCTCTAAATTCATTCTACGATACAAGATTTGCAGCTAATGAGGATAAACAGATAAAAGATTTTTATGAATTTATAGACAGCATAGATAGTAAAAATAATATTGTATTTGTTACGCACTACGTAGTTATTGGGGCAATTTTAAATATTGGAACATCTTCTGGTGAAATTGTTGTGACAGATAAAAACTTGAATATTATTGGATCAATCGATACTTTATAATATATAGAAATTATGAAAACGATCTTTGTTATAGGCACGAAAAAACATACACTTAAGTACACAAGAAAGATGCCTGAGGGAGAAGTAAAAAAAATGAAATCATTTGTGACAAACAAAGGTCAAAAATTAGAGAAAACGTCTAAATTCAAAATTCTTAAAATTTCCGAAGAAAAATCTGCAAGAACTTTTAAAATTAATTTATAAATTTTTTTAAAATCAAATTAAAAATGAAAAATTCAAAAAGAAGCAATGTTGATCCGTTTATTGTAATGGATGTAATGGAGTCTGCTAGAATAGCTGAAAAAAATGGCAAACATATTATACATATGGAAGTAGGGCAGCCAGGTACCCCAGCTCCAAAATTAGCAAAAAAATTTATCGCTAAAGAAATATCTAATAATAACTTAGGATATACGGTTACTCTTGGACTTCCTGCTTTAAGAGAACGTATCTCTCAGTTATACGGAGATTGGTACAACATTGATTTAAATCCAAATAGAGTTGTAATAACCGTAGGTTCATCTGGAGCTTTTATTTTATCTTTTACATCTTTGTTTAATATTGGTGATAGAGTGGGTATAGCAGCACCTGGCTATCCTAGTTACCGACAAATTTTAAAATCTCAAGATTTAATTCCAGTAGATATTCAAACTGAAATACAAAATAAATTTCAGCCAGTACCTGAAGATATAAAAAAAAATAATTTAAATGGTATTCTTGTTGCATCTCCTGCAAATCCTACTGGATCGATGGTTGATAAGGAGACTCTAAAAAATTTAATAAACACAGCACAGGAAAATAATGTTAGCTTTATAAGTGATGAAATATACCACGGTATTCAATATGGAAATAATCCCACAACAGCGTTAGAAATAACAGACAAATGTTATGTTATAAATTCTTTTTCTAAATATTTTTCAATGACAGGTTGGCGAATAGGTTGGATGATTGTTCCAGAAGATCATGTAAGACAAGTAGAAAGATTATCACAAAATTTATTTATATGTCCACCACATGTAAGCCAATTAACAGCCTTATCAGCAATGGACGCTAACATTGAATTAAATGAAAATGTAAATGTTTATAAAAAAAATAGAGAAATACTTTTAGAAGAATTACCTAAAGCTGGATTAGGAAAATTTTCTCCTCCTGATGGTGCATTTTATATTTATGTTGATATTTCTAAATACTCCAATGATAGCCTCAATTTCTGTAAGGAAGTTTTAAATAAAGCTGGAGTTGCCATAACTCCTGGATTAGATTTTGATCAAAAAAGAGGTAATTCAACGATAAGATTTTCTTACGCTAGAAGTACCGATGATATTGTTGAGGGCATGAAAAGAATTAACTTATTCATGAATGAAAATTACTTGTAAGTAATATGAGAAAAATAATTATATTTTTTTTAATTTGTTTATCTTTTTATTTCCAATATTCTTCATCAATGGCATACGAAGAAGCTCCATATAATGTAGTTTATTCAACTGATACTTATGAGATAAGACACTATAAAGATAGGTTAGTTGTAGAAGTTGTTAATAAAAATGATGATAACAGTTTTAGAAAACTCTTTAGATACATCTCAGGACAAAACAATAAATCTGAAGAAATTAAAATGACAGTTCCAGTAACTCAAGGTGAAAAAGATGAAGGTTATTATATGCAATTCTATTTACCATCTAAATTTACAAAAGATAATGCTCCTCTTCCAAATAACCCAGATATAAAAATTTCAAAAATTAAAGAAGGTCATTTTGCAGTTATTCAGTATTCAGGTAGAGCATCTGATAATAATTTTTTAAAACACAGAGATATTCTGAGACAAAAGCTTCTTGAAGATAATATAAATATTAACGGACCTTCAATAAGAGCGACGTATAATGGTCCCTTTACATTACCTATGATGAGAAGAAATGAAGTAATGTTTAAAGTCTCTTGGAATAAATAATTTCTAAAAACCTTTTTGTCATATCGTATAAAAACAATATTTATGTTTTATCGTCTCTTAATCAGAAAGGTAATGTATGAAAAAAATAATAATCACTCTATTTGCAATATTTGTTATAAATAATTCAGTTTTAGCTGATGGACATGTGAAGAGAATTATATCTACAAGTCAAACTGGAATGGGTAACGATATAGTATATCCTTCAGGCAAAGCAAAGATAACTGCTTTTGAGTTTAATGTTCCCGTTGGAGGTCCAGTTGTTCCTCATACCCACTCTTTTCCGGTATTAATAATGATTCAGCAAGGAGAGATTGAACTTACCCAAGGTGGTAAAAGTTATATCTATAAAGCTGGAGATGCATTCGTAGAGGATGTAGGTGTAGTCCATGAATCAAAAAATATTGGAGATGTTCCTGTTAAAGCGATTGTTGTTGCGATGGGAGTTGAAGGTCAAAAAATTATGACACCAGTAAAATAGGAAGGAAAAAATATGGGGCATATAAATATGATTGCCCCATATCTCATTCTTTAAGCTAAAACTTTTTAGCCTCTTTTTTTAAGTGACCTAATGTTTCTCCTGAATTTTTTCCAGATTTGATAACGTATCCACTTGTGCCATTTGCATTAGTTTCTACAGTTTTCAAGTTTCGAAACATAAGTTGATTTAGCCTAGCGTTCTTTGAGCCTCGGCTAAACGAACTTAACACTCTGTGCATTCTTTTCATACACTCTCCTTGTTTGTTTTTCCAAAACTCGCTTTTAACCGATGCGATATCGGTCTCTTTTTTACCATGAGATATGGTAAACATAATTTATCATCCTAGAAAATTGATTTCAAATTATTAAAAAAAATAAAAGATCAAAATGGGTTTTATTAATTATATTTATCAACAAAATTTAATTAGAATTAAATTTGATCCATTTACTATTATTCTTACTTGACTTAATAACGTTTTCTATAAACTTCATTCCATCAATTCCATCATCAATTGTAGGATAACAATTATTTGACTTATCATATTCTTGTCTATCAATATTAGCTGATAGCTCTTTGTAAACATCACTATAAATATTAGCAAAACCTTCTAAATAACCTTCTGGATGACCTTGGGGAATTCTTGTTACATTTTTAGCTTCATCACTAGTAATATTGCTTCCTCTTGTAATGTTTTGAGCAGGGCTACCAAATTTAGTATAACTCAAGTAATTTGGATCTTCTTGTCTCCACTCAATTCCAGCATTTTCTCCATATATTCTAATTTTAAGATTATTTTCATTTCCAACTGCTACTTGGCTTGACCATATTGATCCTTTTGCACCCCCTTTAAATCTTAGCATTATTTGGGCATTATCATCTACTTTTCTCCCTTCAACAAATGTATGAATATCAGCTGAAATTTCATCTACCTCCAATCCAGTTATAAACCTAATCAAATTATAAGCATGAGTTCCAATATCTCCTATACAACCACCAGCGCCGGATCTATTGGGATCAGTTCTCCATTCGGCTTGCTTTAATCCACTATCCTCTGCTTTTGTTGTTAACCAATCTTGTGGATATTCAGCTTGAATAACTCTTAAAGAACCCAAGTCCCCTTTTTGAACTAAAGATCTTGCATGTCTAACCATAGGATATCCAGTGTAATTATGTGTCAAAGCAAATATTAATTTTTTGCTTTCAATTACCTTTTTAAGATCTATTGCTTCCTTACTAGACATACCAATTGGCTTATCGCAAATAATATGTATCCCATTTTCTGCAAAAATTTTTGCAATAGGTACATGTAAATGATTTGGAGTTACTATTGAAACTACATCAATACCATCTGCTCTAGTTGACTCTTTTTCAGCCATCTCTTGATAGGTTTTATAGATTCTATCATTTTCTAGACCAAGATTTTTTCCAGTTTCTTTTGAATTTTCAAAGTCAGATGAAAATGATCCAGCAACTAATTCATAATACCCATCAAGTCTTAAAGCTATTCTGTGGACACTTCCAATAAAAGCATCTTTACCACCACCAACCATACCGATGCGTATTTTTCTATTCATTAATTAATACCAAGCATTTTTTTGTTTGCTTCATGGTCAGCTCCGCTACCTGCAAAATCATCAAAAGCTTTTTCTGTTGTATTAATTATATGATTTTTAATAAATTCTGCTCCCTCTCTTGCTCCATCTTCTGGATGTTTAAGGCAGCATTCCCATTCAAGAACTGCCCAACCATCATAATCATATGAAGTTAGTTTTGAAAATATAGATTTAAAATCAACTTGTCCATCACCAAGCGATCTAAATCTACCAGCTCTATTTACCCATGATTGAAATCCACCGTACACCCCTTGTTTTCCAGATGGATTTAACTCAGCATCTTTAACGTGAAACATTTTTATCTTCTCATGATAAATGTCAATATGAGCTAAATAATCCAGATGCTGTAGAACATAATGACTTGGATCAAAAAGCATATTACATCTTTTGTGATTACCAACTCTTTCTAAGAACATTTCAAAAGTTACACCATCATGAAGATCTTCACCTGGATGTATTTCATAACATAAATCAACTCCATTATTATCAAAGTGATCAAGAATGGGCTTCCATCTTTTTGATAGTTCATCAAATGCATTTTCAATTAACCCTTCAGGTCTTTGAGGCCAAGGGTAAACATAAGGCCAAGCAAGTGCTCCTGAAAAAGTTACATGTTTATCTATTCCTAGACTGTTTGATGCTTTTCCAGCCATCATTAATTGATTTACAGCCCATTCCTGTCTTGCTTTGGGATTTCCTCTTACTTCAGGTGCAGCAAAACCATCAAAGGCAGTGTCATAAGCAGGATGTACTGCAACAAGTTGACCTTGTAGGTGAGTTGATAATTCTGTAATTTCTAAATTGTGTGATTTAGCAATTCCTTTAATCTCATCACAATAATCTTTACTTTCAGATGCTTTTTTTAAATCAATTAATCTACCGTCCCAACTTGGAATTTGTATACCTTTGTAACCAAGAGATGATGCCCATTTACAAATATTATCTAAAGAATTAAACGGTGCATCTTCGCCTACAAATTGTGCTAGGAAAATTGCAGGACCTTTTATTTTGTTCATAATTCCCCTTTCTCTTTAATTTTTTACCCAATTATTTTTTACAAAAAAAATACTAGCAGGCACAAGTCTTCTTGGATAGACTATTATTATGAATAATTAAATTAATAGGAGATAAAATGAAAAAAATAATGATTTTATTGTTTGTTTCTCTATTTACTTTTTCTGCAAATTCAAATGCTAAGTCAATAACATTAGGATGGGCCGCTTGGGACCCTGCTAATGCATTACAAGAACTTACAAAAGAGTTTACAGCAGAGACAGGAATAGATGTTAACTTCGAATTCGTACCATGGCCTAATTTTGCTGATCGTATGTTGAACGAACTTAACAACAAAGGTAAAACTTTTGACTTGTTAATTGGTGACTCACAATGGATCGGTGCTGGTGCAGTGTATGGACACTACGTAAAATTGAATGACTTTTTTGATAAAGAAGGAATTTCAATGAACGATTTCTCACCTGCAACAGTTTATGCGTATTCAACATGGCCAAAAGGAAGTGAAAACTATTATGCACTACCAGCTATGGGAGATGCATTAGCATGGGCTTATAGAAAAGACTGGTTTGATAGACCTGAGCTTAAGTCTGAATTCAAAAAGAAACATGGTTATGATTTAGGTGTACCTGCTAGTTGGGATCAGCTATATGACATGTGTACTTTTTTCCAAGGAAGAGAAATTGATGGTCAAAAAAGATACGGTGCTGCTATAAATACAGAGCGTGGATCTGAAGGTATTACAATGGGTGTAACTGCTGCTATGTATGCATGGGGTATGGAGTATGAAAATCCAAACAAACCGTACGATATGGAAGGTTATTTCAATTCTCCACAAGCAGTAGAAGCTGTAGAGTTCTATAGAAAATTATATGAGGACTGTGCTCCTCCAGGACACTCTGATGCTTATATGGTTGCAAACTTAGATGCATATAAATCAGGACAAGTAGCATTCCAAATGAACTGGTATGCTTTTTGGCCAGGTGTTTCCAAAGAAGATAGCGACGGAAGAGTTAGTGGTTTCTTTGCAAATCCAAAACAAAACGTAGCTGCTGCAACATTAGGTGGACAAGGTATATCTGTTGTTAAATATTCAGATAAACAAGATCTTGCATTAGAATATATTAAATGGTTTGCAAGACCAGATGTACAGCAAAAATGGTGGGATTTAGGCGGATATTCATGTCATAATGATGTATTAAATTCACCATCGTTCCCTACATCTACAGTTTATGCACAAGGTTTCTTGGACTCAATGGGAATTGTCAAAGATTTTTGGCAAGAACCAACATTTGTTGAGTTAATGTTACCTATGCAGGAAGCTATTCATGATTACGTTGTTAATGGAAAAGGAACTGCTAAAGGCGCTCTAGATAAAATTATCGAAGAGTGGGTTGAAGTATTTGAAGCAGACGGAAAACTTTAACATTAATATTTAAAAATATAAAAAAAAAAGGGGGGGTAATATCTCCCCTTTTTTTTAAAAAAATCATATGAGCGTTAAAAAAAAATTTAAAGGACTTTCTGATAAGGCTGTAGCATGGCTTTTCATTGGACCATCTGTCTTTCTTTTATTGGCGATAAATATTTATCCTTTGATTTATGCAATCAGAATGTCTTTTACAAATTTTTACGCAAATAAAATTGGTAGAGAACCACAGTTTGTCGGTTTAAAAAATTATATAAAAGTTCTCAATAAAGAGGCCATATGGGAAAAAATGCAGGTTACTGCAAACTTTATGTTTTGGACTTTGTTACTTCAGGCATTAATTGGATTAGGTTTGGCTTTATTATTAAACAGGAAATTTAAAGGTAATGAATTATTAACCACACTAATAGTATTACCAATGATGTTATCGCCTGCTGTTGTGGGTGTTTTTTGGACTTATCTTTATAATCCTCAAGTAGGTTTATTTAATTATGTAGTAAACTTTTTTTACGATTTTGGAAGTTTTGATATGATTGGTTCAAGTGAACTCGCACCTTGGTCGATAGTTATAGTTGATACTTGGATGTGGACACCTTTTACAATGTTGATTTGTTTAGCCGGTCTAAGATCAGTTCCAAATTATTTATATGAGGCTGCTGAAGTTGATAGAGCTAGTAAATGGCAACAATTTATATACATCACATTACCATCTGTATTACCATTTTTATTATTGGCTTTGTTATTTAGAGGTATTGAGAATTTCAAAATGTTCGACATGGTCGTTGAACTTACATCTGGTGGCCCCGGTTCAGCTACAGAGCTCGCCTCAATCAATTTAAAAAGAGAAGCATTTGAAAAATGGAAAACCGGTTACAGTTCAGCTTTTGCTGTCATTTTATTTGTAACTATTTTTGGTTTTGGAAATGTTTATGTAAAAGTAATGAATAAAATAAAGGAACGCTGATGGATACATCCAGATCATATTTAGAACCTTCATCGTTTTCAAAGAAACTTGCTGCAACAATTATTATTGTTTACACAGTAATAACATTGATACCTATTTCCTGGATGGTAATGACAAGTTTTAAGAATGTTAATAGTGCAATTTCTTATCCACCTGAAGTACTGTTCGAACCATCTTTAGAGGGATATGTTAACTTGTTCACTAATAGATCAAGGCAATCCCAGGAATATCTTGACTCTTTGCCTGCTCCAGAAACTTGGTATGAAGAATTAGTTAGAAGTAGAGAAATGGTCATAACAGGGCCATCAAAATTTTTAGGTAGATACTCAAATTCAATGATAATTGGCTTTGGGTCAACTTTCGCATCTGTATTTTTGGGTGCATTAGCGGCGTATGCTTTCTCGAGATTTAGAGTTCCATTGAAAGATGATTTATTATTTTTTATTCTTTCTACCAGGATGTTTCCACCAATAGCGGTGGCTGTTCCAATATTCATTATGTATAGAAAATTAGGATTAGGGGATACTCACCTTGGAATGATCATATTATATACAGTCGTAAATTTAAGTTTAGCAGTATGGCTATTAAAAGGATTTATGGATGAAATTCCTAAAGAATACGAAGAAGCAGCTATGATTGATGGATATTCTAGACTTCAAGCGTTTTTTAAAGTTGTTCTTCCACAAGCGATGACCGGTATTGCTGCAACAGCAATCTTTTGCATGATTTTTTCATGGAACGAATATGCATTTGCTGTTCTCCTCACTCAATTTAACGCACAAACAGCTCCACCATTCATCCCGACAATTATAGGAGAAGGAGGTTTGGATTGGCCTGCTATTGGGGCTGGTACAACTTTATTTTTATTACCAGTGATGATTTTTACAATTATTTTAAGAAAACACCTTTTGAGAGGTATTACTTTTGGAGCAGTGAGAAAATAATGCAAGAAGAAAAATCATTAATGAGAAAAATATTTAGAAGAGTTTACTGGGAAAATTTATCTACAGTATTAATTTTATTAGGAGTTTTCATGTTGTTGCAACCATTTGCAATGTGGATGTATACTTACTCATTTATTGTAATTTTAGTTGGAACTATAGGTTTCGTAATCACAAGTCACTTTCCGGATTAATATGTCTAAAATTAAAATAGTAAATTTACAAAAATCATTTGGAGATTTCACTGCAGTTAAAAATTCTAATTTAACAATTAATGATAAAGAGTTTTTTGTTTTGCTTGGCCCATCTGGATGTGGAAAAACAACAACTCTAAGAATGATTGCTGGATTAGAATTACCAACATCAGGAGAAATTTATTTAGGAGATGAAGAAGTTGGAATGTTAAGAGCCTCTGAGAGAGATATTGCCTTCGTTTTTCAATTGTTTGCCCTCTATCCACATATGAATGTAAAAAATAACCTATCTTTTCCACTTAAAATGCAAGGTTATAGTAGAAGTGAAATTAAAACTAGAGTTGAAGAAGCAGCAAAACTTTTAAGAATTGATCATATTTTAAACTCCAACATTTCTTCTTTATCGGGTGGAGATAGACAACGTGTAGCTCTTGGTAGAGCTTTAGTGAGAAGACCAAAAGCATTTTTAATGGATGAGCCTTTAGGTACTTTGGATGCAGAATTTAGAGAATTAATGTGTTTAGAACTTAAGAAATTACACATCAATATTGGCGCTACCACTGTTTATGTAACACACGATCAATTAGAGGCAATGTCATTAGCTGATCGTATTGCCGTAATGGATGGTGGTGAAATTTTACAAGCTGATGAACCTTCAGTAATCTATAATAAACCTGCTACCAAATTTGTAGCATCATTTATTGGCTCCCCTGGAATGAATTTTATAAGTATTGATCAAGGGATTTCCAATGAACAGTCGACTTTAAATATAGAAGGGACAAATTTTAATATACCTAAACAGTATGAGATATCAAAAGGCAAAAAAAACTCATTTGGTATTCGTCCTGAAAATTTATCTCTTACTAACGAAGGTGGTCTTAAAGGTTCAGTATTTGGAGTTGAATATTTAGGCTCAAGAAAAATTGTAACTGTTAAAACTAATTTTGGAGAAATCAAAGTAAAAACTGATATTTCAACAAGTGTTAAAATCAATGAAAACGTTCAAGTAAAACCCTCAAATGATAACATAATTATTTTTGATGGTGAGACTGATAAATCTCTTAAAAGTGAGTTTATGAATTAATGGCAAAAATAGAATTAAAAAATTTATCTAAAACCTATAATAAAAAAATTGAGGCCTTACATGATATAAATTTTACCATTGAGGATGGTCAGTTTTTTGTTTTATTAGGCCCCTCAGGTGCTGGAAAAACTACTACATTAAGATGTATTGCTGGATTAGAGAAAATAGATAATGGAAGCATTCTATTTAACGATGAGTCCGTAACCGAAGATCAACCAGCATCAAGAGATGTTTGTTTTGTGTTTCAACAATACTCTTTATATCCTCACTATAGTGTTTATGAAAATTTAGCATTCCCTTTAAGATCTCCAATGAGAAAATTACCTGAGGATGAAATTAAAACTAAGGTTGAGAATATTGCAAGTATGTTAAAGATTTCAAATAAGCTAAATAATAAAGCTACACAATTATCTGGTGGTGAGATGCAAAGAGTTGCAATTGGACGTGCGCTAGTTCGTGAGCCAAATTTATACTTGATGGATGAACCGTTATCCTCTCTAGATGCTAAATTAAGAGAAAGTTTAAGGGTTGAATTAAAAAGCATTCAAACTAATCTAAATGCAACAATACTTTATGTTACACATGATCAAGCAGAAGCCACTACTTTAGCAGATAAAATTGGAGTTTTAAAAGAAGGCCATTTGGTGCAAATAGGTACTCCTGAAGAGATATATGAAAATCCAAATTCTATATATGTTTCGCAAAGATTGGGTTCCCCAAAAATCAATATTCTGCCTGGAACTTTACTTGGAATGAATGATGTACCTACTTTTGGTATAAGACCTGAGAATATTACAATAGGAAATGGTAACCACTCAGCCAAAATTATCTCAATTGAAAATCTAGGCTCTGAAACAGTAGTTGCTTTAAATTTTAAAGACCAAGAAATACTTGTGTCAATTCAAGGTAATTATAAATCATCAATAAATGAGACAATTAATTTTGACATCAATAATAAAAAAGTTTTAAAATTTGATCAAGAAGGAAACAGAATTTATGAGCGTTAGTTTTTTAATTTCTCAAGCAAAAAGTGTCCAAAAAGTTATAGATGAAAATTCTGCTGAAATAGAGGTTCTTGATCAAAAAATTGGAGACGGAGACCATATTTTTAACATTCAAAGAGGTTTAAAGTTAGTTGTTGAACTTGAAGATTCAATCAAAGATTTACCATTAGCCAAAGCTTTAAATATGATAGCAATGAAAGTTCTGTCAGGTATCGGTGGATCATCAGGCGCATTATTTGGAACTTTTTTTATGACCATGGCTAAATCTCCTGATCTAGATAAAGATGTTGATTTTAATAAAGCATGTGAAATGATTATTAGTGGAATTAAAGCCATGAAAGAAAGAGGAAAAGCCGATGTTGGAGAAAAGACTATGATGGATGTTTTAATACCAGTTTCAGAAAAACTTAACGAATTAAAAAATGAAAGTGAATTTAAATCAGGTTTAAATGAAGTGATAAAAATTGCTGAAGAAAGAATGTTATCCACAAAAGATATGTTAGCCACAAAAGGTAGAGCTTCTTTTTTAGGTGAACGTGCAAAAGGACATATAGATCCTGGAGCCCGTTCTTCACAGCTTATAATCGATACAATTTGTAAATCAGTAATTAATAATTAGGAGGGAAAATGAAAAAATTTATTAACAATAACGATGATTTTTTAAAAGAGAGCCTTACAGGTTTTGGTAAGGCACATAGCGACATTATAAATATCAATCTAGACCCAAGTTTTGTTTCAAGAAAAAATAAAACCAAAGATGGAAAAGTCTCCCTAATTTCAGGTGGCGGAAGTGGTCATGAACCAATGCATGGAGGATTTGTTGGTCATGGAATGTTAGATGCTGCATGCCCAGGTTTTGTATTTTCAGCACCAACGCCTGATCAAATGCAAGCAGCAGCAGAACATGTTGATAGTGGTGCAGGGGTTTTATTTATTGTTAAAAATTATTCTGGAGACATAATGAACTTTCAAATGGGAGCTGAAATGTACTCTGGCAAAAATGATAGTATTGTTACTAACGATGATGTTGCTGTTGAAGACTCTACATTTACAACTGGAAGAAGAGGTGTTGCAGCAACAGTATTAGTAGAAAAAATAGTTGGATCTTTGGCTGAAAACGGCGGATCACTCGAAGAATGTAAAAAACTTGGTGAAAAAGTAAATAAAAACGCTGGTACGATGGGAGTTGCATTTACAAGCTGCACAGTTCCTGCTGCAGGAAAACCTACTTTTGATATAGGCGATGATGAAATGGAGTTTGGTGTAGGGATACACGGTGAGCCTGGGAGAAAAAGAGAAAAAATTCAAGCCTCAAAAACGATTGTAGGAAATATTCTTGAAGCTATTTTAGATAATTTAAAACCAGAAAAAAATGAGAAGAATTTACTTTTCGTAAATGGAATGGGAGGCACTCCTTTAACAGAATTATATTTAGTTTATGAGGATGCATGTCAAATTTTACAATCAAAGGGTGTTCAAGTAACAAAAAGTTTAGTTGGAAATTATTGTACATCACTTGAAATGCAAGGTGCTTCAATTACTCTTCTCAAATGTGATGATGAAATCTTAAAGCATTGGGACTCACCAGTTCATACAGCGGCAATGAGATGGGGAATGTAAAACTTTTTTTGATCAAATAACGACTAAATCAAGTTTTTGATTGCCAAGTCTTTCGTTACCACTTTCTGTAACTAGGTAAGTTTCACCTAAGTTCATTGCTAAATTATTTTCAGAATCCATTAATATCATATGCATAAAAAATACATTTCCTGGTTTAATTATATATGGATTTCCAGTGTATAACATTGGCCAATCCATCCAATTAGGTGAAAAGGTTGCTCCTAAAGAATAACCACAAGCATTCATTCTAGAATTTTTATAACCTAAATCATCAAAAGTCTTTGCATGAATATCATATACTTCACCAACTTTGTTCCCTGGTTTCAATTTATTTTCACAATTATTTAAAGCCTCAATACAAGCTTCATGCATTTTATAATGTTTTGGATCAGCTTTTCCAATTGGAATAGTCCGAAACATTGCAGAGTGATAATGTCTGAACGTTCCAGCCCATTCTATAGTCAGTTGATCTTGTGAATTTAATATTTGTTTTTCAGCTTGGTATCGACAAAGAAGTGCATTTTTACCAGATCCAATTATAAATTCATTTGCAGGATAATCACCACCTCCCTCAAATATGACTTTATTCATTTCAGCTAAAATTTTTGACTCACTTACACCTGCTTTTGCATGTTTCCAAACCTCACTTAAAGCTTTGTCAGCTAAATTTGCTGCCTTTTTTACATAATCAATTTCTTCATTGGATTTTATAACTCTTAATTTAGTAACTAATTCAGAAGTATCTTCTATTGAGCAGTAATTTTCAAAAGATTTATTTAGCCTTAAAGCATTTCGACCAGTTAATCCGTATGCTTCATATTCAATTCCAATTTTTTTACCCTTTAAATTTAATTCATCTAAAATAACTTTAAGATCTTCAGTTGGGTTTGATCCATTTTTATCAACCCATATTCTTATATCACTAATATTAGATGTGTTTTGTGCTTGTCTTAAATCTGGAGCTCTTGTTAATAAAATTATATCACCTTTTTGATCCAAAACTAATGTTTGAAAAAAAACATACCCAAACGTGTCATATCCAGTGAGCCAATACATCGACTCCTGTCTAAACATCAGGAGAGCATCCAATTTTTGCTCTTTTAAAAGTTTAATTATTTTATCTTTTCTACTTTTGAATTCTTCTACAGAAAAATGAAGACCCATTAATTGATAGTTGTTCTAACAGTACCAAGTTTCTCTACTTTGCCTATATATTCACCTTTGCTTTTAATTGGCACAACACCAACTGTAGAGCCAGTAAATACATAAAAATCTTTATCTAAAGAAACTTTCTCTTTTCTTATTTTGTTAAGAACAAATTTTAAAGAATTTAGTGGGTTTACATAAACAGTATTTGTATTACCGTTGACGTTTAATCCTTTTTTATTTTTTAAATTTGTTTTTAAATTGCTGAAATTTATTTTTTTAAATTTTTTCTTAGCTCCAACAATAAATTTAATATTCACACCAAAGTCACTACATAAATCGCCTAAATATTTAATACCTTTTTTTCTCTGCCTAAATCCAACAACCTCAATGCAAGGACCCATATGAGTAATAAATTTTGTTATATTTTTTGAATTTAATTTTCCTTTAAAGTCAAAAAATTTTTTTTTAATTATATAGTAAACCTCCACTTCAGTACCTAAAGCATATTTATTAATTTTTACTCTTCCTCCAGATTTAATTAAATTTTTTCCAAATACAGTCGAATGAAATGGCTCTTTTTCTTTTAATTTTTTTAATAGAGCAATTATTGTACCCCCCGCTTTAAAACCAACTTTTATATCCTTAATTTTACTTTCACATAATAATCTAAGTTTATGTGCTAATTTTATATTCTTACAGAATTTTTCAGGAATTGGATTGATAAGTTTATTACTATTATAAGCCTTTACTAATTTTTTTGACACTGATTGAATATCATTTTTCATATCTATAGCCTATTGAAGAACTGTCATTGGATCAAGCCTTGTTTGAAACCAATTTATTCTAAAATCTAAGTGAGGACCAGTTGATCTACCTGTGGAGCCAACAGTTCCTATTATATCTCCTTTTTTAATTAAATCTCCTACTTCAACCATTACATTTTCTAAATGAGAATAAATTGTCGATATACCATGACCATGATCCATAATAATTGTACCTCCGGTGTAATAAAGATCATTTTCAGCCATCGTGACCACCCCAGTACCAGAAGATTTAATCTCAGTTCCTTTTTTTGCTGCTATATCAATACCGTAATGAGGCCATCTTGGTTTCCCATTGAGAATTCTTTGGCTTCCATAAACCCCACTAATTATACCTTCAACCGGCATAATAAATTTTTCAGAAAAAAAAGTTAAATTGGAGTTAATTGCTCTAGCTTCTCCAATTTTCCCATTTTCTTTTTTAATTCTTTTATAAACAGATTCAGGTGGTGTTACTTTATTTTCAGGCAATCCATCAATTCTTTGAATGTTATACTTGCGTTTAAAAACTTTTTTGATTATTTTTTCTGATTTTCCATTAGTAATTTTTGTTATCAAAACATCAAACTTCCTATCTCGATCAATTCCAAAAACAAAATAACCATCATCTGATACTTTGACATCTTTTTTATCAATTATTATTTTTGAATTAGGATCTGTTTTTCCTAAAATAAAATGACCTTGAATAAATTTACCATTAAATTCAATTGCAAAAATATTTGTTGGAAAAAAAATTGCTAATATTAGCAAAAGTTTTTTCATTATTTTGCTGTCCATCCTCCATCTATCAGAATAGATGATCCAGTTATCATTGCAGCAGCATCTGATGCTAAAAAACATACAGCTGTAGCCACATCGCTCTCTTTAGCTGCTTTACCCATAGGAATATTACCTAAAGCCAAATTTTTGAACTTTTTATTTTTAAAAAATTTTTTTACCATAGGAGTTTCAACAAATGTAGGAGCAACTGTATTTACTCTGATATTTTTTGTTGCTAACTCTACGCCCATACCCTTTGTTAAACCTTCAATTCCAAATTTAGTCATATTATAAATATTTCTACCAGACATACCTACATGGCCAAGTTGAGATGACATATTTATAATTGATCCAGCCCTTTTTTTATTTTTAATCATTTTCTTTACAACTAACTGTGCAACATTAAAGGCAGCTTTTAGGTTTAGATCTACCAAATAATTCATACTTTGCTGTTTTATTTTCTCAAATGGTTCTGGAATATTAGTCCCTGCATTATTTACAAGAATATCAATAATTTTTATTTTTTTTAATTTTTCCTGTAATTCGTTATAGTTCATTACATCACAGTTTATTTTGATCAATTTACTTTTAACTTTTTTTATATCTTTTTCTAATTTATCAAGATCAGATGATGTTCTGCTCAAACCAATAATTGTTGCCCCTGCTTCAGCTAGAGCGATTGAACAAGCGCGTCCTAGGCCTTTACCAGCTCCTGTTACAAGAGCATATTTCCCTTTAAGATTAATTTTTTTTAAATACATTTAAATAAATAACTTGATGTCTGTATAAATTAAATCAATTGCAACAAATAATATAGCAAATAAACCAATCCAAGCTATCCATTTGTACTCTTTAATCCATCGAGAAATTAATGTTGCGGCAGTTGCCATTAATATAATTGATAAAACAAGACCAAAAACTAATAAAAAGTAATGATCTTTGGCAGCACCTGCTACACCCAATACATTATCCAAACTCATAGTAAAATCAGCTAACAAAACAGTCCAAATTGCTTTAAGCATTGATGAACTATCTACTTTGATGTTTTCCTCATCATTTTGTGAATTTCTAATTACATCAACATAGAGTTTGTAAACTATGTATAACAATAACAAACCACCTAAGAGTCTTAGCCCTGTTATTTGTAAAAGATAAGCAGTTATGAGCGTTAATAAAATTCTTAATATTACCGCTCCACCAATTCCCCAGAAAATTATTTTTTTTCTTTGTTCTGGAGGAAATTTCGATGCAACCATTCCTATAATAATTGCGTTATCTCCAGCAAGAATTAAATCAATAAATATTATTTGAAAAAAAATTGTAATTTCTTCTGTCATCTAGCATCTTCTATTATCATATCTGCTGCTTTTTCAGCAATCATAATAGTAGGTGCATTAGTATTTCCTGAGGTTATCGATGGCATAACAGATGCATCAACAATTCTTAAATTTTTCAAGCCATGAGCCACTAATCTATCAGATACGACTGCATTTTCGTCTGAACCCATCCTACAAGTGCTTACAGGGTGAAAAATAGTACTGCAAAATTTTCCAGCTTCTTTAGCTAATTCCTCATTATTTGTAATATGAATGCCAGGTCTATATTCCTCTGGTTCATATTTTTTGTATGCTTTAGAATTCATTACAATGTTTCTTGTAATTTTTAATGCTTTTCCTGCAATTTCCCTGTCTTCATCTGTAGACAAATAATTCATTTTTATTTTTGGGGACACTCTTGTATCTGAAGATTTTAGTTCAATAGAACCTCTGCTTGTAGGTCTTACATTAGTTATACTAGGAGTAAATGCTGTAAATTTATGCAGAGATCCTTTGCCTAATACATCTGTACTAGCAGGAGAAACGTGAAACTGTAAATTAGGAGTTGCCAAGTGTGGATCACTTTTGACAAAGCCACATAAATAACTAGCCCCAACAGTAAGTGGTCCTTTTCTAAATAAAAGATATTTAAGTCCTGTCATAAATTTTTTAGTCATACTGTAATAAATATCATTTAAACTCTCTAAATTTTTGACTTTGTAAACTGGTCTGAGCATTAAATGGTCAGTTAAATTCATTCCTACTCCAGGGTGATCTTTAACAACATTTACGTTATTTTTTTTTAACAATTCACCTGGACCAATACCTGAGGCTTGAAGAATATGAGGAGAACCAATTGTTCCAGAACTTAAAATCACTTCCTTGTTTGCTTTTACAGATATTACATTGTTGCCAATCCAATAATTTACTTTGTCTGCTTTTTTATTATCGAATTCAATATTCTTAACATGAGCATTTGTAACAACTTTTAAATTTTTTCTTTTTTTTACAGGATTTAGATATCCAACTGCTGTGCTACATCTCAGTCCATTTCTAACCGTAAAAGGAAAATAACCCATGCCCTCGTTATCTCCATTATTAAAATCATCAGTTCTTTTATGACCGAACTCTTCTGCTGCATCCATAAAAAGATCACAAACTTTAAATGTTCCTCTTATTTCTTGAACAGCTAAAGGGCCTCCAGATCCATGAAATTCATTTTCACCAAATTGGAAATCTTCAGATTTTTTAAAATATGGAAGAACATCTTCCCAAGACCAACCAACGTTACCAAGCTGTCTCCAATAATTAAAATCATTAGACTGGCCTCTTATATAAAGCATTCCATTGATAGAGGAACTTCCACCCAATGTTTTGCCTCTTGGATAAACCATTTCTCTATTATCACAATATTTCTCTCTTTCTGTTTGAAAACACCAATCTGTTTTAGGGTTCAACATTGTCTTAAAATATCCACCTGGGATATGTATCCATGGATTAGTATCTTTGCTTCCTGCTTCGATTAATAATACCTTGTGATTAGGGTTAGTACTCAATCTGTTAGCTAAGACACAGCCTGCCGATCCTGCCCCTAAAATAATATAATCAAAGTTTTCCATATTAATTAAAAATATTAAATTTTTTTAAAAATCTTTTAACATATACTTTATAAATTAAATAATAAGATTAGGTAGTTTAATATGAAATATTTAGACGCATTAATTATTGGTGCTGGATTTTCAGGTTTATATCAGCTTCACTGTTTGAGAGATAAATTAAAATTAAACACTTTAGTTATTGAAGATGGTAAAGATATTGGGGGTACATGGTATTGGAATACATATCCAGGAGCTCGTTGTGACTCTGAAAGTTTTACCTATGGTTTTACTTTTTCTGAAAAAATTTTTAAAAATTGGACGTGGAAAGAAAGATATCCAAAGCAAAATGTAATTTTAAAATATTTAAAATATTTTTCAAAAGAACTAAAATTAAAAAAAAATATAGTTTTTAACGAAAAAGTAATTTCAGCAAAATATATAGAAAAAAATAATTTGTGGATAGTTCAAACAAATAATAAAAAAAAATATTACACCAAATATTTAATATGTGCTGTTGGATCATTGTCATCTATAAATCTTCCAAAAATAAAAGGAATTAATCAGTTTAAAGGTCAATTATATCATAGCGGAAGATGGCCAAGAAAAAAAATAAACTTTAAAAACAAAATTGTAGGACAAGTAGGAACTGGTTCTACTGGAATCCAGATAGCACCTGAAATTGCAAAGAAAGCCAAAAAATTAATTTTATTTCAAAGATCACCAAACTTTAGTATTCCTGCAAGAAATAGAAAACTAACTAAAAAAAATATTCAAAATTATAAACAAAATTTCAAAAAACTCAGAAATTTTTTAAAAAGAACACCAGGAGGACATCCCTTTGAATTTCCTAAAAAATCTGCTTTTGATTTTAACGAGACAAAAAGAAATTTACTTTATGAAAAATCTTGGCAGTATGGAACTCTATCTTTTAGGGCAACATTTAATGATATAGTAAAAAATATCAAAGCAAATCAAACAGCAGTTAACTTTATAAAGAGTAAAATATTTTCAACAGTAAAAAATAAAAAATATGCTGATATATTAACTAATTTTGATCATCCTTTTACAGCCAAAAGACCTACTCTAAACACAAATTATTATGAGATGTTTAATAAAAAAAATGTCGAATTAGTTGACTTAAAGCAAAGTCCAATAGTTAAAATAACTAAAAGAGGCATTAAAACTAAAAAAGGTGAATACATTTTGGATAAAATTATTTTTGCAACAGGTTTTGATGCATTAACTGGATCAATTTTAAAACTAAATATAACTGGTAAAAAAGGTATAAATTTATCTAAATTTTGGAGCAAAGGTCCTAAAAGTTTCTTAGGCCTTCTTGTTCCGAATTTTCCAAATTTATTTATTGTGAGTGGGCCTGGTAGCCCATCAGTTTTAACAAATGTTCCAGTACAAATAGAGCAACATGTTAATTGGATTACAAATTGCATTAAATATTTAGAAAAAAATAGAAAAAAAAGTATTGAAACTACCAATCTTGCAGCAAAAAAATGGCAAAAAGAAATTATGAATTCAGTTAAAAAAACATTATTCATGAAAGCCAAAAGCTCATGGTATAAAGGCGACAATATACCTGGCAAACCAAAGACTTTTTTACCTTATCCTGGTGGAATGCCAAAATATAAAAATGAGTGCATTAAAGTTGAAAAGAACAAGTATAAAGAATTAAAAATATCCTAAAATGAGAACTATAAAATTTTTAATAGTATATTTATTTTTATCAACCAATTTACTTTCAGCAGATATAGAAATTTTAGTTGATAAACCAGGTGAGGGAAAAAAAATTATTAATCATTCTTGGGTACAAATTGAATATACTGGTTCATTTATTGATGGAAAAGTTTTTGATACTAACGTTGGAAAAGATAGACCTTTAGTGGTTCAAATAGGAATGAGAGAAGTTATACCTGGTTTTGAAATGGGTATAGTTGGTACAAATAAAGGTACAATCAGAAAAATTAAAATTCCCTCAGAATTGGCATATGGTTCTTCCGGAGCTGGAGATGTAATACCGCCGAATTCAGATCTTATTTTTGAATTTAAGATTATTGATGTTTTGGATCCAAATTATAATTTAATTTCATCTGATGAATTAATAAATTTATTAGATAATAATGCAGTTGTTTTAGATATTCGAACAGATGATCAATGGAAAAAAACTGGTGTGATTAAAGGATCATTTCAAGAGACTGCGTTTGATAAAAATGGAAAATTTAATGTTTATTTAATGGATAGAGTAAGAGCTTTAGCTGGCGCAGAGTCACAAAATATTGAAATTATTTTCGTTAGCAATGATGGAGAGACTGCATCAATTTTAGGTAATGCCTTTGCAGAGGACCTAGGTTTTAAAAATGTATACGTTTTAAAGGGCGGAATAAAAGCTTGGATTAACGAGGAAAAAGCATTAGTTTCCTTTTAAAAATAACTTCAAGTCATTTAAAAAATGAAGCTTAAAGATAGAGTAGCAATAGTTACAGGTGGAGGCAAAGGTATAGGCGAAGAAATTTGCTTAGGTCTAGCAAAAGAGGGCGCTAAGATTGTTATAGCAGAAATAGATATTACAAATTCAGAAAATACTAAAAAAAAAATTTTAGATGCAGGTAGTGAAGCAATAATTGTAAAAACTGACGTTTCACAAAAAGTCAGTATTAATGAAATGGTAGAAAGAGCCATTCAAACATTTGGAAAAATTGATATCCTTATAAACAACGCAGGCATAAGACATGTAAAAAAATTGTTAGATCATACTAAACAGGACTGGGACGATATGATTTCAGTTAATCTTACAGCACCATTTCTTGCAAGTCAGGCTGTAATTCCTCACATGATTAAAAATGGTAAGGGAAAAATTATAAACTTTGGTTCCATAGCTAGTTTTATGGGTAGACCAGATAGAGTAGGTTATGTTGCAGCTAAAAGTGGGGTACTAGGATTAACGAGAGCATTGTCTGTTGATCTTACTGGAAAAAATATAAACGTAAATACTATTTGTCCAGGATTAATATCAACTCCTTTTAACCAAAAATATGCTGAAGATCCAAAACATGGCGAAGCCTGGGGAAAAGAAACGGTTGTAGGAAGATGGGGACAACCAAAAGATATTGTAGGAGCAGCAGTATTTTTATCAAGTGATGAATCAGACTTTATAAACGGATCTGAAATTAAAATTGATGGTGGATGGCTTTCTTCTAAGGTTAGAAAAGGAGAATTAGATAATGAGTAGTTTTGAAAAAAATTATGAATTAGCTCTTAATAATGCAAAAAGATTATCAGATAAAATTTTAATAGATGGTAAATTAATTTCTGCTCAAAGCGATAAAAAAATACAAGTCTTAAACCCAAGCACAGGAGAGAATATTGGTTCAGCACCACAATGTGATAAAAACGAAGTTAATATTGCAGTCGAGTCTGCTTTTAAAGCATTTCAAAAATGGAAAAAAATACCAGCACGTGAAAGAGGAAAGATGGTTACTGCAGGCGCGAGGAGATTAGAGGAAAGAAAATCTGAAATTGAGACATTGCTTTCATTAGATACTGGTAATGCTTTAAGAACTCAAGCTGTGCCAGAAACCGCTGCATCTATTGAGCTAATAAATATGTTTGCAGGACTATCAGGAGAGTTAAAGGGTGAAAATTATCCACCCAATATCCCAAATACTATTCATTATACAACAAGAGATCCAATTGGTGTCGTTTGTGCAATTGTACCATGGAATGCTCCTTTATTTTTAACAGTTGCTAAAATTGCTCCAGCAATAGTTGCTGGTAACAGCGTTGTGTTAAAAACAGCTGAACAAGCACCTTTTTGCGCTTTACTCTTATCTGAAATATTTCAACAAGAACTACCGCCAGGAGTTTTAAATGTTATTTCAGGGTACGGAGAAGAGTGCGGTGAACCTTTGGTAACTCATGAAAAGGTAAGAAAAGTAACTTTTACGGGATCTTTTTCTGTTGGAAAAATCATTGCTGAAAAAGCTGCTCCGAAATTATGTCCTGTTACTTTAGAACTTGGTGGGAAAAATCCAAATATAATAATGAGTGACGCTGATTTAGATATTGCAATTCAAGGTGTAATTGATGGTATGAGGTATACCCGTCAAGGACAAGCATGTACTGCG
>CABZXV010000014.1 GCA_902529785.1 uncultured Pelagibacteraceae bacterium
ATATTTATACAAACAGATAATAACAAATTTCATACTAAACAATTTAAAAAATATATAAATTTCATAGGACGAGATATTTTAATAAAAGATCAGGTATTAAATTTAAACTCAAATATGAAAATAAATGCATCAATTGATGATAAATTTAGTGTAAAAAGCCTTTTTATAAAGTCAAATTTAAATTTTGATAATTTAAATATTAATTATAAATCAAATTTAATTAAAAATTATTTAGAAAATTACCAAGATAAGCTGTCTATAAAAAATCCTAAAATTTTATTTGAATTAAATAATAATTCTTTAAATCTACAGTTAAATGGAAAATATTTGTTAAATAATAAGGAGGATAATTTCTTTATTAAGTTTAATGGTAAAAAAAATAATTTTGAACTTTATTCCTTATTTGATTTGGATGCTAGTAGTTTAAAAATTGACAAAATTAAATATTTAAAGAAAAAAAATATTCCTTCAAAATTAGAAATCCTAATAAATAACTCCAAAAATAGTTTGAACATAGAGAAAATTGATTTCACAGAAAATAAAAATAATATTTCAGCAACTAATCTCAAACTTTCTAATAATTTTAAAATACAAAGTGTAGATAAAATTAATGTTGATTTTTTAAATAGTAATGGCGTAAAAAATATTTTTAAAATTACAAAAAATTTAAATAATTACTACCTTATCGGAGATCAAATAGATGGTGAGGAAATAGTTGAAAGAATACTGAAAGGCAATAGTCAAAATAAAATCTTCAGTTTTTTTGATAATTTGAATACTTCAGTCATATTAAAATTAGACAAAATATATTTAGAGAAAGAGGCTTATCTCAAAAGATTTGTAGGTGAGTTTAATATTAAAAATAATAACCTAATTTTAGCTAAGGCTGATGGCGTCTTAAATAGAGATAATAAATTTTCTTATTCTTATAGAACGACAAACAAGGATCAAAAAATTACCAATATATTAATTGAAGAACCAAAACCATTTATAAATAATTACAAATTTATAAAAGGTTTTGAAGAAGGTGAATTAAAGCTCAATTCAATTAAAATAGGAAACACCTCAAGATCAAATCTTAAAATTAATAATTTTAAGGTCAAAGAGGTTCCTGTTTTGGCAAAAATACTCACTCTTGCATCTTTACAGGGAATGGCCGACCTTCTTACAGGTGAGGGCATAAGATTTGATGAGTTTGAAATGGATTTCAAAACCAAAAATAAACTTACTGAAATAGATGAGATTTACGCAATTGGTCCAGCTATCTCAATTATGATGGAAGGTTATGTAGAAAAAGAAAGATTAACTAGTTTAAGAGGAACATTAGTACCGGCTACAACTATTAATAAAACAATCGCTAAAATCCCTGTAATTGGAAATATATTGGTAGGCAGCAAAACTGGTGAAGGTGTTTTTGGAGTCAGCTTTAAGATAAAAGGACCACCAAATGATCTAAAAAGCTCTGTTAATCCAATTAAAACTTTAACTCCGAGATTTATTACAAGGACTCTTGAAAATCTTAAAGGTAATTAGTTAGTTATTTTAAAATGTTTTTTCTTTCCAATGGACAACTTTATAAAACCTTTATCTACAAATAGATTTGGATCAATTATATATTTTTCATCTTTTATGTTTTGATTGTCTATTTTAATTGCATTTGATTTTATCAATCTTCTTATCTCAGATTTAGAAATATCATTATTAACAAATGAAATAACCTCAACTATATTTTTGGTTAAAACATTATTGTCAACTTGTATCCCAGGAAGGTTTTCACCAGTCGAGTTTTCCTTAAAGGTATTATTTGCTAGATCTTGAGATAATTTAGTTTCTCGTTTTCCGTGAAGCATTTCTGTTGCATTATTTGCTAATAAAATTTTTAATTCATTAATATTTTTGTCTTTTAAATTTTCAATATCATCTAAAGATAAGTCAGTAAACATTTTTAAGAATTTTAAAACATCTCTATCATCCGTATTTCTCCAAAACTGCCAATAATCATAAGGTGATAGCATATCTTTATTTAGCCATATTGCGCCATGTTCACTTTTACCCATTTTGGTACCTGAAGCCAAAGTTATGAGTGGTGTAGTTAAACCATATGCTTGCTTTCCTGATTCCCTTTTAATTAATTCAACACCATTTATTATATTTCCCCATTGATCTGATCCCCCAATTTGTAAATTACATTTATTTGACTTATTTAGTTCATAAAAATCATAAGCTTGTAAAATCATATAATTAAATTCCATATAGCTTAAAGATTGTTCTCTCTCTAACCTGAGTTTAACACTCTCAAAACTTAACATTTTATTTATTGTAAAATGTTTTCCAATATCCCTTAAAAATTTTATATAATTAAGTTTACTTAGCCATTTATAATTATTAACAAAAAGAGGTTTTAATTTTTTATTTTTTGTTTTTAAAAAAATTTTAAAAACCTTTTTTATATTATTTATATTACTTTCTATTTGTTTCTCAGAAAGGATCTTTCTTGTTTCCTCTTTTCCTGATGGATCACCAATTCTGGTTGTTCCACCACCTAAAAGAACAATCGGTCTATGTCCGTGTTTTTGTAAAAGTCTTAGGCACATAATCTGCAACAAACTACCAACATGCAAGCTTGGTGCAGTACTATCAAAGCCAATATAGGCATTACTGCTTTCGTCATTTAATAGTTTTGATAATCCTATTTCATCAGTACATTGATAAAAATATCCTCTATTTTTAAATTCTTTTAAAAAATTATTCATGTGTCTATAGTGTTACAATATACATATTTTTACAAAAAAAAATAATAATGGAAAAAAATTTCTCAGCACTAGGCTTAATGAGTGGGACATCAGGTGATGGAGTAGATGCTTCGGTCATAAGTTCAAATGGCCAAGATGAAATAAATATTGAATACAATAGGTTTGATGCTTACCCAAATTATCTTTCAAAAAAAATCCATAAACTGAGAGAAAGTATTAGGGAAATAAAAGATTTACTCAAATATTCACTTAAAATAGAGGAATTAGAGAGAGAAATTACTAATTTTCATGCAGATATAGCAATCAAAATCTCTGAAAACTTCAAATTTGAATTAATAGGTTTTCATGGACATACAATTTACCATAACCCAAATGAAAAAATTACTAAACAGATTGGTTTAGGAAATGTCTTATCAAAAGTCACTAAAAAAACTGTGATCTATAATTTTAGACAAAATGATATTAAAAATGGAGGTGAAGGAGCTCCCCTGTCACCAATTTACCACCAAGCATTAATGAGAGCACTTTATAAAGAAAAAAAAATTCAAATCCCAACTTCTGTATTAAATATTGGAGGTATTTCCAATATTACTCAAATTTCTGAAAATTTTAAGATTTCTAGTCAGGATATTGGTCCTGGAAATTGCCTGATAGATAAGTGGATCAGAAAAAACTCTGATAAATTTTTCGATGAGAATGGAAATTGTGCAAAAAATGGCAAAGTCGATAAATTTATTTTTGATCAATATTTGGAAAATTATTATTATAGTAAAATAAATTCAAAAAAATCATTGGATATTAATGATTTTGATATTTCTTTTGCCAAAGGACTCTCATTAGAAAATGGAGCTGCAACAGTTACAGAAATTACTGCTGAATTATTGTCAAAAAAATTAGGAAATAGCGATATATATGTTTGTGGAGGTGGGAGAAAAAATACTTTTTTGATAGATTTATTAAAAAAAAAAATTAAAAATAAAATATATATGTTTGATGATTTTAGTATCGACGGTGACTACATAGAATCCCAGGCTTTTGCATTTCTTGCAATTAGGTCTTTTTTGAATTTGCCTATATCATTTCCAACAACTACAAACTGCAAAGTACCATCAGTTGGTGGAATTATTTCAAAAAGTTATTAATTAATAAAGTGCAGTTTCTTTTTTTATATATTTATTTAAAGCTTTAATTAATGCAGCATCATTTTTAGAAAAAAAATGATTTGCTTCTGGTACAGGCTCAAATTCAACTTTTATTCCCTTTTGTTCACTAAGCCTTTTATTTAATTCATTTATGTGCTCAACTGGAACTAACTCATCTTTTTTACCATATATCATTGCACCAGATGTAGGACATGGAGATAAAAAAGTAAAATCGTATACATTAGGTTGTGGAGAAACTACAACAAATCTATTTATCTCTGGTCTTCTCATTAACAATTGCATAGCAATTAATGAACCAAATGAAAAACCTGAAATCCAGCATTGAGAATTGTCAAAATTCTCTCTCTCTAGCCAATCTAGTGCCGCAGCAGCATCAGCAAGTTCTCCTTGCCCATTGTCAAACTCTCCATCACTTTTACCAACTCCTCTAAAATTAACTCTACAAACTGAAAAATCATTATCAACAAAGGTTTGAAATATATCTACAACAACCTTGTTGTTCATAGTTCCACCATACTGTGGGTGCGGATGTAAAACTAAGGCTATAGGAGATGTATTTTTTTTACTTTTATAATATTTAGCTTCCAATCTTCCTGCAGGACCTGGTATAAAAATTTCAATAATTTTGTTATCTATTGATGCCATTGATTATTAATCTCAAAAAAAAACAAGGTTTTTTCTATCAAAATTGAGTGACAAAATGCAAGTTTTAAAAACTTTAATTAATCTTGACTAAAATAGTCGGGTATATATAAGTCCCGTGAATTGCGGAAAATATGAAACTATCAAGTAAAGGCAGATACGCTGTAATGGCTTTAGCAGATCTAGCTAAATTTAATTTAGATGAGCCAGTTTCTTTAAGAGATATATCTCTTAGACAAGGTATATCCCTTGTTTATCTAGAACAATTATTTTCAAAATTAAAAAAAAACCACATTGTTAAAAGTGTTAGAGGAAATAAAGGAGGATATATTTTATCAAAACAAGCTTCAGAGATAAAGATTTCAGATGTATTTATTGCAGTTGATGAGAAAGTTAAAACGATTGGTTGTGAAAAACATTCTGAAAATGGTTGTAATGGAAAGTCGTCAAAGTGTATTACTCATGATTTATGGGATGAGCTAGAAGATTACATAAATAATTTTTTCCAGCAAAAAACATTAAACGATTTAATTAATAAGAGAACGTTAAATGGATAACAGACAAAAAGAAATTGATAATTTAAAAGATTATAAATACGGTTTTACAACTGATATTGAAAATACAAAGGCTCCCAAAGGTTTAAATGAGAGTGTAATTAAATTTATCTCAAATATTAAAAAAGAACCTAAGTGGATGCTTGATTTTAGATTAAAAGCATATGATAGATTAAAGCAGCTAAAAGAACCAGATTGGCAAAAACCTAAGTATCCAAAAATAGATTATCAAGATCTATATTACTACTCAGCACCTAAAAGTATGAAAGATAAACCAAAAAACTTAGATGATTTAGACCCTAAACTTTTAGAAACTTACAAAAAATTAGGTATTCCACTTCAAGAGCAGAAAAGACTTAATGGTATAGCAGTCGATGCTGTATTTGATTCTGTTTCAGTAGCCACAACATTTAGAGAAGAACTTACAAAGCAGGGAATTATTTTTTGTCCAATATCAGAAGCAATACAAAAATATCCTGAACTAGTAAAAAAATATTTAGGATCAGTGATCCCAGTCACAGATCATTTCTTTGCAACTTTAAATTCAGCAGTTTTCACGGATGGTTCATTTGCCTACATACCCGAAGGTATAAGATGTCCAATGGAGCTTTCAACATATTTTAGAATAAATGCATCTAATACAGGTCAATTCGAAAGAACATTAATTATTGCGGATAAAGGCAGTTATGTGAGTTATTTAGAAGGATGCACTGCTCCAATGCGTGACGAGAATCAATTACATGCCGCAAATGTTGAATTAGTTGCATTAGATGATGCGGAGATAAAATATTCTACAGTTCAAAATTGGTATCCTGGAGATAAAGATGGAAAAGGTGGAATTTATAATTTTGTTACAAAGCGTGGATTGTGTAAAGGAAAAAACTCCAAAATTTCTTGGACACAAGTAGAAACTGGTTCTGCCATTACTTGGAAATATCCAAGCTGTATTTTAAAAGGTGATAATTCAGTTGGTGAATTTTACTCAATAGCTATTACTAATAATCATCAAAAAGCAGATACTGGAACTAAAATGATACACTTAGGAAAAAATACTAAAAGTAAGATAATATCAAAAGGTATTAGCGCTGGCTTCTCTGATATGACTTATAGAGGTCTAGTTGATATCTCCTCAAAAGCCACAAATTCCAACAATTATACTCAATGCGACTCTTTATTAATGGGTAATAAATGTGGGGCGCATACGGTTCCATATATTAAAAATAAAAATTCAGAGTCAAATATTGCTCATGAAGCAACAACGTCAAAGATTAGCGAAGACCAATTACATTACTGTCAACAGAGAGGTTTGAGCGCTGAAGAGGCAGTAGGATTAATTGTTAATGGATTTTGCAAAGAGGTATTACAACAATTACCAATGGAATTTGCTGTTGAGGCTCAAAAGCTAGTTGGTATCAGCTTAGAAGGAAGTGTTGGCTAATGTTAAAAATAAATAAATTAAATGCAAAAATTGATAAAAAAGAAATTTTAAAGGAATTTTCTCTAGATATAAATCCTGGAGAGGTACATGCTATTATGGGACCAAATGGATCAGGTAAAAGCACACTATCAAATATTCTATCAGGAAAAAAAGGCTATGAAGTTTCAGGAGAAGTACTTTTTGAGGAAAAAGATTTGTTCGAACTTGAAACAGAGGAAAGAGCGCATAAAGGTATTTTTCTCGCCTTTCAATATCCATTAGAAATTCCAGGTGTAAATACAAATATTTTCCTAAAGACTTCATTAAATGCAGTAAGGAAAGCAAGGGGTGAGAAAGAGCTTGATGCAATAGAGTTTTTAAAATTAGTGAAGGAAAAATCTAAAGAACTTAAATTTGATGAAGAAAAATTAAATAGACAACTAAATGTTGGTTTTTCAGGTGGAGAGAAAAAGAAAAATGAAATTTTGCAAATGTCATTATTAGCTCCTAAATTATCAATTTTAGATGAAACAGACTCAGGTCTAGATATCGATGCACTTAGAATTGTAGCTGATGGAGTTAATACATTAAGGGATAATAAAAATTCGTTTTTAATAATTACACATTACCAAAGATTACTTGATTATATCAAACCAGATTTTGTACATGTTTTAATGGATGGAAAAATTGTAAAATCTGGTGGCCCAGAGCTAGCTTTGGAATTAGAAAAAAAGGGGTATGAAAATTTTCATTAGATGAAAGAGCAATTGCAAAAAGATTTTGATAACACTATCAAAAATTTAACCTTATCTCAAAAAGATATTGAAATAAAAAAATTTTATTTAGATAATTTTATTAATAAAGGTTTTCCAAACAAACGAGAAGAAGACTGGAAATTTTCTGATCTTAACCAAATAATAAAAAAAAATATTGGAGAGCTAAGCTTTTATAGTGACTATACATCTACCAATAAAGTTGATTCTTCTGCATTCGTAGATGGTTTAGAGCATAACAAAATAGTATTTATTAATGGAAGAATAGAAAAAATTGATTTTGATTATGAAAAAAAAGACCAAATAGAAATAATTGATCAGTCGGAAACTATTAATAAATTTAATAATAATAGCTCTTTATCTGATTTAAATAATGCCTTTACTAACAAGTCTTTTAAAATTGTGGTTAAAAAGGGTTATCAATTAACAAAGCCTCTTATTATCTATCATACAACCAACTCTAAAATCTGGTCTAAAAATATTAATTTAAGATTAAATTTTGAATTATACGAAAATAGTTCATTAAGATTAATTGATTTATTCAGGGATACTTCAGAAAAAAATTTCTTAAATATTTTTTACGATTTTGATTTGAAAGAAAATTCTATTTTAAAAAATTACAAAGTAGATAAATTAGAAAATAAAAATATTAAGTATTCCTTCAATAATATTGAGCAAGGTAAAAATAGTATTTCGGAAACTTTAATTTTATCTTCAGGATCAAATTTTTGTAAGAATGAAATTAATTGTAACTTAAATGGAGAATATTCATCAGCTTTTGTAAATGGTATTTTCTCTATAAATAACAATAAACATCATGAAATCAGAACAATAATAAATCACTTAACTGAAAATACAAAAAGCTACCAACTTATAAAAAGTGTAATAGAAGATAGTTCAAGAGCAGTTTACCAAGGAAAAATATTTGTTAATTCTAAAGCACAAAAAACAGATGGCTATCAGCTGAGTAAAGCAATTTTGTTAAATAAAGACTCTGAGTTTAATGCTAAACCAGAATTAGAAATTTATGCAGATGACGTAAAATGTTCACACGGTTCTGCATCAGGTAGTCTTAATGAGGACTCGATATTTTATTTAATGTCCAGAGGATTAAATTATCAACAGTCAAGAGAACTTTTGATAAATGGTTTTCTATTAGACGTTGTTGAAAAAATTACTGACCCTGAAGTAAAAAACTTAATTAAAAATATGATTGGAATTAAAGAATGAAAATAGAGAACATAAAAGATGAGTTTCCAATATTTGATGAAAAAATTCAAAATAATGATTTAGTCTATTTAGATAGCGCTAACTCATCTCAAAAACCTAGAATAGTAATTGATAGAATATATGATTTTTATTCAAAAGAATTTTCAAATGTTGGTAGAAGTGTTCATTATTTAGCAGTTGCGGCAACAAATTTATATGAGCAAACAAGAACTTCTGTTCAAAAATATATAAATGCATCTGATAAAAATGAAATTGTTTTTACAAAAGGTGCAACAGAGGCAATAAATCTTGTAGCAAATACATTTGGTCAAAAATATCTTGAAGAAGGTGATGAGGTATTAATTACAGAATTAGAACACCATTCTAATTATGTTCCATGGCATTTTTTGAGAAAATCAAAAAAAATAAATATTGAATTTGCGGAAGTAAACGACCAGGGCGAAGTAACATTGGAAGAAATTGCAAAAAAAATAACTGATAAAACTAAAATTATTTGTGTGACACATTTATCGAATGTGACTGGAGCAATACTTCCAATCAAAGAAGTTGTAAGCCTTGCTCATTCTAAAGGTATTCCAGTCTTAGTTGATGGCTGTCAAGGAGCACCTCATTTAAAATTAGATATGCAAGATCTAGATTGCGATTTTTATGCAATATCAGGTCATAAAATGTACGGTCCTACTGGAATTGGTGTGCTTTATGCTAAAAAAAAATGGTTAGAAGATCTTCCCCCATATCAAGGTGGTGGGGGAATGATTAGAGAGGTAAAGAAAAAGGGTATTTCTTATGGAGAATTGCCAAATAAATATGAGGCAGGAACGATGGCAACAGCTCAAGTTATTGCTTTTAACGAGTCTATTAAATTTCTTGAAAAAATTGGAATTGAAAACATTGAAAAGCACGAGAAAGAATTGCTTGATTATGCTGTTGATCTGTTGGGTAAGAATAATTCTGTAAATATTATAGGTAATCCTAAAAACAAAGGTGGAGTTATATCATTTACTATAGAAGGCATTCATCCTCACGATATAGCTACAATTTTAGATGAGGATGGGGTAGCAATTAGAGCCGGACATCATTGTTGTCAAATACTTCACGAGAAATTAGGTCTAACAGCAACTGCTAGAGCATCTTTTGGAGTTTACAATACCAAAGATGACATTGATCAACTTAATAACTCAATAAATAACTGCAAAAAGATATTTAATTTAAAATGAACTTAAAAGAATTGTATCAAGAAATTATTTTGGAGCATGGAAAGAATCCTAGAAATTTAAGAAAAACAGATAATTTTACTAGGGATGCAAAAGGAAATAATCCATTATGTGGAGACAATGTTCATATATATTTAAAACTAAATGATAATAATAAAGTTGAAGATATTTCTTTCGAAGGAAATGGTTGTGCAATTACAATGGCTTCAGCATCAATTATGACTGATCTAGTAAGAGGAAAAGAAGAAAGAGAAGTAAAAGAGATTGTTACAGACTTTTTGGACATGATAAAAGAGAAAGATGAATTAACTACACAGCTTTTAAACGAAGATGAAAAAACAAAATTGATGTGTTTATCTGGAGTAAAACAGTATCCAATGAGAGTAAAATGTGCAACTTTATCTTGGCATACACTAACATCGGCAATGAATAATTCCCAAGAAATAGCAAGTACAGAAGATTAACTATGGAATTAAAAGAAAAAGTAATAAACGAAATAAAAAAAATTTACGACCCTGAGATACCAGTAAACATTTATGAATTAGGATTAATATACGATATAAATGTAAATCAAAAAAATGTTAGCGTTAAAATGACTTTAACTACTCCCAATTGTCCAGTTGCAGAGAGTTTGCCTAAAGAGGTTAAAGATAGTATTATGCAAATAGATGAAGTTGATAAAGTTGATTTAGATTTAGTGTGGGATCCGCCTTGGGATAAATCAATGATGTCAGAAGCAGCTAAATTAGAATTAAACTTATGACAAAACAAATAATCTCATTAAGCGATCAAGCGGCTAGAAGAATTAAGGAAATCATGTCATCTGCGAGCAATGAATCTATTGGAGTAAGAGTTGGAGTTAAGTCTGGAGGCTGCGCAGGCATGTCATACGTAATGGAATATACCAACAAAATTAACCCTAATGACGAAGTAATAGAGGATAAAGGAGTAAAGGTATTTATAGACTCTGCGGCTGTGATGTATTTATTTGGTACAGAAATGGATTATAAACAGGAAGAATTTTCTTCTCAGTTTGTTTTTAACAATCCAAACGAAACTGAAAGATGTGGATGTGGAGAGTCCTTTAAAATTTAATAATATTTATTGGTAATATGAAATAAACCAATATTGTCCTCTTTTATTCATTGAATAAATTTTATTATTCTTCTTTTTAATTTTTCTATTGTTTGGCCTCTTGAAACCAATGATGTTTTTTAAAGAAGATATAAATTTTGTCATACATTTTAATAACAAAATTAAATGAAATGAGAATTTCTTATAGGGAATACCTGCTATTACAGCAGGTATTACCAAAAATAAAACTTATTAACAGCTATAATACATATCGAATTCGATAGGGTGCGGCGTATGTTCAAAATTATGAATTTCCTCATACTTTAATTCAATGTACGCATCTATCTGATCGTCAGTAAATACATTACCCTGTTTTAAAAAGTTTCTATCTTTATCAAGAGCTTCCATTGCCTCTCTTAATGATCCACAAACAGTAGGAACTTTTTTAACTTGTTTTTCAGATAATGCATATAGATCTTGGTCGAAAGATTTACCTGGATCAATTTTATTTTTAACTCCATCAAGACCTGCCATTAACATAGACGCAAATGTTAAATACGGATTACCCGAAGCATCTGGGAATCTTATTTCACATCTCGCACCTTTTTTGCTTAAAGTGATTGGAATTCTACATGATGCAGATCTGTTTCTTGCAGAGTATGCAAGTAAAACTGGTGCCTCAAATCCTGGGATTAGTCTTTTATAACTATTAGTAGTAGCATTTGAAAAAGCGTTAATTGCTTTTGCATGTTTTAAAATACCACCAATATAATAAAGAGCTGTTTGAGATAGACCGGCATACTTGTTTCCAGAAAATACTGGGGTTTTACCTTTCCAAATTGATTGGTGAGTATGCATACCAGATCCGTTGTCACCCTTAACTGGTTTTGGCATAAAGGTTGCAGTCTTTCCAAACGAATGTGAAACCATTTGAACAACATATTTATAAAGTTGAACATTATCAGCTTGATCAACTAATGTTCCAAATAACATTCCTAGTTCATGTTGGCTTGGTGCAACTTCGTGGTGATGTTTTTCAACAGTGATACCTACATCTCTCAGACCTTTTAAGTATTCACCTCGCATATCTTGTGCACTATCAACTGGTGGTACCGGAAAATATCCTCCTTTAACGCCAGGTCTGTGGCCCATGTTACCATTATCGTATGATTTTCCTGAATTGTAAGGTCCTTCAGAACTATCGATTGAAAAACCAGTTTCATTCATATCATTTTTAATTTTTACATCATCAAAAACAAAAAATTCTGGTTCCGGACCAAAGTAAGCTTTATCTCCAATTCCAGTTTTTTTTAAATATGCTTCTGCTTTTTTAGCTATTCCCCTTGGATCTCTTTCGTATGGGTCTTTTTTAACAGCATCCAAAATATCACAAAATAAAATCATTGTATTATGTGATGTATATGGATCAATTACTGTTCTATTTAAATCTGGTTTTAATATCATATCAGACTCGTTAATTGCTTTCCATCCAGCAATCGAGGAGCCATCAAAGAAAACTCCCTCATTTAACATATCCTCATCAACTATCGTTTTGTCCATTGTAAGGTGCTGAAGTTTACCTCTTGGATCTGTAAATCTAAGATCAATATATTCTACATCTTTAGATTTAATTTGTTTTAATACGTCCCTGGCGCTCATATTATCTCCTATAAATTTTCTTGTTCTCTTATCAGTTAAGAAAAGATAAATAATGTCTATAAAATAGATATCAGTTATGCTTAAATTACATGTATATTAACCTTAAAAATCACAATTTTTCAATCAATCGAGAGTTGTACTAATGTCAGCACTTAATAAAGAACCAGTTAAAAGAGCAAAAGAGGCATTAAAAAAATTTAATAGTGAAATAGAGGTAATCGAATTAGAACAAACCGCAAGAACTGCAAATGATGCTGCAAATTCACTAAATACTGACGTCGGTTCAATTGTTAAAAGTTTATTATTAAGGAATAATGGTAATTTTTTCCTCTGTTTAGTATCAGGCGATAAAAGATGTTCATTGAATAAATTAAAAAAAATTTTTAATAGTAAAGATTTGAGTATGGCATCTCCTGATGAGGTTAAAGATCAAACAGGTTATACTATAGGAGGAGTTTCACCTGTAGGTCATAAAAATAAATTAGAAATTCTTGTAGATGAGTCTTTAAATAGATTTGAAAATATATATGCCGCTGCCGGACATCCAAACTGTATTTTTAAAATAAGTTTTGACGAACTGCTTAATTTAACTAATGGAGTAGTTAAGGATTGTGTAGAATGACTTCACCAAAAACATCTGATTATTTCATATTAGTTTTGTTATCACTTATTTGGGCTTCAGCTTTTTTCAATATTAAAATTGCAACTTACTCTTACGGTCCAATAACGATAGCGTTCTTAAGAATTTTTTTTGGAATGATCCCAGTTTTATTATTGTGTTTTTATAAAAAAATTAAAATTGAAGTCTTTTCAAAAGATTGGAAATGGTTTGCTGCAATTGGAGTCATAAATTTAGTTATTCCATTTTTTTTAATTGCTTACGGGGTACAAAAAGTCCAAAGTAATTTAGCAGCAATATTAATGTCTACCACTCCTATTAGTGCAACAATTTTAGCTCATTTGTTTATAGATAAAGAAAAAATTAATTTAGTTAAAATATTAGGAATAATATTAGGATTTTTAGGAATAGTTTATCTTTTTTCTGAAAATCTATTAATTAATGATGAAAACTTATTTTCTGCTTTAATGATATTAGTTGGTTCAACATTTTATGTAATTGGGGGAATATTAACTTTAAAAATAAGTCATAAAAAAAATGAAAATGTTACTGCATCAATTTTAATTTGGGGAACAATATTTGTTTGTCCAATATCTTTAATTATAGAACAACCTTGGAATTTAAATCCATCTTTAGAGTCAACTTTATCTTTAGTATATCTTGGAGTATTTCCTACTGGTATAGCTTGGTTATTGAGATTTATGATATTGAAAAGAAACGGTTTAGTTTTTCAAAGCCAAGTTGCTTACTTAATACCAATATTTGGAGTAATTCTTGGGTACTTATTTCTTAATGAATTAGTTACTTCAAAAATATTAATTTCATTATTTATTGTCATACTTGGAATATATTTTGTCAAAAAATCAGGAGACAAAAAAATAGAAGGAATTTAAATTTTAATAAATTAGTTTTTCAAACTTTTTTGACTTGATAGAGTTCATTGCTCCCTCTGCCAATATAATTGATTTTCTTCCATCTTCAAAAACTGCTCTGGGTTTTATGTTTTTTTTACAAAATTTTGCTAAATCGAATAATTGGAGTTTAAAAGCCTCTGAATATCTCTCAATAAAGAAGTGAAGAAGAGGTGATTTACTGTTTGTTGAGGCTTTTGAAAAATAATTTATTTCATCATTTCTTTTATTGTCTGAAACAAGCATTCCTTTACTTCCAAATAATTCTACTCTTTGATCATATCCAAAGCTACAATGTCTTGAATTTGTAATAATACATTGAACTCCTTTTTTGGATTTGAGTATTGTCGTTGCCAATTCATAATCATTAATTTTATTAAAACGTTTATCCGATAAGTTACTGCCAATAGCAAAAATTGATTGGAATTCGTCTTTTCCTAAATAATATCTTGCAAGATCAAAATCGTGAATCATCATATCTTTAAATATCCCACCAGAACTTTTTAAATATTTAAGTGAAGGAGGAGAGGGATCTCGACTGGTAATTATAATTTTTTCTAATCTTCCAATTTTTTGTTTTAAATGTTGTTTTAATGAATGGTGTCCAACGTCATATCTTCTATTAAAACCCATTTGCACTTTTGGTTTAAGCCTTTTTATTCTTTTTAGACAAAAATTAATTTTTTTTATATTCAGATCTAAAGGTTTTTCACAAAAAATAATTTTATTTTTTTTTACACCTTGCTCAATAAATTTTAAATGTGTAGGTGTGCTTGACGCAATAAATATACAGTCAATATTTTTATCATTGAAAGCCAGATCAGGCTTATTTATTGAGGCAACATTATATTTATTAGAGATTTTTTTTAATAAATTTTTGTTTAGGTCAAAGACATATTTTAACTTAAATTCTCTATTTTCAATTAAATTTTTCGCATGCATTTGGCCAATCCTGCCAAGACCAAGCAAAGCAACTTTTATTTTATTTTTATCCACGCTTTTCTTTTATTTGAAATTTTACATGCTTCAATAAACTTTGCGGTTTCAAGTCCTTCATATTCATTTGGAAAAAACCATCTTTTTTTAGCTTTAGTTCTTAATGATGCTGCAAATTCTTTATAAATGTTGGCAAAAGCATCTAAATAACCCTCTGGATGTCCAAATTTAATTCTTGAAAAGTTTTTAGATAATTCTGCATTAAAAAAACCTCTTTCTAAAAATTTTACAGCACCTTTTAATGGATTAAATTTAAGATAGCCTGGATCATTTTGAACCCATTCTATGCTGCCTTTTGTGCCAAATATCCTAAACCTTAAACCATAAACACCGCCTCTTGCCATAACACTTGTCCAAAGTATACCTTTTGCGTCGTTATTAAAGTTAATCATTACTTGAGCATTGTTATCCATTTTAACAGTTTTTGAAACTTGTTTGATATCAGCAAACACATTTCTACCTTTTAATCCAGAAACATAGCATGCTATGTGATAAGCGTGAGATCCAATCTCATTTAAAACTGCTGAGGTCCCAACTATTTTTTTATTTATTTTCCATTTTAATATTTTTTTTGCATTTTTTTTGTCAACTATTTTACCATCGGTCCAGTCTTGAACATATTCTACATTAACATACTCAACTTTTCCTATTTTTCCTTTTTCAACTAATACCTTTGCTTCCCTAACCATTGGATATGCTGAATAATTATGAGTTAAAGCATATTTTATATTTTTATTTGATTTAATTTTTTTAAAAAGTTTTTTTGCTTGTGATAGATCACCTGCAAATGGCTTGTCAGATATTATGTGAATATCTTTATCTATAAATTTTTCTGCAATAATTTGGTGACTTGAGGGTGGAGTCATAATTGCCACGACCTCAATACCATCAGGTCTTAGAGCCTCTTTATCAGCCATTTCTTGATAATTTGAGTAACATCTATCTTTATCAATTCCTATTTTTTTTCCAAAAGTCTTAGAAATATTTGAATTTCTTGAAAAAACTCCTGAGACAATTTCATATTCGTCATCAAATCTTGAGGATATTCTATGGACATGTCCTATCCATGATTTTGGACCACCGCCAACAATACCTAATTTGATTTTTTTGCCTTTAATTAATCTCATGATCAAATATCTTAGCAAATATAAAAAATATGTCAGTAAAATTAGGGATAGCACCAATAGCGTGGAGCAATGATGACATGCCTGAACTGGGTGGAGACACTCCTCTAGAACAATGTTTATCGGAGGCAAGTCAAGCTGGATATACAGGTATAGAGTCAGGTGGAAAATTTCCAAAAACATCCAAGGAATTAATACCAAAACTAGAAAAGTATAATTTAAAATTATGCTCTGGATGGTATAGCGGAAATCTTAGAAAAAATTCTGTTGAAGAAGAAAAAAAATTAATTCAAAACCAACTTCAATTATTTAAAGACTGTGAGGCTCCATGTATTGTATTTGCTGAAGTTTTTGAATCAATACAAGGCAATCCAAAAAAAAAACTATCTAGTAGACCAAAAATGTCCAATGATGAATGGAAAGATTATTGTGTAAAAATATCTGAACTTGCAAGATATCTTGAAGATGAAGGTATGCCATTAGCTTACCACCATCACATGGGCACAGTAATAGAAACGGAGGAAGAAACTATTAGGTTGTTAGAAAATACAGGTGACAGTGTAAAATTAACTTTAGATACTGGTCATATGCTATTTGCTCGGGGAAATTCTATTAATATAATCAATAAATTTAAAGAAAGAGTAATCCATATTCACTGCAAAGATATTAGAGAAGATGTATTAAAAAAAGCCCTTTCTGAAGATTTAAGTTTTAGAGATGCTTTTTTAGAAGGTGCTTTTACTGTGCCTGGCGATGGGTGTATCGACTATAAACCTCTGTTTGATATTTTGAAAAAAAATAATTACCAGGGTTGGCTGGTAGTGGAGGCTGAGCAAGATCCACAAAAAGCAAATCCTCTTGAGTATGCAATTATGGGTTATAAATATATTACAGATACTTTAAAGAAATCAAATTTAGAGATTGATAAACTATAATTTTACTTTTTTACTATCTTCAAGTTTGTCATCAAAAAAATCGAAAATATTTTGTATAGTTTCTATTGCCATTCTAGTCATGCATTCTTCAGTAAACGCTGCTGCATGAGGGCTAAGGAAAACTTTTTCATTTTTTAATAATGGATTGTCAGCTTCTGGAGGCTCTACTTCAAATACATCGATACCTGCTCCAAAAATTAGGTTATCCTTTAATGCTCTATCTAAGTCTTTCTCATTTATAATTCCACCTCTTGCAGCATTTATGATAATGCAATTTTTTTTCATAGTTTTAAGAAGTTCATAATTTATGATATTTTTAGTTTGATCAGTTAAAGGTATATGGAGTGACACAGCATCCATATCTTTTATAGTTTCTGATAAATCTTCAACTTTTTTTCCACCCATTTTGCTTATTGTTTCTGCATCTACAAATGGATCATAAACAAAAACATTCATTTCAAATCCTAAACATCTTTTAATCAATGCTTTTCCAATTCTTCCAAAACCAGCTATAAGAATATTTTTGTTCCAAATCTCTATTGTTTTTGGAAGCTTATTTCTCTCAGTAAATTTTCCACTTTTGACTGATTGATCATACATACCTTTTCTTTTTGATATACTTAAAAGCATGAAAAGAACATGTTCTGCAACTGCTACAGCGTTTGCTGTTGCAGTTATCGCCACATCAATATTTCTTTTTTTACAGCTATTTAAATCAATATTGTCGTAACCAACTCCATGTCTAGAAATTATTTTAAGTTTTTTTGCATTTTCAATTGCTTCTGCAGGCAAAATTGATGTTCTTAAAGACACTGCATCAGCATCTATAATTTTTTGTTTAACGTTTTCAACGCTTAAATCCTCAACTACCTCGTAAGTATAGTTACTATTACTTTTTAATAATTCCATACCTTTTTCATGAATAGGTTGGACAATAAGAATTTTTTTCATAATTTAAAAATGAAATTATATTAATCTAGCAAGATCTCTTTTACTATTTTTAAATGTTGGAAGTGGATATTTAAATGCATATTTTCTTGGTATACATTTATTTTTAGCTTTCTCCCATAAAGAGATCCATTGCTTATAATTATGAATAGTAATATTTTTTTTATTTCTACTTCTCACGTAAAAATTTGGTAGAGGTTTTCTACCTGATGGAGTCCCAGCTCTGTTATATCTTAAGTCAGCGCTTATTCTAAAATCGTTAGATCTATTAGGTAAAGAACAATGTATAGAGTGTTTGTGTAAAATAATTATATCACCCACATTTGCTTCCAGAAAAATTGGCTTAAATTTATCAAGTAATTTACTACCTTTTATCTCGACCTGACCTTTATATCCAGACACATGATTTAATAAACCCAGTTTGTTTATTTCTTTAACGGTAATCATGCATCCGTTATTTTTGGTAGTTTTTGTAAATGGTATCCAAACGGTCACCATATCTGTCAATCTTTGTCCAACAGATGATAATACTGCTGCGTCTTGGTGCCAAGGAGTTCTACCTGAAAGCCCATCATGAACAGACTGTTTAGGCAATTTATTTTCCGGTTGTTTAATTCTTGTATTCTGAACAGGATTAGAAAGAATCTCAGATCCTATTAATTGTTCTACAACATCCAAAATTTTTTTATGGTTTATTAAATTCCATAAAGATTGTGATGCAAAGTAATCACTATCTTTTTTCACATTATCTCTAGGTAGTCTGGTATTAAAATGCTGATCAAGATCATAAATATTTAATTTTGATATATAGGTATATTTTCTTTTAAAATCATATTTAAAAACTTTTTCTCTCATATGTCTGGGTGCAAACTTATTAACTAGATTGTCCATTACATATTCCATATCGTTTAAGATAGGCTTTAAATCTTTGTTGAAATTAAGAATATTTTTTATTCTTAGGTATCCATCTCTGTCTAAAATTTTCTTTAATTTGCTACTAACTTGCATGTTTAAAAGATTTTAGCAGATAATTTGAATCATGAAAAGATGTAAGCATTCTTTTTTTCGTCGCAACTATATGTGGGTGATATTCAAAATTTTTATATTTCCATATAACAGGTTTATCAAATGCATAACTTCCATAAATAAAAAATCTTTTTGGACAGTTTTTTTCCTTAAATCTTGTTACTCCATGATAAGAGTTGGGAGTAGATTTAAAGAAAATAATACGCCCTTTTTTTGGGGTAAACTCTTTTATTTTACTAAGTTCATTAATTTTGGGAAATCTTCTAAAACTTTTTCTAAGGTTTCTGTTAGCTTTTTTTTTGTATAGAGTAAGAGACCCTCCATTTTTTTTTGGTATATCAGTTAAATATATCAAAAAATTATATATTCTATTGATATCATCTCTATGCGGTCTCAATCTATACCCTCCTTTAGATACTGAAAAATCAATATCTAGATTTAAATTTGGGTTTTTATAATTTTTACCTAGCAATCTTTTTAGCTCTTTAGAATTTACTTTTCTTTTTAATGTATATTTTTTTTTATTAAATATTTTTGGTTTAAACAAACTTTCCCATGTATTTGCCTTAAACTCTGTTTTAAATTTCTTATCAATTTTCTTATAAAATGATTCTGTATTGAAAGTAGCAAAAAGTTTTTTTGATACTTTAGAAGTTGAAATATATTTGTTGAAATTTTTTGACCCTTTGTTAATCCTACTTCTGCCACCCATAATCATATCATCGAAATTTTTTGAATTACTTATTTCTTTAATTAACGAATTGCAGACTTTTTTACTGATTATTTGTTCTCCAACAATGACCGGGAAGTTTGATTTAATTTTCTTTAGTTTGTTAATTTTCAGCATTTAGCTGTACATACCTTCTTTTACTCTAATCATTTTGTACATAAGATCATTTAAAGGTGTGGCTATTCCATGTTTTTTTCCTATTTTAGATACAGCTCCACTTATGAAATCAATTTCAGTTTTTCTTTTGTAAAGTACATCAAAAGCCATTGAGGACTTGTTTGTTTGTTTTGAATCAACAATTTTATTAAACATAAATAAACACTCATCTTCAGAAACATTAACGCCATCTGCTAAAGCAACTTCCCTTGTTTCTAAAATAATCTCTTTACCTAAACTTCTAGATACGTCATTGGCATTATTATTTATGTAAAGATCAGTATGATGTAGATCAAAAATAGCTGAAAGTGGACCAATTGCGGTTAAAGCAAAAAGTTTCATCCATTTTCTTTTTTTTACATCCTCAGCTGCAATCATTTCTAAATTATGCGCTGTAAATGTGTCTGCAATTTCTGTTATTCTATCTGTTATTCCACCATCATATTCTCCAATCCAAGAAGGTAAAGCTGCATGATTCATAATATGACCAGGGCCTAAGATATTTGATGCTTGAGTTGTTGTTCCTCCAATTACCTTTTCATCGCCAACAATACTTTTAATTATAGCTTCATGTCCAATTCCATTTTGAAAAGACATAAAAACTGTTTTATCTCTAATAATGTTTTTAATACTTTTTAAAGCTGGTTCTAGAGCTGTTGCTTTACACATTACTATTACAGCATCAACTTTTCCAATTGTAGATGGATCTGATGTTGCAGGTATTCTTATAAATCTATCGCCACCATGGCCATCCATTTTAAGACCATTTTTATTAATTTCTTCAACATGCTCTTTCCAAACATCAATGAGCGTTACATTAAGACCTTTTTCTGCTAGAAGACCTCCAAATAGACAACCCATTGCTCCTGCACCAAGAACTGCAACTTTTAAATCTTTATTATTCATATTTAAAATCGAAATATATTTATGTAAAAAAATTATGCAATATATTATGTAACTAATTAATATATGAAATTAAAAATAGAAAAAGGAATTTTCAAAAAATTTGAGTTAAAAGAAATATCAAACGCATTAGAAAAAGGTCTGTCAAAGAATTATGACAGTGTGAAAGCAAAAGTAATTGATTGCCCAAATTTAAGAAATTGGGATTGTCCGTCTGAAGGCATGAGTGGCAACCAAAGGATAATCGATGTCGGAGGAGAGCCCTACATGCACGATCCTAAATATCTTGGAACTGAATTTGATTATGCTGAAATCTCAAAAATGATTGGATCAGAAAAATCATATGCACTTGGAGCAGGATCTGGAGCAATGTCTTGCCTCGATGGACACTGTGGAGAACTAGTTATAAATGAAAACTTAATAACAAAAGAAAATAAGTCTATAATTGCCAGGGTAGGGAAGGATAAAGAATGTATAGTAGAGGACTATACTGCAAGCAAACATGGTGGGCTTGGTAACATTTATTACTCAGATGGTGTTAAGGGAAAAGTTATTTATTTAAACATAAAAAAAAGAACTGGAAATCAAGGTTCATTACCTCAATCAATTAGAACAGCACTTTCTGACAATCTTAAAATTGGGTATAAAAATCATATTGCTCTTGCTGGTGTATTTAGAGTTTTGAATGGAAAAATAAGATCACACGTACAACCAGATTATAAGGATATAAAACATGAATATTATGATCCACAATTGATGAAATGCACAAAAGACTTTCTACAATTTTATGAGCCTGTTGGACCAAAATTACAATGCTATACTGTTTTATGGACTGGTGATCCAACGGGGGGAGAATTAAATTTAAGAGATTCTGGAGAGCATACTCACTTCCACTCATATGAGCATAAAAATGACGCTGGACATTATCATTTTGACGTATCGCCTGATGAAATTGAATATGAAGGATACTTTAATATTGCACAAGAAGTACATAGAGTGAATAATATCTATAAAGAATTAAAAAATATAAAATGAAAAAGATTTATACTTGGGCTGCTCAACCTGCCAACAGATCTCTCACAGTTGATGATCTTAAAAAGGCAAAAGGAAAAAAAAAATTTACTCAAGTCACAGCCAATACACTAGATGAAGCTGAGGCCGCAGAGATAGCTGGATTTGACATGATAATCTGCAATGCTTTTAATGTAAAACAGGTGAGAGAGGGATCAAAGAATCTATTTTTAACTGCTGCACTAGTATTAAATAAGTTTGTCACTTCAGATGATATAATGAGAGGAGCGTTTGAAGCCTTAGAAAATGGAGCTGACGCTGTAATGACTCCTAGAAGCATGAAAATAGTAGAGATGTTGGCTAATGAAGATGTTCCAGTTATGGGACATCTTGGTTTAGTTCCAAGAAAATCTACGTGGATTGGTGGATTAAGAGCAGTAGGAAAAAATAGTGAGGAGGCACACAACCTTTTTTTAAAATTTAAAAGATTGGAAAATGCGGGAGCCTTTTCTGCTGAATGTGAGGTTATCCCAGAAAATGTTATGGGAGAAATCTCTAAAAGAACAAATATAGTTACAGTTTCTTTAGGTTCAGGAAAAAAAGCAGATGTGATGTATTTGTTCATGGAAGACATATGTGGAGATACTTTAAACCCTCCAAGACATTCAAAAGCTTATGGGAATTTATTAAAATTAAAAAATGAAATAAAAATTGAGAGAATTCGAGCTCTCAAGGCATTTAAAAAAGATTCTATGGCTGGAAAATTTCCAGGAAAAAAACAGTCTTCAAATTTAAATAAAAAAGAGTTTGAGTCCTTTCTTGATAAACTAGATTAATAAGTTTCAGATTCTTTTTTATTTATTGAGCCCTTCATTTTTTCTACAATCGCTTTAGCACCAGCACTCATTGCTCTTTGATCAGCTCCTATAGTCACAAAATTAAAACCTTTATCAATCATTTTTTGAGCATACTCAGTTGTTCCATTATGTATTCCTGCAAAGATATTATGTTTTTTAGCATGCTCTAATATTCTTAATATTTCAGAATATGCTTTTGTGTCCTCTGCTCTGTCAAAGCCAGGCTTTTCTCCAATCGCTAAACTTAAGTCAGCTGGACCAATATATATCCCATCCACACCGTCAGTAGACATAATCTCATCTAATTTATCTAATGACTCCTTCGTTTCAATCATAGCTAACTTTAAAATTTCATCATTTGCATGATCAGCATAATCAGCCCCACCATAAATTAATCCTCTAACTGGGCCAAAACTTCTATATCCTCTTGGAGGATACATGCATGCTTGTACAAATCTTTCTGCCTCCTCTTTATTGCTTACCATAGGGCAAATTATTCCATAACAACCAGCATCTAAAATTTTCATTATTTGTCCTGGTTCATTCCAATTTACTCTTGCAAGAGGCGTTACATCAGTTGAAGAAATTGTTTGAAGCATTGGAAGTGCGTTTGTGTAATCAACAAGTCCATGTTGCATATCTACAGTAAGGGAGTCCCAACCTTGATGCGCCATAACTTCTGCAGATACTGTACTAGGTATTTGTAACCAGCCATTAACAACTGGCTTTCCCTCAGCCATCATTTGTTTAACTTTGTTTTTTCTCATTAATAATTAAGACCAAAATGAGTATATTTAATATTTAAATAATCCTTGATAGCCATTGATCCACCCTCTCTACCATAACCTGTCTGTTTGATACCTCCAAAAGGAACTTCTGCAAACGCAATAGTAGGATGATTTACTGCACATGTTCCAGTTTCCATTTTTTCTGAGACTTTGTGAGCTTTTTCTAAAGAATTTGTATAAATATAGCTTGCCAAACCTAAGTCATTGTCGTTAGCTCTTTGAACAACTTCATCTGTATCTTTAAATGTTAGTAGCGGAACTAATGGTCCAAAAGGTTCTTCTTTTGCAATTGTAAAGTTATCTTGAACATTATCAAAAACAGTAGGTTCATAAAAATATCCTTTATTAAAACCTGAAGGCCTCTTTCCGCCACATAAAACAGTTGCTCCTTCTTTTTTTGTTTTCTCGACTAATGCTTCTATTTCATTCAATCTCTTTTCTGTTGTTAATGGACCTAATATTGTGTCGTCATCCATTCCATTTCCAATTTTAAGTTTAGAAACTTTTTCAACTAATGTTTTTGCAAACTCATCTTTTTTCTTTTCATGGATATAAAATCTTGCTGGTGATATGCAAACTTGGCCGTTGTTTCTAAATTTTGCCGTTATTGCCATATCTGTAACTTTGTTTATATCTACATCATCAAAAACTATAAAAGGTGAGTGACCACTTAATTCCATTGTTACTCTTTGAACTTTCTCAGCGGCTTGTTTTAAAATAAGTTTACCTACTCTAGTTGATCCAGTAATAGAAACTTTTTTTACTATATCAGATGATATAAGTTGTGATGAAATTTGTGCTGGATCACCCGACAATAAATTAACAACACCTGGAGGAACTCCTGCATCATTTATAATATTCATTAATTCCATTACACTTCCTGGAGTAATGACATCTGGTTTGCATATAACTGAGCAACCAGCTGCTAAAGCCGTAGAAATTTTTCTAGAAGATAAAACTATTGGAAAATTCCATGGTATTAATCCTGCAACAACACCAACAGGCTCATATTTGACATACATTCTTGTGTGTTCAAATCTGCTTTCAACTATCTGACCATATATTCTTTTTGTTTCTTCAGAATTCCATTCAAAAATATCTGCTGCTCCTCCTACTTCTCCTTTTGCTTCTGACAAAGGTTTTCCAACTTCTAATGTAAGCCATTTA
>CABZXV010000015.1 GCA_902529785.1 uncultured Pelagibacteraceae bacterium
GACAATTAGAGGGTCCGGAGGATTTGGATCTACTGGTAAATAGTAAATGTTTACTAACAAAGACCTCGAGCGATATTCAAGACAGATTGTTTTAAAAAAAGTTGGTGTTTTAGGTCAAAAGAAAATCCAAAATGCTAAAGTTCTAGTTGTTGGATGTGGCGGCTTAGGAACGCCTGTTATTGATTTACTTTGTAGAGCAGGAATTGGTGAAATTGGTCTGATGGATCATGATAAAGTGAGTATATCAAATTTACATCGACAAGTTATGTTCACTTCCGATGATATTGGAAAATATAAAGTTAATATTTTAAAAAAAAAAATTAATATAATAAATAAAAAGGTAAGAGTAAAAACGTATAGAATTAAAGCAGAAGATAAAAATTTAGGTAAAATCTTAAAACAATATGATGTTGTTGTTGATGGTACAGATAATTTTAAAGCAAAATTTCTTCTAAATAAATTTTCAATAAAATATAAAAAAAAACTTATTATTGGAGCAATAAGTAAGTTTGAGGGGCATATTTTTACATTTGATTTTAGTTTAGAAAAAAGTCCATGTTTAAAATGTTTTTATCAAGGGGAACCTTCAGAGGGAGTTTTAGATTGTGAAACTGATGGTATATTGGGACCAACAGCAGTTATGACTGGTAGCTTACAAGCAAATGAAGTTTTGAAATCAATTTTAATTGTTGGGAAAGATTTAAGTTCACATATTTTAATTATAGATTTATTAAATCTTAAATTTAGAAAAGTGTTATTTAAAAAAAGAAAAGGATGTATATGCGAAAATATTTAGTACTTTTATTTCTTTTTCTTTTACCAATTTCATCGGCAGCTCAAGAAAACAATTATTTTCTCATGTTAAAAAATAAAAAGGTTAATGTAAGATATGGTCCGAGCTTGGATCATCCTGTTAAATATATTTATAGAAAAATTGATTTACCTGTTAAGGTAATTGATAAAAAAGAAAATTTTAGAAGAATAATTGATCATAAAAAAAATAGTGGTTGGATTCATATTTCTCAACTAAGACCTTCTCGCTCATTAATCACTACAAATGAAAAGATACTTTTTAAAAACTCAACAAAATACTCAAAGCCACTCGCAAAATTAGACCAAGGACGTCTGCTAAAAGTCATAAAATGTGAAGAAAAATGGTGTAACATTAAAACTGGTGACTATTCGGGTTGGATTATAAAAGATAATAATATTTGGGGTATAGTTAATTAAAGTCTGCTGCAAGAGCTTTAATATTATCCTCTGAAAATTTAGTTGTATGTGAATATTCCTTATGATCAATACCAACTTCAATAATATTATTGTGATCTTTAAACTTATTAACTTGATAATCTGAAAAATTGAAATGTATAAATTGTACAGATGAAGCCTTTCCATCATCTGAAGTCCGATCTACATCCATCTCTGGGACAGCATATATTTTTTCATCATCAATTTTTATAAAAATATTTTTTTCTACACCACCTAATTTTCCAAGAAATTCTGCTCTTATCATTGGATTGTCAATCTCAAACATTAAAGTTGCAACTAATTCTTTACCATTAGGTATCAGAGGATTATATGCAGCTAATTCATCAGCTATTTGTTCATCACCTCCTTTTTCAATATAAAGCATTTCCTGAACTTGGGCTATCATCGTTTCATAACACTCAAAATAAAATGTTGCATAGGGTCCTAGAAGAATTCTTCTATTCTTTTTAAATTCAACTAATTCTTTTCTCATTTGCCTTCTAACTTTTGTATAAGCATCTAAAGGCAAAAGATCTTCTTTTGTAATTATTTTTTGTTCTTTTGACATTCTATAATCCATAACTTTTTGAGACTATTTCAATTGGATGCACAGCTTCATCACTCACTATATTTGTATCTTCAGCTAGCTGCTTAATATGTTTTCCAGCCAATGGACAGTCAGATGCCATATATTTATTATTTTTTCGTTTAACAGTGCTTGCGGTAGTTTTGCCCACCTTGTTTGCAATATCATGAGTTCCTTTCATTATTCCAAAGGTTCCTCCATGCCCTGCACATCTTTCAACAACATCTAATTTAATATTTGGAATCAGTCTTAGCATGTCTCTTGCTTTATTACCCATATTTTGAGCTCTTGCATGACAAGCATTATGAACAGTTACTCCACCATCAATTTCTTTTAGGCCGTCAACCAAACCCTCTTTGTTCGCAATATCCATAACATATTCGTCAATATCAAGAGTGTTTTGAGAAAGTTTTTTAATTATTCCATCATTTGGCATTAACAAAGGCCATTCAAACTTCAACATTAACCCACAGCTAGCTGTTAAAGTTACGACTTTGAAGCCTTTTTCAATATATTTATTTAGTTCTCTTGAAACCAGTTGCGCTTGTTTTGTAACTTGATCTAAATCGGCTTGCTCTAGGTAAGGCATGCCACAACAGCCCGCATAAGAATGTTCTACCTCAACATTATTGTGATGAAGTACCTTTAAAGCCGCCTCACCAGTTTTTTTCTTATTAAAATTAACAAAACATGTTGAGTAAATTACTACTTTTCTCTCGTTATTTTTTTTTAAAATATTTTTTTTGAATTTCTCAAAATACTTTGAAAATGTTTCTTTGTTGTACCTTGGTAAAATCACTCTTTTATCTATACCAGTAAAAAATTCTAAAACTTTTCTAGAAAATTTATTTTTTACATCAGTAATCCAATTTATTATAAAGCTGAAAAATATTCCTATCTTTGAATTTCTATCGATTTTAGTTAATTGATTTGCAGTTTTTGATATATCTCCATTTTTTCTTTGAGCAGTTCTGTATCTCAACATTAAATGAGGAAAATCTAAATCAAATTCATGCGGTGGTACATAAGGACATTTAGTCATGAAACACATGTCACATAGAGTACAAGCATCAACAACGGGTTTAAACTTATCACTCGAAAGATCTGATACTTCCCCGCCTTCTGTTTCGTCTATAAAATCAAATAGCTTTGGAAAGCTGTCACACAAATTAAAACATCTTCTGCATCCATGACAAACATCAAAGACCCTTCTCATTTCCTGATCTATTTTTTCGGGATTTATAAAATCTGGATCTCTAAATTTTAAAGGATGTCTAATGGGTGCTTGGGTACTGCCTTCTTTGCTCATTGAAATATTTTTTTATTTAGTGTTTGTGGACGAGAGGGGATCGTCCACAAATTTTGTTTAAGAAATACTTTCTAAAGTTTTTTGAAACTTTCCAGCATGAGATTTTTCAGCTTTTGCCAAAGTCTCAAACCAGTCAGCTATTTCATCAAAGCCTTCATCTCTGGCTGTTTTAGCCATTCCCGGGTACATATCTGTGTACTCATGTGTTTCACCTTGAATTGCAGACTCAAGATTTGCTTTTGTTTCACCGATTGGCTTACCAGTTGCTGGATCACCAACTTCTTCAAGATATTCTAAGTGGCCATGTGCGTGTCCGGTTTCACCTTCTGCGGTTGATCTGAATACTGCTGCTACATCGTTAAAACCTTCAACATCAGCTTTTTGAGCAAAATAAAGATATCTTCGATTTGCTTGGCTTTCACCAGCAAATGCTTCTTTTAAATTTTCCTCTGTTTTACTACCTTTTAATGACATATTTACTCCTACTTTTAATAATGATTCTAAATTATGCTTTATATAATCGTTATAAAATATATGTCAACAGTTTAGAACTGTTTTAATATAATTTTTAAAGTATTGAAATTATTGGATTATTTTTGAGATTGATTATCACTTACAATCTTAGCAATTACTTCGACTGATCTAATTTTTTTTCCTGGAATTTTTTTTCTAATGTTAATCTCATCAACGTCATCTTGGTCTATATCAATTAATTTATTTTCTTCTTCGTCAAAGAAATGGTGATGATGGCTAACATTAGTATCATAATAACTTTGTGATGAATTTAGAGGGATTTCCTTAAGATATCCTTTTATAATGAATGCGTGCACAGTGTTATAAACTGTTGCCAATGATACCTTGATATTTGCTTGATTTTCAATGATTTTAACCAATTCTTTGATTGTAAAATGAAAGGTTTTATCAGTATCAAACAATACCTCACAAATTTTAATTCTTTGTTTTGTAGGTCGAAGTCCTGATTTTCTCAGTTTATCTATATATTGCTTAGCGTAAGCCATTACTAATTATAATTATTCTAAAGAATATCTATATTATAATGTTGGTAAATCAAGTAATAAGATTACAAATTTATGAAAAAAAATTCCTTTAATTATGACGATTTAATAGGTTGTGCAAATGGCGAGCTTTTTGGCCCTGGTAATGCAAAATTACCATCTCCTCCTATGCTTATGTTTGACAGAATTACTGAAATTGATGAAAATAAGGGTGCTTTTGGCAAAGGATTGATGAAAGCTGAACTTGATATTAAAGATGATTTATGGTTTTTTGATTGTCACTTTAAAGAAGATCCAGTTATGCCAGGATGTTTAGGTCTAGATGCAATGTGGCAGTTGGTTGGATTTTACTTAGGTTGGCTTGGAAACCCAGGAAGAGGAAGAGCTTTAGGGGTAAGCACAGTGAAATTTACTGGAGAAGTTTTAAAGAATGTCAAAAAGGCAACATATATAATTGATATGAAAAGAATATTAATTAAAGGTGAGACAACTGTTGGCTTAGCAAATGGAATTCTTCTGGCGGATGATAAAAAGATTTACTCAGCTGATGGTCTAAAAGTAGGATTATTTAAATAATGAGAAGAGTAGTAATTACAGGTTTAGGAATTGTTTCTTGTTTAGGTAATAATCAGGAAGAAGTTCGTCAATCTTTATTAAATTCTAAGTCAGGTATTTCTTTTTCCGAAGAATATAAAGAACACAATTTAAAAAGTCATATCCATGGAAAGCCAAATATAAAACTTGAAGATCACATAGATAGAAAAACAATTAGATTTATGGGCTCAGGATCAGCTTATAATTACATTGCAATGAAAGAAGCAATTGAAGATTCTGGACTAGAAGAAAGTGAGGTAAGTAATTTTAAAACTGGAATTGTTATGGGTTCAGGTGGACCTTCAATAGAAAATGTTATTTTAGCAGCTGATAAAACTAGAGCTAAAACTCCAAAATTGATGGGACCATTTATAGTTCCAAGAACAATGGCAAGTACTGCGTCCGCAACACTCGCTGTTCCATTTAAAATTAAAGGTACTAACTATACAATGAGTTCTGCTTGTGCAACAAGTGGTCACTGTATTGGAAATTCAATGGAATTAATTCAAATGGGTAAACAAGATATTGTATTTGCAGGTGGTAGTGAGGAAATACATTGGGCAATGACAGCTATGTTTGATGCAATGACTGCACTATCTTCGAAGTATAATGATTCGCCTGAAAAAGCTTCAAGAGCTTACGATAAAACTAGAGATGGTTTTGTAATTGCAGGAGGTGCAGGTGTTCTTGTTCTTGAAGAGTACGAACATGCAAAAGCAAGGGGAGCTAAAATATACGCAGAATTAACTGGTTATGGAGCAACTTCAGATGGTTATGATATGGTAGCACCATCTGGTGAAGGAGCAGTTAGATGTATGCAAATGGCAATGGCAACGTCAAAAAATAAAATAGATTATATTAATACTCATGGAACATCTACTCCTGTTGGAGATATTACAGAATTAAATGCAGTGAAAGATACTTTTGGAAATGAAATTCCAAAAATAAGTTCAACCAAATCTTTGTCAGGTCATCCACTAGGAGCGGCTTCAGTCCACGAAGCTATATATTGTTTAATTATGATGGAAAACAATTTTATTGCAGGATCAGCTAACATCAGTGAAATGGATGAAGAAGCTAAAAAATTTCCAATCGTTGCTAACACAGAAACAGAGGCAACTTTAAATACAGTTATGTCTAATAGTTTTGGTTTTGGTGGAACAAATGCAACACTAATTTTTGAGAAAGTTTAATTCATGTCTTTAATGAAGGGAAAAAAAGGACTGATAATGGGTGTTGCCAACGAAAGATCTATTGCGTGGGGTATTTCGCAAAAACTTGCTGAGGCAGGTGCAGAATTAGCTTTCACTTATTTGGGTGATGCTCTTAAAAAAAGAGTGGTACCTTTAGCAGAAAAACTCAATTCAAATGTTACTTTTAGTTGTGACGTTGAAAAAAAAGAAGAGGTAGTAAAACTATTTGAAGATATTAAACTCCAATGGGGCGAGATAGACTTTGTTGTCCATGCAATCGCATTTTCAGATAAATCTGAATTATCTGGAGAATATTTAAATACTACTAGAGAAAATTTTCAAAGAAGTATGCTTATTTCATGCTTTTCGTTCACAGAAGTTGCAAGGGAAGCTTCCAAAGTTATGAAAGAGGGTGGTAGCATGATCACTCTAAGTTATGAGGCTAATAAAGCTATACCAAATTATAATGTCATGGGAGTTTGTAAAGCGGCATTGGAGTCTAGTGTAAAATATTTAGCACGTGATCTAGGAGCTAAAGGAATAAGAGTTAATGCAATAAGCGCGGGACCAATTAAAACTTTAGCAGCATCAGCAATTGGAGATGCTAAATTTTTATATAAATGGAATGCTGATCACTCATTTTTAAAAAGAAATGTAGATAATTTAGATGTTGGAAACTCTGCATTATATCTTTTGAGTGATATGGCAGGAGGTGTAACTGGTGAAATTCACTATGTAGATGCTGGATATAACAAAGTAGGAATGCCAGATCCTAAAAATATATCTTAAATTCAATTGTTATGCTTATATTAGTTTGGTTTGTAGTTTGTATAATATTTTTTATTGTACAACTAATCCTTGAAGGTTCTGGTCATGCATTAGAAGTTTTTGCCCTATTGACTGCGATAGCTTTATTCTTAATAAATAAATTAGGGAAAAAAAAAGTTAAATAAGATCAATTTATTGTGAGAAGAAATTTTTTAAAAATTGCAGCAACATCTTTATTGGGATTACTGATCTATCCTTTAAACTCTTTAGCAAACAACTTAGTTGGATTTAAAAAAAAATTAAAAAAAGATGAAAGTGAATACAATATAATAAATCCTGATCTTACTGAGGAACAGAAAATAATAATGTTTGAGGAAGGTACTGAGCTTGCTGGAACGAGTGAACTAAACTATGAAAAAAGAAAAGGGTCATATCATTGTGCTAACTGTGGTGTGAAATTATTTGATTCCACTGCAAAATTTGACAGCGGAACAGGTTGGCCTTCATTCACTGAAGCACTACCAGGAGTATTTGTAACAAAAGTTGATTATTCATTTGGTATGAAGAGAACTGAATATAGTTGTGCAAATTGCGGCGCTCATCATGGCCATGTTTTCAACGATGGTCCTGATGGAGGAAAAAGATATTGTAGCAATGGTCTTTGCTTATTATTCGTGCCAGAAAGTTAAAAACTATATAGACGCTTGCTTAATAGATAGTTTTACTTTTCCTCGATCAAATCCAATAACCTTAACTTTTACTTCATCACCCTCTTTTACAACATCAGTGACTTTAGCAACTCTTTTATCTGCAAGCTCTGAAATATGAACTAGTCCGTCTTGTTTTCCTAAGAAATTTACAAAAGCACCAAATTCCATAATTTTCATAACTTTACCGTTATAAATCTTATTTAATTCAGCTTTAGCGGTAATATCTTTAATCATTTGCATCGCCACATTTCTAGACTCTTCATCTGGTGCTGCTACTGTTACCTCACCCTCATCGTTAACATCAACTTTTGCTCCAGATTTTTCAACAATTTCTCTTATTGTTGCACCACCCTTACCAATTACTGCTGCGATATCTTTTTTATCAACTGTGATTTTTTCCATTTTTGGTGTGTGTTTACCAACATTATCTCTTGATTTTGAAAGAGCTTTATTCATTTCACCTAAGATATGAATTCTCCCATCTTTAGCTTGGTTTAAAGCTTGTTCCATTATCTCAAAAGTGATTCCAGTTATCTTAATATCCATCTGTAAAGATGTGATACCATCTTTAGTTCCAGCAACTTTAAAATCCATATCTCCTAAATGATCTTCATCACCAAGAATATCTGATAAAACAGTGAAGTCATCACCCTCTTTAATTAAACCCATTGCAATTCCAGCTACAGGTTCTTTGATAGGAACTCCTGCATCCATAAGAGCAAGTGAAGTTCCACAAACAGTTGCCATTGAAGATGAACCATTAGACTCAGTAATCTCCGACACTATCCTAAACGTATATGGGAAACTTTCTTTTGGTGGAAGTGATGAGTTAATTGCTCTCCATGCTAACTTACCATGACCTATCTCTCTTCTTCCAGTTCCAATTCTACCAGTTTCACCAACTGAGAACGGAGGAAAATTGTAGTGCAACATAAATCTCTCTTTTTGAAGACCATCTAAACTCTCAATTCTTTGTTCATCATCTGATGTACCTAAGGTAGTTGTAACGATTGCTTGAGTTTCACCCCTAGTAAATAAAGCAGAGCCATGAACTCTAGGTAATATTCCCACTTCACACATGATTGGTCTTACATCAGCAAGACCACGTCCATCAATACGATTTTTATTTTTTAAAATATCTGTCCTAACAATTGACTTTTCTAAGTTTTTTAGTTGAGAATTTACATCTAGATCGGTGTAATTTTCATTTTCTTCATAAAGCTTTTTTGCTTTTTCAGTTATTTCAGAAATTTGATTTGACCTATCCTGTTTATCTCTAGTAGAAAATGCTTTTTTCAAATCAACAGTAAATTCTTCTTCTAATTTCTTTTTTATCTCAGAAAGATCTTTTTTCTCGACTATCCATTCAGGTTTTCTGCATTCTTTTGCAAGATCTTCAATCATTTCTATTACAGGGACGAAACCTTCATGTCCAAATTTTACAGCATTTAACATTTCTTCCTCTGTTAAACCATTTGCTTCCGACTCAACCATTAAAACAGCGTCTTTGGTTCCCGCTACTACTAAATCTAATTTTGACTCCTCTAGTTCCTTTTTTGATGGGTTAAGTACATACTTTCCTTTAATAAAGCCAACTCTAGAGGCTCCTACAGGTCCCATGAAAGGCATTCCAGATATAGCTAAAGCTGCTGATGATGCTATGATAGACAAGATATCAGGTTCATTCTCCTTATCATAAGATATTACAGTTGGTAATAATTGTACTTCGTTTTTAAATTCATCAGGAAATAAAGGTCTGATTGGTCTATCTATTAATCTCGATATTAGTGTTTCGCTTTCTGTTGGTCTAGCTTCTCTTTTAAAGTATCCACCTGGAATTTTACCAGCCGCATAATACTTTTCTTGGTAATTTACCGATAAAGGAAAATAATCCATATCTGGATTTACTTTTTTTGCACCAACAACTGTTGCTAAAACCACTGTTTCTCCACATTGAGCTATAATTGCTCCATCCGCTTGTCTAGCAATTTTTCCTGTCTCCAAACTTATTTTTTTTCCACTTATCTCTATTTCTTTTTTTACTACTTTAAACATTTATTTCCTTAAATTTAATTTTGTTAATACTGCTTTATAAGACTCGATATTATTCTTTTTAAGATAATCTAATAATTTTTTTCTTCTGTTTACTGCTCTTAAAAGACCCACAGAAGAGTGCTTATCCTTTTTAAATTGTTTTATATGTTTTGATAAACTCTCAATTTTTCCTGTCAGTTGAGCAATTTGAACCTCTGAAGATCCTGTATCATTTTCATGGATTTTAAGTTCTTTTACTTTTTCTCTCATTTTTTTCCTTATTTATTTGTTTGTTTAATTAAATTTTCTATTTTTTCAGCATAATCAAAAGAATCATCTTTAACGAAAAAAAGTTTTGGTAAAAATTTCATAATTATCTTTTTTGATAAAACTTTTCTTACAACAAATGAAGACATTTTTAACTTTTCGATAACTTCATCTGAATTTTTTCCTCCTAAAGGCATTACAAATATTTTTGCCGTTTTTAAATCAGGTGACATTCTTACTTCAGTAACAGTTATTTCTCTAGTAGATAAATTTGATATTTTAGCCTCATCTCTTATAAAAAGCACTCCCAAAGCTTGCTTTATCATTTCTCCAACTCTCAATTGTCTCTGTGTTATTGGTTTTCCTGAATTTTTCATTTAAATTGTTCTCTCGGTAATTGTTGCATTATAAACTTCAATAATATCTTTTTTTTGGAAATCTACGAAATCTTTTAATGTAATTCCACATTCTAAACCTGCTGAAACTTGTTTAGTTTGATTTTTCTCTCTAAATATTGAGCCAATTTTACCATTAAAAATTATAGTACCATCTCTGATCACCCTTGCACTAGAATCCTGTGTTATTTCACCTTCTACAACTTTAGATCCAGCAACTTTACCAACCTTGGAGACCTTAAAAATTTCTAGTATTTCAGCGCTACCTGTCACTTTCTCTTCAATATCAGGCGATAATAAGCCACCCATTTTTCCCTTTATAAAATCTAGAACTTCATAAATTATATTAAAAGATGAAATTGAAATTTTTTCTTGTTCCGCTCTTTTCTTTGCCTCTTTGCTTGGTTTTACATTAAATGCAATTATTACTGCTTTTGAAGCTTTAGCTAAGGTAACATCAGTTTCAGTTACCATACCAATGTCTGATAGAAGAATTTTGGGCTTTACCTCATCATGTTTTATTTGATCTATAGCATTTTTGATTGCTTCTGATGACCCATGAACATCAGACTTAATAATAATATTTAATTCCTCAGTAACTGAATTTTGAAAGGCTGAGTCTTGAGTGACAAAATTTAAGGATATTTTATCATCTTTTGACTCTTGCACTCTAGCTTCACATAAAGATTTTGCTTCTTTTTCATTTGGCAAAACTATAAAGTCATCACCAGATTTAGCTGCCCCATTAATACCTATAATTTCTATTGGTGTTGCAGGTTCTGCAATATCAATATTTTCACCATGATCATTTATTATAGCTCTTATTTTTCCCCATTTTAATCCACTAACAAAATAATCTCCTTTTTTTAAAGTACCTGCAGTTATTATTATATTTGCTACTGGACCTCTTCCAATATCTATTTTTGATTCTAAGACAATACCTTTGGCATTTGTCTCAAAATCTGTTTTTAGGTCTAATAACTCTGCCTGCAGTAAAACTGCCTCAACTAATTTGTCTAAATTTTTTTTTGTTTTAGTTGAGATTTCAACCATTAACGTATCACCTGATAAATCTTCAGCAATTAATTCATATTCTAATAGTTGATTTTTAATTTTTTGTGGATCTGCCTCAGGTAGATCACATTTATTTATAGCTACAACTATTGGTACTTTTGCAGCTTTAGCATGTTTAATTGACTCTATTGTTTGCGGTTTTACTCCATCGTCTGCTGCTACAACTAATATTACTATATCGGTTAGCTTAGATCCTCTAGCTCTCATCTCAGTAAAGGCTGCATGACCTGGAGTATCAATAAATGTAATTTTATTTTCATCCTGATTTATTTGATAGGCACCTATATGTTGTGTGATACCTCCAAACTCTCCTGAAACCACATTAGCTTCTCTCAAAACATCAAGCACAGAAGTTTTTCCATGATCTACATGACCCATCACAGTTACTATCGGTGGACGATTTTTTAAATTTTCTGACTTTACCTCTTTTATTTTTTTAATTATTTCCTCTGCTTTTTTTTCACGTATAGGATTATGACCAAATTCTTTAACTAAATATTCTGCTGTGTCAGCATCAATTGTATGATTTATAGTCACTGTTACTCCCATTCCTAATAAATGCTTAATTATATTACTAGACTGTTCAGCCATTCTATTAGCAAGTTCTCTTATTGTTATAATCTCCGGCAGATTTACTTCTCTTTTTATTTGCTTAAAGCTCTCTTTGTTATCTGTTTGATTTAAGTTTCTGTTTTCTTTTTGTTTAGCCCTTTTTAAAGATGCTAAGCTTCTTGATTTAGTCTCGGCATGATCATCACTTAGAGCTCTTGAAATTGTTAATTTTAACTCTCTTCTTTTTCCACCAATTTTATTGTTTTTATTTTCTTTTTGTACTGTCTCTCCCTTTAATCTTCTTGTTGCTCTTTGCTCTGCAAGTTTTCTCTTTTCGAAATCTGAGGTTGGTGGTGACAATGGTCTTGCAAAGCTGTTTGGCCTTGAGGATGTATTTTTGTTTACAGCATAATTGTCTGGGTTCTGTCTTGAAAACTGTGATTTACCAATAAATTTTGTATTCTTTTTTTCAATTACAACAGTATTCTTAGATTTTGATTTAGCCTGCTCTATGCTGTTAAAAGTTTTTTTTGAACTTCCTGATATTGATAACTTTAATTTTTTTTTCTCCATATTTCATCTCTCAATCTTTATAAACTTTGTCTCTTGCTGACATAATTAAGTTGTCAGCTTCTACTTTTGTCAAAGCAAAATCTTCCAAATAACCTCTAATTTTTATTCTATCACCTTTGACAATATCATAAGTACCTGTAAGTTCGTCTGAAGCTAAATCAGCGAGATCAGTTAAAGATAAAATTTTTTGTTCTCCTAAAGTTACTAACATTCCTGGAGTAAGTCCCTCATGATTTATGAGATCATTTTCTAGTCCAAGATCTTTAATCCTATTTGATATTTCTTCTTGGTCTTTATCATAAAACTCTTTTGCTCTCTCTATAAGTTCTTTAGCTGTATCTTCTTCAATGCCTTCAATTTTAACTAAAGCGTCTGGACTACTGTCTTTTATATCATCTATTGAAGAAAAACCCTCAGCTACTAAAAGTTGTCCCAAAGTTTCATCCAGCTCTAGATTTTTTACAATATTATCTGTTTTTTCTTTGAATTCTAATTGTCTTCTTTCAGAATCTTCTTGTTCAGTCATTATATTGATTTCATAATTTAACAATTTAGTTGCAAGTCTTACATTTTGACCTCTTCTTCCAATTGCCTTACTTAAATTTTCCTCGGTTAATATAACGTCAAGTTTTTTCGTCTCATTATCAACATTAACTCTTTGTACCTCGGCAGGTGATAATGCATTAGCCACAACAATAGCTGGATCCTCAGACCAATTTACAATATCTATTTTTTCTCCTTGAAGTTCATTTACTACTGCTTGAACTCTACTACCTCTCATACCAACACATGCTCCCACTGGATCTAATGATGTATCAATCGCTTTAACACAAATTTTTGCTCTACTACCAGGATCTCTCGATGAAGATTTAATTTCAATCAAACCATCATAAATTTCTGGAACTTCCTGGACAAATAATTTATCCATAAATTTTGGGTGTGCTCTTGATAAAAATATCTGCTGACCTCTTGGTTCCCTTCTTACATCTAAACAATATGCTTTTACTCTATCACCGGCTTTAATATTTTCACGAGGTATCATCTCATTTTTTTGAATTATTGCTTCAGTTCTACCTAGATCTACAATCACGTTTCCAAATTCTAATCTTTTAACAATCCCACTTAAAATAGTATCTTTCTTATCAATAAAATCATTATATTGCCTTTCTCTTTCAGCTTCTCTAACATTAAAACTTATTACTTGTTTAGCTGTTTGAGCTGCAATTCTTCCAAAATCAAATGATGGTAAAGGTTGTAAAACCTCATCTCCAATTTGTTTGTCTTTGTTTATTTCATTAATTTTTATTGCGTCATCAAGAGTAATTTCTATATTTGAGTTCTCTGGCTTTTCAACAATTAGCAATTTTCTAAAAATACCTATATCTCCATTATCTCTATTAATTTCTACCTTGATCTCATTGTCAGATCCAAATTTTGATTTTGCAGCTTTAGCAATTCCTGTTTCCATTGAACTAATAATAAGCTCTTTATCAATTGATTTTTCTAAAGCTACAGCTTCTGCAATTCTTAACAGTTCTAATTTATCTGCTCTTCTATTTAACATAATTATTAAGCCAAAAAAAAATGGGCCTAAGCCCATTTTTGAAATTTCAACAATGTGCTTGAAATATAGTTATTTTTGCTTGATTTTCAACAATATTTACTTACTAAAAACCTCAGATTTATCAGTTTTTTCCCATGAAAATGAACCATCGCTCTCGGGAACTCTTCCAAAATGTCCATAAGCTGCTGTTTTTTCATAAATTGGTTTATTAAGACCAAGCATTTCTCTAATTCCTCTTGGGCTTAAATCAAAGTTTTCTTTTATAAGTTTTTCCACATGTATATTTTTCTCTTCATCATCATCAAATAAATCTACATAAATAGATAGAGGTTTAGATACTCCAATAGCATAAGCTAATTGAATTAAACATTTGTCAGCAATTTTTGATGCAACAACATTTTTAGCTAAATATCTTGATGCATAAGCAGCTGATCTATCAACTTTGGTTGGATCTTTGCCAGAAAATGCTCCTCCACCATGAGGTGCAGCTCCACCATAAGTATCAACTATAATTTTTCTACCTGTTAAACCGCTATCTCCATCAGGGCCTCCAATTACAAAGTTTCCAGTAGGATTTATATAAATTTCTTTTTCATCAAGACCTCCTAATAAATTTTTAGGTACTGATCTTTCAATATAAGGCAAACAAAGTTCTTTGACTTGCGCCAAGTTAACATCTTTTGAATGTTGAGTAGAAATTACTACTGATGTCACAGCAGCTGGCACTCCTTCTTTATACTCAATTGTAATTTGACTTTTTGAGTCTGGCTCAATTCCTTTTAATTTACCTGATTTTCTATCCTCAGCCATCAACCTTAAAATTTTGTGAGAATAATGAATTGGTGCTGGCATCAAAACATCTGTTTCGTTACATGCATAGCCAAACATAATTCCCTGGTCACCGGCACCTTCATCTTTGTTTCCTGATGAATCTACTCCCATTGCAATATCGGCTGATTGAGCGTGTAAATGTGTTTCAATTTTTGTTTGCTCTCTCCAAGAAAATCCATCCTGGTCATAACCAATATCTTTAATACAATCTCTAACTTTTGAAATTAATTCGTCTTTCTTTAGTTCCGGACCTCTTACTTCTCCTGCTAACACAACTTTATTAGTTGTTGTTAAAGTTTCACAAGCAACTCTTGATTGCGGCTCAGAAGCTAAAAAACTATCCACAACCATGTCTGAAATTCTGTCGCATACTTTATCTGGATGTCCTTCAGAAACTGATTCACTAGTAAATAAAAAATTCTTTTTCATTGTTTCCCCCGTATTTTAAAAAAAAAAATTAAACTAATATAAATACTAAGAAAATAAAAGAAGATCTTGTTACCATAAGAGTTAAAGATAGTTTTACTGGACTTTTTAAAAGATTGAATTTCAATAAATCCCTTATCAGTTGATAATATATAGTCAATTACTTGCCCCTTTGGGTTTATAAAAGCTGAAATTCCATTGTTTGCAGAACGTAAAACTACTTTACCTTCCTCAATTGATCTAAAAATTGAGTGTGAAAAATGTTGATTAATGCCTATTGAGTCTCCAAACCATCCATCTTCAGAAATATTCAAGATAAAATCATAATTTTCTTCACTTTTGTTTATTTTGCCAGAATAAATTACTTCATAACAAATGAGTGGTAAAAAAGTAATGTTTTTAAAACTAATTATATCTCTACGATTGTCTGCTGAAAAAGATTCATATCCCTGAGTAATTTTTTTTAATCCAAAATTTCCTAATATTTTTTCAAATGGTAAAAACTCTCCAAATGGTACCAATTTATTTTTGTAATATTTTTCCAAGGTATCAAGTTTATTATTTAAAAATAAAAGAGAATTATAGTTTTTATTATTTTCATATGAGTTCATGCCTAGAATAATTTTATGTTTATCTGAAAAATTATTTGAAAAAAGAGTTTTATATGTTTTCAGTTCATCGAAATAAATACTTGAGAGAATGCCCTCGGGATAAATAAATAATGTTTCATTTGATGGATCAGGCTCAGAAATATTAATTAATTCAGAAATAAATTTACTAGGATCTTCATTTTGAAAATACCTATTTATATCTATTTTTGGAGAAATAATCTTAATAGTAAATCCTAAATCTTCTCTCTCAGTAAATTTATGAGCCCTTAAATTTGATTTGCCCCAAAAAAAATTACCAAGAAAAATTAATAAAGAAAATACCAACACTAATATCTTTGTATTTAATTTATAATTGAAAAGTAAAATAGTTGGCAATAAAAAAAAAATAATTACTATAGAATTAAAAGTATAAGTTCCAATTATAGAAAGTAATTGGATTGACTCTAAATAATTTACAAAACTAAAGGCAATTAAATTCCATGGAAAACCACCAAATATAGAACCTCTAATATACTCAAATATAGACAAAGATGTTGCAAATATTAGGATTGATAAAAAATTTTTTTTTGGTTTTAAACATGAAAAAATAAAAGTCGAAAGTCCATAAAATAGACCTAGAAATAATGGTATTAAAATTAAAGCAAATGGTATTAAAGGTCGAAAGATATCCTCAAAGGTAAGGGAATTAGTTATCCAATATAAATTTGAGATAAAATAACTAAATCCAAAAGTCCACCCGAGATTAAATGAAGTAACTTTGTGTTTTGAATAAAATAATAATATCCACAAAAGAGTTGGATATGAAATAAAATTTATAAAAAATAAATTATATGGTGGTAAGCTAAAAGAAGATATAAAGCCTAATAAGAATACAAATGAGAATAATAAAATTTTATTTTTATCTAATAAAGTCAATTTACTTTATGAAAATATTTCAATATTAATTTTTCTTTTCTAAGCATTTTTTTAAAATCATCATTTTTTTTATGGTCGTAGCCAATAAGATGTAAGTATCCATGAATCCACATTTTATCAAACTCTAAAAAAAAATTTGTTTTTTTTGATCTACTTTTAACAATTTCATAACTAATTGCTATATCTCCTACATACAGTTTTCTCTTACCTATAATTCTGATTGGAAAAGATAAAACGTCAGTTACTTTATTTTTCTTTCTAAATTTATTATTTAAATGCCTCATTTCTTTATTATTTGTTAAAAGAATTGAAAATTCGTGGTTTTTTCCTCTAAATGAAGGTGATTTTGATAATACATTCAGTCTTTTCTTCAAGTATTCATTTGGTTTTTTTAAAATTTTTTTCCAATTTGAATGATCAGATATTAGATTGGCCTTTATCATTCTGTGGATTTTTGATCAGAATATGCTTTAACAATTTTGGATACAAGTGGATGCCTAACTACATCTTTGTGATCAAAATCAACTACAGATATTTCTTTCAAATGGCCAAGCAACTTTTTTGATTTGTTCAAGCCAGATAACGACTTATTTGGTAAATCTATTTGTGAAGGATCACCATTTATTACTATTTTGGAGTTTTCTCCTATTCTAGTTAAAAACATTTTTATTTGGGTATCTGTCGCATTTTGGGCCTCATCAAGAATTGCAAATGAATTTTTCAAAGTTCTACCTCTCATAAAAGCTAGAGGAGCTATTTCAATATCTCCAACTTCAATTTTCTTTTGTATTTTTTCAAAATCTAACAAATCATATAATGAGTCATATAAAGGTCTTAAATATGGATCTACTTTTTCTCTCATGTCACCAGGTAAAAAACCAAGTCTTTCACCTGCCTCAACAGCAGGTCTGGATAAAATAATTCGGTCAATTTTTTTTTCTAACAACATTGTTAGTGCGATAGCGACAGCCAAAAATGTTTTGCCAGTTCCGGCTGGTCCAGCTGAAATTATTATGTCAGACTCTTTCAATGCTCTTACATAATCCTTCTGCTTCTCGGATCTTGGAATCACAGATTTTTTGGGAGTTTTAATAATATATTCAATTTTTTTTTCAGAATTATTTTTTTCGTTAATCATAAATTTATTTATAGAAGAAATTATATCTTTTTTTTCAATTGTTCCATTATTTAAATATTGTTCAGTCAAAAATTGAATAGCATTTTTAACTATATTATTTTTTTCAGTATTACTTTTTACAAGTATAGAATTACCTCTTGAATATAAATTAGTTTCAGTTATTTTTTCTAACTCTTTTAAATTATTATTAAACTCACCTGATACTCCTAGTAATAAATCATTATTTTGAAATATTATGCTTAAGGTGTTGTTTTCTGAATACACATATTTTAACTCAGAAATAATTTTTTTTTTATTTGTGCTACTCAATTTATGCTGCTTTCATTTTATTATTTGCATGACCAAATAAAGTATTTTGGTTGCTACTTTGAATTTTGACCTTTATAATTTTACCGATTTGACTTTCACTTCCCTCAAAAATAACTGGTGTTATATATTCATTTCTTCCAAAAAATTTATTTTGTTTTTCAATTTTATTTTCTACAAGCACATTAACTAGTTGATTTTCTTTTGATTTGTTAATTTCTTTTTGATTATTAAATAATTTATCCTGAATTATCGTGAGTCTTTCTTTGGTGATATTTTTTTCGATCATTTGAAGTTTTGATGCTTTTGTTCCAGGTCTGGGACTAAAAATGAAAGAAAATGAATTTATAAACTTAATTTTTTTAATTAGTTCTAATGTTTCTTCAAAATCTTTTTGGGTTTCTCCCGGATATCCAATAATAAAATCACTAGAAAATTCTATTTCTTTATTTATTTTTTTTAATTTTTCATAGACATTTAAGTAATCGTCTACTGTATGTTTTCTGTTCATTAATTTTAACATCCTGTCAGATCCACTTTGGATGGGTAAGTGAACAAAGGGCATTAATTTTTTACTTGAAGCATAACAGTCAATTAAGTCATCTGTCATATCTCTTGGATGTGATGTTGTATACCTTATTCTGTCTAATTCTGAATATTGATTTAAATCATTTATTAAATGAGAGAGTTTATATTCTTTTGAATTTTCTAGATAAGAATATGCATTAACATTCTGTCCTAACAATGTTATTTCTTTTGCACCATTTTTTATCAATTGCTCTGCCTCTGCTATTATATTATGAAATGGTCTAGAATATTCTGGACCTCTAGTGAAAGGAACTACACAAAAATGACAAAACTTATCACATCCTTCTTGAATGGTTAAAAAAGAGGATATTTTATTATTTTTATTCTTAATATTATCAAAATATCCAAATTTTGAAATAGTATCAAATTCAGTTTCCTCTTGTTTTAAGTCTGTAATATGTTTTTTTAATAAGTCATTTATCTTATGGTAAGATTGAGGACCTAAAATAATATCAATATATGGATCTCTCTTTAACATTTCCTCATTTTCAGCTTGTGCAACACAACCTGCTATGACCATTATTGGTTTTTCTTTATTCTTGTATAATTTTTTTACTCTACCAATTTCATGATAGACTTTTTCTTTTGCTTTATCGCGTATATGACATGTATTTAAAATATAACAATCAGCACTTGATTGGTTTTCTGTTTTAATAAATCCTAACTTGCTAACTGAGTCATAAATCCTATTAGAATCATACTCATTCATCTGACAACCAAAAGTTTTAATGAAAATTTTTTTTTCTAACATTTTTTTATTTTAAAATAATGACTTACTATTTATTTTTTTTAATTCCATATAACTCTAGTTTATGGTCCACTAATTTATACCCATATTTTTCGGCGACTTTTTTTTGTAATTTTTCAATTTCCTCATCTACGAATTCAATTATTTCTCCTGATTTAATATCAATGAGATGGTCATGATGGCTTTCTACTATTGTTTCATATCTTGCTTTACCACCTTTAAAATCATGTTTGGTAAGTATTCCAGACTCCTCAAAAAGCTTGACTGTCCTATAGACTGTAGCAATGCTTATTTTTGAATCTAATTTTGACACTCTTTTATATAGTTCATCAACATCGGGATGATCTGACTCTCCATAAACTTCTTTAGCCTCTGATAAAACTTTGGCGATTATTTTACGTTGATCCGTGAGTTTTACACCTTTTTTTTGACAGATTTGTTCTATAGTTTCAGTCATAATTCATTTTAACTCGAATATACAGGTTTTATCAAACCTTTAATTGAAAATTTTTTTTTTTTTATTTTGATCAAATTTTTGTAATTTTTATTTACTAAATCCTTTGATTTGAAACCAATTAAATCAGATTTATTTGATAAAGATATTGCTTTTGCTACTGATAAAGAAATTCTAAGTGTAGTGAATTTGCCTGGGCCTAAATTCACAAAAATTCTACTAATATCAACTATTTTAATTTTTTTTTTTGTTAAAAAATCCAAAATTAATTTCATAAATTTGTCAAAATTTTCTCTACTGTTTGGGTGACTCGTGGTATATGATTTGTTTCCAGCAACAATGGCAAAAACAATTTTTTCATTAGCAGCATCAATAATTAAATTTATCATTTTTTATCTAATTTTTTTAAATGCTTATGCAGATACTGTAAACAAAAAATATGAACCTAATGAAAAAGGTATATTGGCTCTGATGTACCATAGATTTGAGGAAAACGATTACCCCTCAACCAATATAAGAATCAATGTTTTTAAAAAACATTTAAATCTAATTAAAGAGAATAAATTAGAATTTTTAAGTCCAAAAGATTTTGATATTGAGTTTAATAGAGTCAGTGAAAAAAAAAAAATTTTACTCACTATTGATGATGCTTTTTCTTCATTTTATATTAATGCATGGCCTATTCTAAAGAAAAGTAAAATTCCTTTTCTGTTGTTTGTGTCAACAGAAACTGTTGGTAAAAACGGTTATATGGATTGGGACGAAATAATTGAATTATCGAAAGAGGAGTTTGTATTTATAGGAAATCACTCTCACTCTCATGAATATTTAATAAAATATAAATTTGATGATTTTAAAAAAGATATTGACTTGTCCATAGATATTTTTAAAAGAAATCTTAATTATAATCCAATTTTTTTTTCTTATCCTTTTGGTGAATACAGTTTAGAGCAAAAAAAATATATTTCTAATAAGTTTAAGTACGCTTTTGGTCAACATTCTGGTGTAATAGATTTAAATAAAGATCAATTTGAACTGCCTAGATTTCCAATAAATGAAAAATATGGTGACTTAGAAAGATTTAATTTTTTGATAAATCTTTTACCAATTCAATATAAATCGTTAATTCCAGATGAAAAGTTTTTACTTGATACTAATAATCCTCCTTTAATGTCCATTGAGTTTTTTGAAGAACAAAGAAATATAAATTTAATTAATTGTTTTTCAAATGAAGGTGGAAGGTGGAAAAATTCTAAACTTATATATAAAGATACTAAAATTGAAGTAGTATTCACAGAAAAATTTTTACCAAGAAGAGGTAGGATTAATTGTTCAATGAATGATCAAGATGGGTGGAGATGGTTTGGTACTCAATTTACACTTAATTAAATTAAATTTTTCATTTTTAGACTTGTAGGCAAAATCTCAACATCATCAAAATCATATAAATTATTCTGTTTAATTATTTTTTTAAGAGTTTCTGTGTATTCCTTTCCTGTCTCTGCATATTTATCTAAGAAATTTACCAGTTTTAAACTATTTAATTTTTCGTCATTGTCTCTTTGAATTGCACGTTCTATTCTGAAGTCTTTATAACTTGAGTGAGTGTTAAGATTTCTTTGATAAGCCCTAACAGAGGCTTTAAGAATTTTAAATTTAGCAACTTTATGTTTTTCATTCTTTTTAGTATCTAGTGGCTTAATACCTTCACCGGACCAAGTCCACTGGCCAAATAAAGCGTTTCCCTCTTGAGCAAATCTTGAACTTCCCCATCCAGTTTCCTTAGCTGCTTGAGCTATTGCTAATGAAACTGGTATTTCATCCATCCTGATTTTAAGT